>JBHHZM010000169.1:0-5813 GCA_046758065.1 Alphaproteobacteria bacterium | reverse complement strand
TGTAGACGCCGGCCTTGACCAGGCTGACCACCTGCTTGACCGTCGGCCACATGTCCCAGACCACGCTGGTGATCACCGTATCGGGCGCGAGGCCCGATTGATCCGACATGTTGCCGATAGCGAGAACGCCCTTTTCGGCCGCCGCCTCGACGACGCCGAAACGCTCGGCATAGATCACGTCCGCGCCGGCCTCGATCTGGGCGAGGGCGGCCTCCTTCGCCTTGGGCGGATCGAAGAACGAGCCGATGAACGAGAACTTGCACTTGGCGTTCTTGTTCGCTTCCCTGGCACCGGCGCAGAAGGCGTTCGACAGCCGGTTGACCTCGGGAATCGGCATCGCTGCGACGACGCCGACGACGTTCGAGCGGGACATCTTGCCGGCGATCACGCCGCTGAGATAGGCGGGTTCGTGGATCCAGTTGTCGAACACGCCGAAATTCGGCTCGGCCGGGCCGAGGCCGGAACCGAAGACGAAGGCGACGTTCGGGTACTCGCGGGCGACGCGGCGGGTAATGCGCTCGGTGCCGAACGAATCGCCCATGATCAGGTCGTAGCCCCCTTGCGCGTACTCGTGCAGCACGCGGGCGAAATCGGCCGCCTTGACGCTTTCCGACCAGGTGTATTCGACGCCGAGTTCCTTCTGCGCCTTGAGGAGCGCGACGTGGATCTGGTTGACCCAGGGTTCCTCGATCGGCGTCTCGAACACCGCTGCGACCTTCAGCTTCTCGCCGGCCGCGACATCCGCGGGCGCCAGACCGATCGTTCCGGCAACGGCGATCGCCAACGCCGCGAACAGCGCGCGCCGGCTCATTCTCCCTGTGAATTTCATTGTGCGATTCTCCCAACTTTATCGTGCGGACCGATTAGTCCGTTCCACCGAGCACCTGCGTCCGACTCGCGCGAGCGTCCCGGCGGGCAACATGGTACGGAGATTCGCCCGCCGCCGCCACCGCCATGTTCGGGCGATTGCAGCGCGTTCCGGTGACCGGGATGACCTGACGGCGATGCGCGTCGGATGGCAGCGTCTGCCGGGTTGTGTTACCCTCCCGGCCGGCAATGGCAGGATTACGAAATTACGCCGTCGCGGGCGTTGTCCTGATGCTGCTGGTCTTCGTGCCGGAAGCCGGCGCGCTTGCGGCGGGTGATCCCGAAAAGGGCAAGGACGTCGCGCTCAAGTGGTGCGCGCGCTGTCACGTGATCGGCGATTACAACGTTTACGGCGGTATCGACAGCACGCCGTGGTTCCGGACCTTCGCGCGCAAGCCCGAGACCTATCCGCCCGAGCGCATTCGCACCTTCAGCGAGCGCCCGCCGCATCCGCCGCTCAAGATCGACGTGTCCGACAGGGAAATGGCGGACCTGATCGCCTTCATCGCGACGTTGAAGGACAAATAGCCGCGCGGCTCGCCTCTCAAACGCCGATCATCTGATCGATTTCGTCCTGCTCCATGGTCGGCTTGTCGCCGTGGATGATGGCGCTGGCTATGTCGATGAGCTTCTGCAAGGAATGCGATACCTGCCGCACCGCGCAAGCGACCGTTTCGCACTCGCCCGTGCCGAGCGCCCGCTCGATCCGTTCGAGACCCGCGGCGACGAGCCGGTTCATATGCGAAACCGTATCCTCGAACAGGTCGCGGCGGCCGCTCGGTGCGTGCTCGTAGGCGGCGATGGCGAGATCCCTGTCGGAAAAGCTGCTGTCGCGAAAATGCTCCTGATAACTCTTCGGCCGCCATTCCCTGGCGTCTTCCAGGCAATCCGGAAGATCGGGTATCATCTCAAGAATCATCATTATTTCATTGAAATGATTTAGATAATCCGTCGCGAGAAGTGTCTGCTCGTTAATATTGGTGCCCTTGACCTTTTGCTGGAAAACGGTGAAGCCGCCCGCATCCACCGTCGTGAGCGCCGTCGAAACGGCGGCCGTCTCGGTCAATCCGGTCATGGCGGAGGCTGGCTCCATCTCGCGTCGTCGTGTATCGGCGGTCAAGTCTGTTTTTTCAGCCGCAAGTATGCATCGAATTCGTTGCCGCGAGGTTAGCGAGACAAGACCCCTGCATCCCCATTAACCGCTTCACAACTTCTGCAATCTAAAGTTCCAAGGCCGATCGGTCCACTGAGAGCAAGATTAACACTGCGAGCAAGATTAACAATGCAGACCAAGCCGACGCAGCGCCCCGAAGACGTCGAGCAAAGGCGATTCAAGCGCACCCGCACCCTCTTCTCGGGGACCCTGATCGACTCCGACAGGATGGTCGAGGTCGTCGTTCTCGACATTTCGGTCAACGGCGCGAAAATCAGGGCGCCAAACGGCTATACCTGCAAGTCTCGGGTCAAGCTGAAAATTGACCGTCTGGGCCTGTTCCTCGCCGATGTCATGTGGCATCGCGAAAACCGGCTGGGACTCAGGTTCGTCAATGCGCCCGAGAAAATCGCCCGCAAGCTGCCCGACTCGATCGCCGCCAGGCTCGTCGACTCTCCCCCCAACTCCGACCGCTGATCGACCGACGGGATCGGGCGGGAGACGACGCAACCGACGACAAGCATCGCGCCTGCCGGACAGGCGGATGCGATGCCGAGTCTTATGCCTTGGCGGCGGCTCTCGACCGGCAGGCGTCGGCGTCGTGCGATCCGGTCACGCGCACAAACCTGACGAGCACGGTTTCGAGATTGTCCGGGTTGAGCCCCCTGAAACGGCCTTCCAGACGTTTTATCAGCCGCCAGCGGTAGCTGTCGCGGCGCTCGGCGCCGCCGATATAACCCATCTCGCGCGCCACTTCGACGGCGGCGCGGAGTATGTCGTGCACGGCCTCGGGAAGTCCCGCTGCCGCGCACAGGGAAGCCATGCCATGTCCGCCTTCATCGTCGATCAGGGCGCGCGCGTTGGCCTGACCGATCCCGGTTATCTCGGCCATCGCCGTCTCGAAGAAGCGGAAATCGCCCTTGCATACCGCGCGCAGGATGAGGGACGGCGTGAGTCTGCCCTTGTTGTGAAGCTGACGGATCAGATCGGCGACCTCGACGTCGTGCGGATCGGCAGGTAGCGCCTCCATGGTCGCCTGTTCGCGGCTCTGCAGAATGATGTCCTCGGCAATCTCGGGCGACAGTTTGCCGCTGCCGGCGAGGTGCAGTCGCAGGTTCTCGCCGACCAGCGTTATCAGCCGTTCGGCGAACTTGGGCGGCAGCGACGGACGCTCGACAAGGCCCGTCATGACGATTTCGCTGCCCGAAAAGAAGTCGATGACCTTGCCGTAGGTCCGCTCGGCGATCTCGGCGCCTTCGTTGCGCACCAGAACGGCGACAACCTCCTCGTTGCCGCCATCGACCAGCGCGTCGGAGACTGCGGCCGAAACCGCGTTGCGTCCGGCGATCGCCAACTGATGCGACACCGGCCGGGTGCGCACGATCTCGATCAGGTCATCGTCGGTGAAAACCAGCGAATGATGCAGCATCGGCACCGCGATCTCGGCCGCGTCGTTGGCGAGGGCAACGGCGATGTCGCGCGGCACCAGCGGATTGTCCTTGAGATTTTCCGACAACGCGCGACGCACCTTGCTCTCGGCATCGCGCAGCATGGCGCGGAATATCTCCTCGGCGATCAGGCGTTCGCTCGGCCGCAGGTCACGCTTGTTGAACGCGACGATGACCTTGGTCGCAGTCTCCGCCCGGACATCCGCCGACGGTTCGCGCAGCAGCCGCTCTACGTCATCGTGAGTGAGCCTCGCCATGAGAGTTCGTTCGCAACCTTTCCGCCACTTGCATGCTCCGCGCCTGGAATCAGAGCATATCCCGCCTAAGGAAGGTTTAACCCGGATTTCCCACCAAGGTCGCGGCGGCGCGGCGATGATGCGCCGGACAGGGCAGGAAGACCGCGCCGGGCGATGTGGGGCATCGGCCAAGCGGTCTGACGCCCCCTGTCCGACGCAGAGCGCCGCCGCATTGCGGTCGCGCCGCGCGGGGCGTCCGCGTCGTCGAAGCCCTCGACCGTAGGCCCCGCTACGCTCTTCGGGCTTCTCCTCGCGGACCGCCGCCGCGCGCCCGCGACGCCGCTCATGACTTTGGTGGGAATTCCGGGTTAACCCGGGGAGCGCCGCCCTGCGCCGCAATGGCCGCTTGCCGATCGCGACGGCCTCACCCACACTGGCGTTTTCGGCAACATCCGCGACGAGCCTCGATTATGCCCGAAATCGATCCCGACCGCCTCATGACCGATCTCAGGACGCTGCGCAGTTTCGGCGCCTGCGGCACAGGCGTCGTCCGACCGTCGCTTTCGCCGATCGACATGGACGCGCGGCGCTGGCTTGCCGCGCGCATGAGCGAAGCCGGACTCGAAGCGCGGATCGATGGCGTGGGCAATGTTTTCGGCCGGTCCGTCAACGACGGCAAGGCGCTGTTGCTGGGTTCGCACAGCGATACCCAGCCGCGCGGCGGTTGGCTCGACGGGGCGATGGGCGTGATCTATGCGCTCGAGGTCGCGCGCGCGTTCGGCGAGACGCCAGAAACCCGGGAATTCGCCGTCGATATCGCCTCCTGGGTCGACGAGGAGGGAACCTACGTCAGCTTCCTGGGCAGCCGTTCGTTCTGCGGCGACATGACACCCGAGACCATCGCCGCGGCGACCGACCACGATGGTCGCCGTCTCGCCGACGCCATCCGCGAGGGGGGCATCGAAGGCGCGCCGCTCGCCCGGCTTGAGCCCGGCCGCCACGCCGCCTACCTCGAGGCCCATATCGAGCAGGGCCCTTACCTCGAAGAAGCGGGAAACCGGATCGGCGTGGTGACCGCGATCGTCGGCATGCGCAATCTCGACATCGTCTTCGCAGGCGAGCAGAACCATGCCGGCACCACGCCGATGGCGCGGCGTAAGGACGCCGGTGTGGCGCTGATCGCGCTGGCCCAGCGGATCAACGAGACGTTCCCGACCGTGGCCGGCGAGCACACGGTCTGGACCATCGGTCGCGTCGCCTTCGATCCCGGCGCGGCGAGCATCGTGCCGGGGCGCGCCGAGATGCACCTGCAGTTCCGCGACCAGGACGAAGCCCGGCTCGACGCTCTCGAGGCCAAGGCCCGCGAGTTGATCGCCGCGGCGTGCGCGGCGGGACCGGTTGCCGTGTCGATCGCGCCTTCGAACGAGGCCGTGCAACCGACGTCGATGGACGCCATGCTGCAGGAGCAGATCGCGGCCGCCGCCGAGGCTCATGCGCCGGGCAAATGGACCGCCATGCCGAGCGCCGCCGGCCACGATGCGATGATCCTTGCCGGCGTGCTTCCCTCGGCCATGCTGTTCGTGCCCAGCATCGGCGGGGTCAGCCACGATTTCGCCGAGGATACCGCGGAAGACGACATCGTCCTCGGCTGTCGCGTGTTCGCCGACGCCGCCGCGTCGATCGTCGCACGGATCAACCATCCCGGATCGAGCGCCTGAACCGCGCGAGTCGAGTGGAAGGCGTTCAGCGACGCCATCTAGCGGCTTAACTTCGCGGCGCTATGACGTTATGATACGGATTCTTGATTCCATATAAAGTTGTCCTCGATCGCAATGAGGCCGGGAATCAACGGGGAATCGGCCTCGAGCCTGAGCGAGCAGGCATCGTTTCGAGGCGCAATGTCCGGGGGGCGTCAATGCCAGGGGCCGAAAGAGCCGTCAATACCGTAAACGCACTAATTCTCATTGTCGCCTTCACCGTTGTTCCGGGCCTGTCGTCGCCCAAAGCGCAATCCTATCTCTCGCAGCCACGTCCGGCGCCGGTCGGCGTTCAGCTCGCCCAGGCGGCGTCGGACGACGAGCTTCTGCTCGAGGGAGATGAATCGTCCGA
>JBHHZM010000168.1:0-5851 GCA_046758065.1 Alphaproteobacteria bacterium | reverse complement strand
CGCAGGCCCGGCGTTTTGGCCTGCACCAGCACCGCCATGTTGCCCGGCTTGTGCTCGTTCCTCAGCATCTTCATATGGGCGCGCGGGATGTCGCGCCAGGCGAAGACCTCGCTCATGCAGGGGTCGATCCGGCGGTCGATCATCAGCCGGTTGGCCTGCGCCGCCTGCTTGAGATTGGCGAAGTGGCTGCCCTGGATGCGTTTCTGGCGCATCCACACGAAGCGCGCGTCGAAGGTCAGGTTGTAGCCGGTGGTACCGGCGCAGAACACCACCATGCCGCCGCGCTTGACGACGAAGCACGACACCGGAAAGGTCTGCTCGCCGGGGTGCTCGAAGACGAAATCGACGTCGTTGCCCTTGCCGGTGACCGCCCAGATCGCCTTGCCGAATTCGCGCACCTTCCTGGCGTAGGCGGCGTAGCCTTCCGCATCGTCGATGTCGGGGCACTGGCCCCAGCAGTCGAACTTCTTGCGGTTGATCGCCGCCTTGGCGCCCAGCGACATGACGAAGTCGCGCTTGTCGTCGTCGGAGATCACCGCGATGGCGTTGGCGCCGGCGGTGGCGATGAGCTGGACGGCCATCGAGCCGAGCCCGCCGGCCCCGCCCCAGACCAGCACGTTGTGTCCCGGGCGCAGGATATGCGGGCGGTGGCCGAACAGCATGCGATACGCGGTGGCGAGCGTCAGCACATAGCAGCCGCTTTCCTCCCAGGTCAGGTGCCGGGGCCGCGGCATGAGCTGGCGCGACTGCACCCGGGCGAACTGGGCAAACGAGCCGTCGGGGGTCTCGTAGCCCCAGATGCGCTGGGAGGGCGATAGCATGGGATCGCCGCCGTTGCACTCCTCGTCGTCGCCGTCGTCCTGGTTGCAGTGCGCCACGACCTCGTCGCCGACCTTCCAGCGCGTCACCCGGCGGCCGACCTTCCAGACCACGCCGGCGGCGTCGGAGCCGGCGACGTGGTAGTCGGCCTTGTGGATGTCGAACGGCGAGATCGGCATGCCCAGCGCCGCCCAGACGCCGTTGTAGTTGACCCCCGCCGCCATCACCATCACCAGCACCTCGTCCGAATCGATGTCGGGCGTCGGCACGGTTTCGACCTGCATCGCTCGGTCGGGCTCGCCGTGGCGCTCACGGCGGATCGCCCAAGCGTACATTTGCTCGGGCACGTGGCCCAGGGGCGGGATCTCGCCGATCTCGTAAAGCTTCTTGCGTTCGCCCTCGTCCCCGGCCGGGACGGTCTCGGCCGCTTCGCTCATCGCGCTTATCCCCAAACCCGGCACGGCCCGGGCGGACCGTGCGAAAACCAACGACCGATTGTTCCCACCCGGACACCGTTTGGCAAGGTTTTGTTGCGTCGCACAATGGGATATACTGGCGCGTCTCGGCGCAGAGCGTTCGACTACGCCGGGCAGGCGCGATCAGGGGGCGGCGATGGGCGACGGGACGACGACGAAAGCGACTTCGGCGCGGCCGGCCGGCCGGCGCGATCGGCCCTGGATCATGCGCACCTACGCCGGCCATTCCTCGGCCGCGGCCTCGAACCGGCTCTATCGCGACAACCTGGCGCGCGGCCAGACCGGGCTTTCGGTCGCCTTCGACCTGCCGACGCAGACCGGCTACGACCCCGACCATCCGCTCAGCAAGGGCGAGGTCGGCAAGGTCGGCGTGCCGGTCAGCCATCTCGGCGACATGGCAACGCTGTTCGAGGACATCCCGCTCGATCGCATGAACACCTCGATGACGATCAACGCCACCGCGGCCTGGCTGCTCGCGCTCTACGTCGCGCTCGCCGAACGCCGGGGAATCGAGCGCACGGCGCTGTCGGGAACGGTGCAGAACGACATTCTCAAGGAATATCTCTCGCGCGGCACCTACATCTTTCCGCCCGGCCCGAGCATGCGGCTCACCGCCAACACCATCGCCTTCGCCTGTCGCGAGATACCGAAGTGGAACCCGATCAACGTCTGCTCGTACCATTTGCAGGAGGCCGGGGCGACGCCGGTGCAGGAGCTTGCCTTCGCGCTCGCCAACGCGGTCGCGGTGCTCGACGCGGTGCGCGACGCGGAGCGCATGCCCGCCGCCGGGTTCGCGCCGGTTTTCGGCCGGGTCAGCTTCTTCGTCAACGCCGGGCTCAGGCTGATCACCGAAATCTGCAAGCTGCGCGCCTTCACCGAGCTTTGGGACGAGATCGGACGCGAGCGTTACGGCGTCGCCGACGCAAAGCTCAGGCGCTTCCGCTACGGCGTGCAGGTCAACTCGCTGGGTCTGACCGAGCAGCAGCCCGAAAACAACGTCTACCGCATCCTGCTCGAAATGCTCGCGGTGGTGATGTCGAAGGACGCCCGCGCCCGCGCCGTGCAGCTTCCCGCCTGGAACGAGGCGCTCGGCCTGCCGCGGTCGTGGGACCAGCAGTGGAGCCTGCGTCTCCAGCAGATCGTCGCCTTCGAGACCGACATCCTCGAATACGACGACGTTTTCGCCGGCAGCCGCGTGGTTGCCGACAAGGTCGCCGCGCTCAAGCGCGAGGCGCGTAGCGAGCTCGATCGCATCGAAGGCATGGGCGGCGCGGTCGCCGCGGTCGAATCGGGCTACATGAAGGAGGCGCTGGTCGCGGCGCACGCCCGCCGCGTCGCCGCGATCGAATCGGGCGAGCAGGTGGTGGTCGGCGTCAACGCCTATACCGAGAGCGCGCCTGCGCCGCTCGGCGCCGGCGGAGCGGACGTTCTCGACGTTGCTCCGGGCGCCGAGGCCGAGCAGGTCGCGCGGGTCGCGGCGTGGCGCGACGGTCGCGACGCGGGCGCCGTGGTGGCGGCGCTCGGCGGCTTGCGCGCGGCGGCGCGCGACGGGCGCAACGTGATGGAGCCGTCGATCGCCTGCGCGCACGCCGGGGTCACCACCGGCGAATGGGCCGGCGCCCTGCGCGAGGTCTTCGGCGAGTACCGCGCGCCGACCGGCGTCGGGGCGGTCGTTCCGGCGGCCGATGCCGCGGCGCTCGCCGAGGTGCGCGCGCGGGTCGAGACGGTATCGGCGCGGCTCGGACGCCGGCTCAAGCTGCTGGTCGCCAAGCCGGGGCTCGACGGCCACTCGAACGGGGCCGAGCAGATCGCCTTGCGCGCCCGCGACTGCGGCTTCGAGGTGGTCTACGAAGGCATCCGGCTGACCCCCGGGCAGATCGCCAACGCCGCGCTCGAAGAGGCCGTGCACGTGGTCGGTCTGTCGATCCTTTCGGGCTCGCATCGTGAGCTCGTCGCCGCGGTGCTCGACCGGCTCGCCGCGCTCGGTCTCGGCGAGGTCCCGGTCGTGGTCGGCGGCATCATCCCCGGGCCCGACGCCGCGGCGCTCGCCGAGGCCGGCGTCGCCCGCGTCTACACCCCCAGGGACTACGATCTGACCGCCATCGTCGACGATATCGTCGAGCTCGTTGACCGGGGGCGAAAGGACGCGGCGTAAGGAGCCCTATGGCCCGTCCTTCGCGGCGCGCGCGGCGCGGTAGTCGGCACGGCGCAGGCGGTAGCAGGCGACCGTCAGGCCGTAATGGAAGGCCGCACCCTCGGTCGCGAAGCCGAGCTTTTCGAGCACCCGCCGCGAGGCGTGGTTTTGCGGGTGGCAGACCGCGACGATCGGGTCGAATCCGAAGCCCGAAAACCCGTGATCGAGCACCGCGCCGCCCGCCTCGGTCGCGACGCCCCGGCCCCAGACCGCGCGGATATAACGGTAGCCGATCTCGATCAGGCCGGTGTCTTCGAGCGGAAACAGGCCGCACCAACCGAGAAAGCCGGGGGTTTCCTTCCATTCGACCGTCCATACGCCGCCCTCCGCCGGCCAGCCGGTGACGAGCTGGTGGTGGAGGACCGCGCGGTGCGCTTCGGGCGTCGGCGGGTCGTGGGGGAAGAGGTAACGCCGCACGTCCGGGTCGAGATCCATGGCGAGCCAGGCGTCGAGATCGGCGGGAACGAGCGGCCTCAGACGCAGGCGCGTCGTTTCGAGAATGGCGTGGCGCATCGCTTTCGACTTTACAGCGCCGGGCGGCTGGGCCACATCAGAGCTTCGGGTTGACAGTCAATCGCCGCGCGGCAAATGGAGATCCCGGTGAGCTTCCTCGACCGTATCGCAGAATGCAACGCCCACGACCTCGGCCGTTTCGCGCCGTTCGTCATCGACGGCGAGCGGTTCGGCTGGGTCAAGCGGCCGTTCGCCCGCCGTCTCGCCGCCTTTCCCGAGACCTTCATCGTCACCGGCGACGGCGTCGCGCTCGCGCCGAAACTGCGTTCGTTTTACGAACGGTCGAGCGCCGTCGATGTGGTTCTCCGCCGGCTCGCCGCCGACGGCGCGGTTCCCGCCTGGCGCGGCGAGATGTACCCGGTGGCCCGCGGCTTCGGCGCCGAACCGCTGCTGCAGATGGAACGCGCGGCGATCCCGCTGTTCGGCGTGCGCTCCTACGGGGTGCATGTCAACGGCTTCGTCCGCGAGGGGGGTCGGTTGGGCATGTGGATTGCAAGGCGGGCGAAGGACAAGCCGACCTATCCCGGCATGCTCGACAACTTCGTCGCCGGCGGTCAGCCGATCGGTCTCGGTCTCAAGGAAAACGTGGTCAAGGAATGCGGCGAAGAAGCCGGGGTGCCGCCCGAACTCGCGGCCCGGGCCGTCGCGGTCGGCGCGATCGGCTATTGCCACGAGACCGCCGACGGCCTCAAGCCCGACGTGCAGTTCGTCTACGATCTCGAACTGCCGCCCGGCTTCACGCCGCGTCCTTGCGACGGCGAGATCGACGATTTTTACCTGTGGCCGGTCGAGCGCGTGATGACGGTGACGCGCGACAGCGCCGAGTTCAAGTTCAACTGCAACCTCGTCAACATCGATTTCTTCGTCCGCCACGGGCTGCTCGACCCCGAAGACCCCGACTACCTCGCGATCGTCGCCGGCCTGTGGCGATAGCGGAGGCCCGCGCCGCATCGCCCCCCCGTTGGCAGGAGCGGGCGACGGGAATAAACTCGTGCCACGGGCGTATATCAAGTAACGAGGAGATTCGCGACGTCGGACCGGGCGGTCGCGGTCGAACGGTGAAACGGCGAGGCGGCGCGACGAACGGCGCCCGCCTCCGGGGAGACGCAAGCGCCCATGGCGGACCTTATAAGGCCAATCGTCGGGCAGATTCCCGCCTTGCGCCGTTATGCGCGGGCGCTGACCGGCGACGCCCCGCGGGCCGACGATCTGGTGCAGGACTGTCTCGAACGGGCCTGGAGCCGGGCGCATCTGTTCCATCGCGACCGCGATATCCGGGTCTGGCTGTTCGCCATTCTGCATAATCAGTTTGTCAGCGGCGTCCGCCGCCGGAGCCGTCGCCCGGTCGAGGTGCCGTTGAAGGACGAGGGTCACCGGCTCGCCGTGCCGCCGACCCAGGAAAGCGGACCGGAAATCGCCGATCTCGGCCGCGCTCTCGAACGACTGCCGGCGGAGCAGAAGGCGGCGGTGCTGCTCGTCGGTCTCGAAGACATGACCTACCGCGAGGCCGCGGACGTGCTCGGCATACCGGAAGGCACCCTGATGTCGCGTCTTCACCGCGGGCGCCGGCGGCTGCGCGACCTGATGTCCGGCGACCGGCCGGTCCGTCTCGAGAGGGTAAAATGACGCAAAACCCGCAGAACGTCGGCGACGCCGATCTCGACCGCTTCGTCGATGACCGACTCGACCCCGACCGGCGCGCCGAAATCGCGAGCTATCTTGGCGAGCATTCCGACATCGCCGCAGAGGTCGAGGCGCAGGTGCGGCTTAACGCACTGCTTCGCGACCGCTATGCGCCCGTGCTCGACGAGCCGGTGCCGGCGGCGCTGTTGCGCGCGGCGGCGCGCGG
>JBHHZM010000167.1:0-5898 GCA_046758065.1 Alphaproteobacteria bacterium | reverse complement strand
CGGACAGGCCCCTCGCCAACCCGGTCAGGTCCGGAAGGAAGCAGCCGTAACGAGTCACGGCCTGGGTCGGCGTCCGGTCTCCCACCGCACAACGAAGACCACCCGCGCGAGGGCGGCACGCGCCGAATGAACGCCGAATCGACCGACCGTCCCTATCAGGTTCTCGCCCGCAAGTACCGCCCCACCGTCTTCGCCGAACTGATCGGCCAAGACGCGATGGTGCGCACGCTGACCAACGCCATCGCGGGCGGGCGCCTGGCCCAGGCGTATCTGCTTACCGGCGTGCGCGGTGTCGGCAAGACCACCACCGCCCGCATCCTGGCCCGGGCGCTCAACTGCGTCGGCGCGGACGGTGCCGGCGGCCCGACGATCGAGCCCTGCGGCGTCTGCGAGCATTGCCGGGCGATCACCGAGGACCGCCACGTCGACGTGATCGAGATGGACGCGGCGAGCCGCACCGGCGTCGATGACATTCGCGAACTGATCGACGGGGTACGTTACCGCCCGGTCTCGGCGCGCTACAAGATCTACATCATCGACGAAATCCACATGCTTTCGAAGCAGGCCTTCAACGCCCTGTTGAAGACGCTCGAGGAACCGCCGCCCCATGTCGTGTTCGTCTTCGCCACGACCGAGACGCGGCGCGTGCCGGTGACCGTAGTGTCGCGCTGCCAGCGTTTCGACCTGCGCCGGCTCGACGGCGAGGCGCTGCTCGCCCATCTCGCAACCGTCCTCGACAAGGAGGGCGCGAAGGCCGAGGACGGCGCGCTCGCGCTGATCGCCCGGGCGGCCGACGGCTCGGTGCGCGACGCGCTTTCGATCCTCGACCAGGCGATATCGCATTGCGGCGGCGAGATCGACGAAGCGCGGGTGCGCGACATGCTCGGACTCGCCGACCGGGTTCAGGTGTTCGACCTGTTCGAAGCGGTGATGGCGGGCGAAATCAAGGCGGCGCTCGACGAACTCGCCCGGCAGTACGCGGCGGGCGTCGATCCGCTGGTGGTGCTTCAGGACCTGCTCGATCTCACCCACTGGATCACCCGCCTCAAGCTGGTTCCCGAGGCCGCGCGGGCCGCAACCGTCCCCGAGGCCGAACGACGCCGCGGCGGCGAACTCGCCGGGCGGCTCTCGATGCCGGTGCTGGCGCGGACCTGGCAGATGTTGTTGAAGGGCGTCGAGGAAGCGCGCCTCGCTCCCAACCCGCTGGTGGCGGCCGAGATGGTGCTGGTGCGCCTCGCCTTCGTCACCGACCTTCCGCCGCCGGCCGAAGCCGTCAGGGCGCTCGGTCGCGGGAAGGGGGCGGACGCCGCCGCGCAGACCGAGCCGTCGGCGTCGCCGACGCCCGGCGGCGGCGATGCGAAGGGAATGCGCCTTGCCGGGTCCGGCGAGGGCGGCGAGACGGCGCCGCAGGCCGCACTCGCGCCCGAGACACACGCCGCCGCCCGCCGGATGGAAGCGCCGCCCGACCCTGCGAATTTTGCCGAAGTCGTCGCGCTTGCCGAGGAGAAACGCGAGATGGTGCTGGTCGCCAACCTCCGAAACCACGTGCATGTGGTGCGCTTCGAACCGGGTCGTATCGAGTTCCGGCCGGGCCCCGACGCGCCCGACAGGCTGGCCAACGAGCTCGGCGAAAAGCTCGGCCGGTGGACGGGACGGCGCTGGATCGTGGCGGTGTCCGGCGCAGCCGGCGAGCCCACGCTCGCCGAACGACATGACGCCGCGCGCGCCCGACGCATCGCCGAGGCCAAGGAGCACCCGCTGGTCAAGGCGGTGCTCGAGACCTTTCCCGAAGCCGAGGTGACCGAGGTGCGGGAACGTGACGACGCGGGCGCGCCGCTCGCCGATCTCAAGGATGAAAGGGATCCTTCATGAAAAACATCGGCCGCATGATGAAGCAGGCGCAGGAAATGCAGGCCAAGATGGCCGAGATGCAGAGCAAGCTGGCGGAGATCGAGATTGACGGCGCTGCCGGCGGCGGGCTCGTCACCGCCACGCTCAACGGCAAGGGTGAGTTGCGCCGCCTCAAGATTGACCCCTCGCTCGCCGATCCGGAAGATCTCGAAGTGCTCGAGGACCTTATCATCGCCGCCTGCAACGACGCCAAGTCCAAGGTCGAAGCCCACGTCGCCGAGGAAATGCGCAAGCTCACCGGCGGCCTGCAGCTCCCTCCCGGCATGCAACTGCCGTTCTGAGGAACCCGTCGGCCGTAGCGCGCCGGGCCTGAGCCATGAGCGCTTCCGAAATCGAGCACCTGATCCAGCGTCTCGCGCGGCTTCCCGGCCTCGGACCGCGCTCGGCGCGCCGCGTCGCGCTGCATCTGCTCAAGCGGCGCGAAGCGCTGCTCGATCCCCTGATCGCGGCGCTGCGGCAAGCGAGCGAACGGGTGCGGAGCTGTTCGACCTGCGGCAATCTCGACATTGCCGATCCCTGCGCCATTTGCACCGACGGACGGCGCGATCCCTCGCTGATATGCGTCGTCGAAGAGGTCGCCGATCTGTGGGCGTTCGAACGCGCCGCCATCTTCCGCGGCCGTTATCACGTGCTCGGCGGCACGCTGTCCGCGCTCGACGGAATCGGACCCGAGGATCTCAACATCCCGCGCCTCGTCGCGCGTGCCGGCGCGCCCGAAGTGCGCGAGGTCATCCTCGCCACCAGCGCCACGGTCGACGGCCAGACCACGGCGCACTACATCGGCGACCGTCTCGCCGACGCCGGGGTCGCCGTCTCGCGCCTCGCCCAGGGCGTGCCGATGGGCGGCGAGCTCGAATACCTCGACGACGGCACGCTGTCGGCGGCGCTCAAGGCGCGCCGGAAGTTCTGAACCGGATCAGTCGCCGGTCGGGGGCGGGTCGGCGCTGCGTGGCGCGGGAAGCTCCCTCGCGGCGTCGTCGCCGTCGGGTCCGGCGTCCTCGATGCGTTCGGCCTCGGCCTCGATCGTGTCGCTGGCGTCGAATTCGACGACTTCGTAGGCCGGGAGGCTTTTGGGCAGGGCCTTGCTGCCCGCCGGTCGGACGCCCAGACCGGCGAGAGTCCGCGCCCGCGGCAACATGCGGCGGTTCACCGATTTCGTGAACTTGGCAAAACGGTCGGCAGCGGTCCGGATACCCTTGCCGATGCCTTCGGCGTGACCGAGCACGACGATCATGCTGTCGAGCAGCGACTGGGTGGCGTCGACGATCCGCTCCTGGTTCTCCGCCTGACGCCCGAGGTCGATCTCGATGCTGGCGAATGCGATCAGCGAAGCGAGCCCGGTGGGACCCGTGACGATGATCTCGGACTTCACCGCCTTGCCCTGAAAGTCCGGGTCGGCCCTGCTGATCTTCTCGACCGCGCCCTCGTTGGGCAGGTACATGACGTTGAGCAGCCTGCGGATGGCGCCCCCGCGCCCGGTCTGGCGCGCGCTCTCCAGGACGGCGCTCTTGTAGTCCTTGGCCGCGAGCGCCCGCAGGTGCTGGTTCATGGTGCCGGCGAGGTTGGCGTAGGCCGCTTCCTCCGACGCCGCGCCCTCGGCTTCGGCGATCTCCAGGAGATATTTCGACGCCTTGCTGTCGACCACGAGGTAGGTGTCTCCCGGCAGGAAGACCACGGCGTCGGGACGCAGGCGCCTGCCCTCGGCCTGGTCCGCGACCGTGTATTGCATGATGAAGTCGCGCCCCGCCTGAAGTCCGAAGGACTTCAGCGTGTTTTCGAGGCCGATCTCGGCGAAGTGGCCGGCCCCCCCCGGGCTCGACAGGGCGCGCCAGACGGTATCGACCATTTTCCGGCTTTCGCCCACCTGGTCGTTGAGTGAAGCGACCGACTCGACCACCTTGCCGAAGTGCTTCTGCAGGTCCTCGGTGGTCTTTCTGACCCGCTCCTCCGCGGCCTTGTTCGCCGATTCGCTTTCGCGCTTGTGGTCGTCGAGCAGCTTGGACGACAGCTCGCGCGTCGAGGAGAGCGCGGCAGCCTTCGCCGCCTCGATGGTCTGGGCCTTGGTCTTTTCCCAGTCCGCCATCTGGGCTTGCGCGGTCTCGGCCTGCTGGTGTGCGAGCGCGGCTTCATTCTCGGCCTCGGCGCGGGCCCGCATGCTGCGCAGCAGAGCGATCGTCAGGACGATGGCGAGGCCGCCGAGAACGGCGAGCGGGGCGAAAAGAATCAGCGTCGTCTGCTCCACGGCCACGAGGCTAGCACGGCGCGATGGCGGTTGCACGGATGGCGAGTTTCGCCCGGGTCTTCGCCTTGACGCTCGGCGGCGCCGACAATACGTTACGGCCGTTGTAATTCGGGAATGGCCCACGGTTCGAATAGATGGCGATCCTGTCCATCATTACCGCGCCGGATCCGCGCCTCAAGATCGTCTCGGCACCGGTCGAGCAGGTCGATTCCGAGCTGCGCAAGCTGATGGACGACATGCTCGAGACGATGTACGCGGCGCCCGGCATCGGACTTTCGGCGATTCAGGTCGGCGTGCCCAAGCGCGTCATCGTCGTCGACGTCACGTCCGAGGGCAAGACGCGCGCGCCGCTCCGTTTGGTCAATCCCGAGATCGTCTGGACCGGTAGCGAGACGGTGAACTACGAGGAAGGCTGCCTGTCGCTGCCCGAGCAGTACGCCGAGGTCGAGCGCGCGGCGGCGATCAGGGTGCGCTATCTCGACGACAACGGCGCGCCGCGGGAAATCGCGGTCGAAACTCTCCTGGCGACCTGCATACAGCACGAGATGGATCATCTCGACGGCATCCTCTTCGTCGATCACCTTTCGGCGGTGCGGCGCAGCATCATTCTCCGCAAACTGGCCAAGGCGCGAAGGACCAAGGCGCTGAAAAGCGCCTGAGCATGCCCCGTTTGCGCCTCGCGTTCATGGGAACGGCCGACTTCGCCGTGCCGCTGCTCCGCGCCCTCGCCGCCGCGGGCCACGATCTCGCCTGCGTCTATACCCAGCCGCCGCGACCCGCCGGGCGCGGTCACAGACCACGCCGCACCCCGGTGCACGAGGCGGCCGGGGAACTCGGCCTTGCGGTGCGCACGCCGGCGAACTTGCGCGACGGCGACGCGCAGGCTGCGTTCGCCGCGCTGGGCTGCGACGCCGCCGTGGTCGCGGCCTACGGGTTGATCCTGCCGGCGGCGGTGCTGGGCGCGCCCCGCCTCGGCTGTATCAATGTCCATCCCTCGCTTCTGCCGCGCTGGCGCGGGCCGGCGCCCATCCCGCGCACCATCGAGGCAGGCGATGCCGAGACCGGGGTGACGATCATGCTCATGGACGAAGGCGTCGATACCGGCCCGATCCTGCTGGTAGAGCGCGTCGCGGTGCCCGCCGGCGCCACCGCCGGGAGCCTGCACGACAGGCTTGCCGAACTCGGCGGCCGTCTCGTCGTCGTCGCCCTCGCGCGCTTCGCGTCCGGCGCGGTCGAGCCGACGCCGCAACCGGCGACGGGCGTAACCTACGCCGCCAAGCTCGACAAGGCCGAGGGCCGTCTCGACTGGCGCCGACCGGCGGTCGAGCTCGACCGCTTGGTGCGCGCGTTCAGCCCGCAGCCGGGCGCGCGCTTTGCGCTCGACGACCGGACGGTCAAAGCGCTCGCCACCGAGGTAGCGGCAGGCGAGGGCGCGCCGGGCACGCTGCTGGCCGACGATTTCACCGTCGCCTGCGGCGCGGGCGCGCTCCGGCTGCTCCGCGTTCAGCGTGCCGGCAGGGCACCGACCGACGGCGCCGCCTTCCTGCGGGGCGCGCGTCTGGCCGTCGGTGCGAGGCTCGTCTGACGGTGCCGCGCTACCGGCTCACGCTCGAATACGACGGCTCGGGGTTCGTCGGCTGGCAGCGCCAGGAGAACGGCCCGTCGATCCAGGCCGCGCTCGAAGCGGCGCTCAAGGCCTATTCGGGCGAATGCGCCGAAGCGGTCGCCGCGGGACGCACCGATGC
>JBHHZM010000166.1:0-5928 GCA_046758065.1 Alphaproteobacteria bacterium | reverse complement strand
CGGCGAGGATGTCGGGGGTGGCGTCGGTCGAGGCGTTGTCGGCGACCAGCAGGGTGAAGTCGCCGCGGCTCTGCCCGGCGAGCCCGGCGAGCGCCTGCTCGATATACGCGGCGCCGTTGCGGACCGCCATGCCGATGGTGAGGGGGGAACAAGGCAACGTTGGGGTCTCGATGGATCCTCGTCGCGGTGCAACACGACGCACACCGTAGCAGTCTACGTCAACGCAACCACATCATGTCTGCTTCAGAAATGACCGGCACGTGGTAACACGCGATCAATGGCGGACGGAACCAAAATTCGCTATCCTTAGTGCTCGCCGATGGCAACTCCTAGCGGCAAAGGGCCGAACCCCGGCTTTGTCCCCTATCTCCTTCCTCCCGACCGACGGACGGCAAGAGGGCGCGGCACATGCCATCGTTAGTGTATTGCACGAGGGACCCACATGAACAAAGTCCTAAATAGTTGTCTGATTTGCCGCGCCCCATTATCCGCGCCACTATACTATTCCCCAGGCCCGACAGGGATTTCCTCGCAAGGATTCGTCATTCAAGCAGAAACTTCTGTTTATTTATGCCCCTCATGTGGACATGTGCAGACAATGCCGATTGCTGAAATTCACGCATATTACGATAACACGTACCGATTTCTCGTTGACGCCGAGGAAGAAGACGACCTTTACGCTGTCGAGGGTAACGACACGATTTTCCGCTCTGAACATCAGGCCAATGTTTGTGCCAAGAAGTTGAGTCTGTCCGACAAAATGAAGGTGCTGGACTTTGGCTGCGCGAAAGGCGCCACTCTCCGACATCTGGTACGGCTGCAACCAGGAATCCAACCTTATGTATTTGAAGTGAGCGCCAGCTACAAAAACTTCTGGGATGCGTTCGTACCCGAGGATAATCAGGCAATCTTCAAGATAAAGCCTCAGTGGTTGGGTACATTGGACGTCGTATTGTCATTCTTCACCCTTGAGCATATCGCAGACGCAAGACAATTTATCCAGACAGTCGCGTCCCTGTTGAAAGATGGTGGGCAACTGTATGTCGTGGTTCCAAATATGTACGAAAATATCGGAGATCTAATCGTTGTTGATCATATAAACCATTTTTCTCCCACATCTCTGGAATTACTCTTTTCTAAGGCAGATTTCAGTGAACTTGAAATCGATGACCGTTCCCATAAAGCCGCTTTCATTGTCCGGGCGGTCAAGGGGCGGCGACCAAATCGAGGCAAGGGAGATGCTCAGCCGAATACGACGGAAGTCGAGCAATACGTGGGGCGTGCCGAAGAAATAGCGCGATACTGGAACAATATGCGGAAGAAAATCTGCAGGTTCGAACGCGAGCATGCAGAGGGAAAGCGGGCGGCGATCTATGGCAGTGGAGTCTATGGCGCGTTTATCGCCAGCACTCTGGAAAATATTGATCAAATTGAATGCTTTCTCGATCAGAATCCGCATAAATACAATAAAACACTGTTCGATAAAGATATTCGTCCACCCACCGACCTTGCGAGCGATGTCGAAATCGTTTACGTAGGCCTGAACCCAAACAACGCCCGTCGCATCATCGATGACGTCCAAACTCTGCATGCGGCCAATAGGAAGTTTCTTTTCCTCTAGGATGAGGAGGAAAGGTGAGTAACGGTGATATCGCGGCGGATGGGACGGCGTTTGTCGTCGAGAGTGCTGCCATTCCCCTTATTTACTTGCTGAGGAGTATTCGATGCCAAACAAGCCGGTCGTACTCGTTGCCGGAATCGGCGGTGCGTCGCTCGGAACGGAAATCGCCAAGGCGCTTCGTCTGGCCGGTCGATACCGCATCCTGGGATGTGACATTTCTCCGCTGGCGTACGGCCATTACGACGGTCATTTCGATGCCACGGTGATCGTGGATCGTCAGGCATACGTTGAAAATCTGCTAGATATCTGCACCCGGCACCACGTCGACTGTGTCGTTCCAGGCGCCGAAGAGCCAACGGCGCTCATCGCCCGTTCTGCCGGACAATTCAGACAGGCCGGCGTGAAACTCGCGATGAACGACCCGGGGTTGGTTGAGCGGATGTCCGACAAGCAGCAATGTTTTGCCACGCTCTCATCTCTTGGATTTCGGGTGCCGCAAACAACACTGGTCGACCAGAGTGACAGTCTCGATGGCTTCCCCATGCCCTGCGTCATCAAGCCGACGACCGGCAGTGGCGGAAGCAGTTTCGTTTTTTTTGCCCATCACCGCGATGAAGCGGAACTCTATTCGACGCATCTCAAGGCCAATGGACGGCGCCCGTTGGCGCAGGAATACCTTTCCGTCGATGACGGTGAATTCACTGTGGGCGTGTTGTCGCTGTTGAACGGAAGCGTGACCGGGACAATTGCTATGCGCAGGACATTCAACAACAAGCTTTCAATAGCGGCGCAGGGTCCCGACTTTTTGATTTCCAGCGGATATAGCCAAGGCCTCATCGACGATTTTCCACCGGTATGCGAAACGGCGCAACGGATCGCGGAACGCCTCGGCAGCATAGGGCCGATCAACGTTCAGGGGCGATTGTGCGACGACACATTCATTCCTTTCGAAATTAACCCGCGCTTTTCCGCGACTACGTATTTGCGGGCTTTGGCGGGTTTCAACGAGATAGACGCCTACATGGATCATCTTATCAATGCGACGGAGCCTCTCTCCCTCACCGTTCGTCCAGGGTGGTATCTCAGAAGTCTGTGTGAGGTCGCGGTGGCAAAGGAGGAGGTACAGTCGTGATCAGGTGGATTACGGACAACCTCGGCACCGCCGCCAGGATAAAGGTGGGGGCAGAACCTTACTCTCTCTTGGACGTGCGCGATCTCGTAGACAAATCCGGCAATCCGGTGGAGCTGGTTCGCGCGAAGATCGAAGAAGGCGCCGCGGCCGTGAGCAGCGGGAAAACCGTCGTTGTGGTGTGCGACCTCGGTGTTTCCCGCAGCAACGCCATCGCCGCCGGAGTGTTGGCTCGCACCAAACGAATCCCCATCGAAAGCGCGATCAAACAGGTGATGGAGGCGACGAAGGAAACGAACATCAAGCTGGATATGGCCAACATCGTGCGAGCGGCGCTAACCGGGGATGAGCGAGACCCATCAAGCCGGTCCACGGTGCTCGTCACGGGCGGCGGGGGCTTTTTCGGGCGAAACTTGGTTGAGCGCCTCGCCGGTCACTGTCAAATCGTCGCGCCGTCGAGGTCAGAGCTCGATCTGCTTGAGAGCGCCGTAGGGTTGGACATTCTGTGCCGCGAGAACAATGTCGCCCAAATCGTTCATTTGGCGCACCCGCGGGACTACACGAACAACAGTGCAATGGGCGAAAGCCTGACGATGCTCCTTAACGTCCTGGACGTATGCCGTGTACAGAACCTGCGCCTGGTCTTTCCTTCGGGCGGGGTGATTTATGCCGGTTACCGGGCCGATAAATTGATCGTTGATGAAACGGTGCCGGCGATGCCGCGAGGTCCGTACGGAGAAACAAAGTACCTTCAGGAGCAATTAATCGAGCTGGCCTGCAGGCAATACGGATTGCACAGGACAATCGTGCGTCTCTCCCCGACATATGGCCCCGGTAGCGACCGCCCCCGTTTGATAAAAACGTTTCATGAATTGGCGTCGGAGGGGAAGGATATTTATACGCACCGTTACCTTAACGGACCGCCGCTATTGGATTTGCTGTATATCGACGACGCCGTTTCCGGGTTGATCGCGGCCATCACGGCGCCGGTATCCGGCATATTCCATATCGCCCCGGGCGAGGGGTACACGACGCAGGAGATCGCCGCCCGCATTCGTGACTGCGTTGGCCACGGCGGGTCCATCCTCGAGAGGCCGATCTCCGATTACGTATCGAACGTAATTCTCGATTCCACGCGCGCTCGGTCTGCGCTGAACTGGCAACCAAAAATTGATCTCGAAGAAGGTTTGCGCCGGACGCTCGGGCTAAGTTGAGTCAAGAGCACCGCCGCCGTCACTTGACGCAACGCAGGTAGCCCCCCGGCGACGCCGTTCGGATCAGCTTGGCGTCGAGCCACGGGTCGGGCGCGAAACGGTCGCACTCGGCGAGATAGGCGTCGAGCGCGGTCTTCGGGTTGTCGCCGGGCCCCCAGGGACGCGAGCGATGGGTCTGCGGCGGGATATCCTCGACCGCGGTGTCGGCGACGATCAGGAACTGCCCCCGGGTGACCAGCGGGGCGTAAAAGCGCAGTTCGGCGAGCACGTGATCGTGGGTGTGGTTGGAATCGAGCGCCACCATCACCCGGTCGTCGGCGCCGATCCATTCGCGCACCGCGGCGACCACCTCGGGCGCGACCGACGAGCCCTCGATGAGCTCGATGCGGTGGGCGAGCGGGTGGCTTTCGATGGCGTCGCGGTTGTGGCGGCGGATGTCGATGTCGATGCCGATCACCCGGCCGCGGCCCAGCAACTGCAACAGCGAGGCGTAAAGAACGAGCGAACCGCCGCGGGCGATCCCGGTCTCGACGATCACCGTCGGCCGCGTCTCCCACACCGCTTCCTGGGTCGCGACGATGTCGCCCGGCATCTGGATGATCGGCAGCCCGAGCCAGTTCCACTGATAGCTGTAGTCGTAACGGTCGGCGCGGATCGTGACCTCGCGGGCGAGCGCGCGCAGCTCCTTGTCCTCGGCCATGCGCGCCGCCGCGGCGCGTCTTTGCCGCTCGAAGGCGGCGCGGTCGTCGGGTGTCGTCATGCTTCCTCCATCGCCGAGAAACAGGCGGAAACCACCCGCTCGACGTCTCCCCGGGTGAGATTGAAGCCGCTCGGCAGATTGACGCCGGTCGGCGTCACCGCGTAAGCAACGTGGTTGCGCGCGCGCGCCGCCGCGGCCTCGGGCGTGTCGGCGTAGGCCGGGATCGCGCTCAAGGGATCGAACATCGGCCGGCTGTCGATCCCGCGAGCGGCGAGCCGCTCCATGAGTTCGGCCTTGCCGATCCCGAACGCGGGATCGAGCAGCGCCGTCACCATCCAGTAGGTGTTGACGACGCCCGGCGCCTCGGCGTTGAGCGTCACCGCGTTGGTCTCGGCGAAGGCGTCGCGGTACCAGGCGAAGATTTCGCGCTTGCGCGCCACCAGTTCGTCGATGCGTTCGATCTGCGCCAGCCCGAAGGCGGCCTGCAGGCTCGACATCTTGTACTTGAACGCCACCTCGGCATTGCGGAAGCTGCGGTCGCCGGGGATGCGGCCGTGGTCGCGCAGGAAGAGACAGCGCCGGTAGAACGCCTCGTCGTCGGCGACCAGCATGCCGCCTTCGCCGGTGGTCAGCGTCTTCGAGCCGTGGAAGCTGAACGCCGACGCGACGCCGAAGCCGCCCGCCTTGCGGCCGCCGTATTCCGAGCCGATCGCCTCGGCGGCGTCCTCGATCACCGCGATCCCGCGCGCCTCGGCGAACGCGAGGATGGGGTCCATATCGGGCATGTTGCCGTAGAGATCGACGACGATCAGCGCCCGGGTCCGCGGCGTGACGGCCGCCGCCAGCGCGTCCGCCGTCAGGCACCACGAATCGGCGTCGATGTCGGCGAACACCGGCGTCGCCCCGACGTAGGCGACCGGCGCCGCGGTCGCGATCCAGGTGACGTCGGGCACCACCACCTCGTCGCCGGGGCCGACGCCGAGCGCCGCCAGCGCCAAGTGCAGGCCCGAGGTGCACGACGGCAGCGAGATCGCGTAGCGCCGCCCGACATAGGCGGCGAAGGCGGTCTCGAAGCGTTCGTTGTAGAGGTTGGCGTCGGCGTACCAGGCGTTGGCCGCCGCGTCGGCGACGTAGCGCACCTCGCGCTCGGTGACCCACGGCCCGGCGACGGGAATCCGCGCGGCGTTCTCCGGTTTCCCGCTCACGGCGCGAAGTCCGGAAAGCCGGCGTCGCGCGGCGAGATCACGCTCGGCGCGACCAGCCA
>JBHHZM010000165.1:0-5953 GCA_046758065.1 Alphaproteobacteria bacterium | reverse complement strand
ATGACCGGGCGCCGCGTTCCGCCGCCGAGTGCGAAGCCGACATGATCCGCTAAAAAGCCCATCGTTCCGGGCGTTGTTTCGACGGAATTTCGAACCGCCGCACGACCGCCTTTTGTAGGGCGCGCCGCCCGTGACTTTGATGAGGTGTCCGGGTTAACGTGACGGACATGCGGCGCCAACGGCCATGACGGTTCTGATCACCGGCGCGACCGGCTTCGTCGGTTCCGCGGTGCTGCGCCGGCTGCTGGCCGCCGGCCACGCCGTGCGCGCGCTGGCGCGTCCCGGGAGCGACCGCCGCAATCTCGCCGGTCTCGAGGTCGAGGTCGTGGAAGGCGACCTGCGCACCCCGGCCTCGCTCGCGCCCGCGCTGGCGGGCTGTTCCGCCCTGTTCCACGTCGCCGCCGACTACCGGTTGTGGGCGCGCGATCCGGCGCAGATCTACGCCGCCAACGTCGCCGGCACGCGCGAGTTGATGCGCGCCGCGGCCGACGCCGGCGTCGCGCGGATCGTCTATACCTCGAGCGTCGCCACCCTCGGCCTCAACCCCGACGGCGCGCCGGCCGACGAAACCACGCCGGTGACGCTGGCCGACATGATCGGCGACTACAAGCGCTCGAAGTTCCTCGCCGAGGCCGAGGTCCGGCGACTGGTGGCCGAACAGGGTCTGCCCGCAGTCATCGTCAATCCATCGACCCCGGTCGGGCCGCGCGACATCAGGCCGACGCCGACCGGCCGCATGATCGTCGAGGCCGCCGCCGGGCGCATGCCGGCCTACGTCGATACCGGCCTCAACCTGGTCCACGTCGACGATGTGGCCGCCGGCCATCTCGCGGCCTTCGAACGCGGCGCGATCGGCGAGCGCTATCTGCTCGGCGGCGAGAACCTGACGCTCGGCGAGATCCTCGGCGCGATCGCAAACCTTGTCGGTCGCCGGGCGCCGCGCCTCCGCCTGCCGCACGGGGTGGTTCTGCCGTTCGCCTATCTGGCCGAGGCCTGGGCGCGGATCGGCGGGACAGAGCCCTTCGCCACCGTCGACGGCATTCGCATGGCGCGCAAGCGGATGTTTTTCTCGCACGCGCGCGCGGCCGAAGCGCTGGGCTACGCACCGCGGCCCGCCATCGAAGCGCTGCGCGACGCCGTCGCCTGGTACCGCGAGAACGGCTACCTCGATTGAGCAGATAGGCGGCGGCGCGCGCCTCGACAGGAGCGGTATTTTGCCGCATTCTCGGGCGCTCCGCGGCGGCTTCGCAGCGCGCCCGGAAGCGCTCGGCGATCAGGGAAATCGCGAGGGGGAAATTGCCGTGCGAATGCGTGGGAACCGGACAAGGCGGCGGGCCGGGGTATTTTTCGTTCTGATCGTCGCGGTCGCGCTCGCCGGTTGCGCGAATACTTCGGGCTTCAAGCGCGTCGGTGAGTTGGCGCGGCCCGCAGGCACCGCCAGCGTGCTGCTCATGCCGACCGATATCGAGCTGAGCGAACTCACCGCCGCCGGGCTTTATGAACCCAAGGCCGAATGGTCCGAAGCCGCCACCCGTTATGCAACGGCGGCGATCGGCGAATTCCTGGCGCAACGCGACGCTCGGCTCATCGCTTACACGGCGCCCGCCGACGGATCGCCGGCGGCGCATGCCCAAACCCAGCTCATCAAGCTGCACGGTGTGGTCGGGGCTTCGATTCTGCTGCATAAATACGTCGACCGGCTCAAGCTGCCGACCATGAAGGGCCGCTTCGACTGGAGCCTCGGCGAGGGCGCTCGCCGGCTGGGCGCCGACTCCGGGGCCGATTATGCGCTGTTTGTCTATATCCGCGACAGCTACGCGAGCTCCGGGCGAGTCGCGGCGATCTTCGCCGCCGCTTTCCTTGGCGTCGGCGTTCGGGGCGGCACGCAGCTCGGCTTCGCCTCGCTGGTCGACCTCGGGAGCGGCGACATCGTCTGGTTCAACCGGCTGATCAGCAGCAGCGGCGACCTGCGCAAGCCCGTGCCCGCGCGCGCCGCCGTCGCCAACCTGCTCAACGACTTCCCGCTGTGAGAACCGCTCTGGTCGCGATCCTGTCGGCTTTCGCCCTCGGGCTCGCCTCCTGCGCGACGCCCGGAACCGGCCGGGGCGCGCTTCCCGACCTCGCGCCGGGAGAGCGTCCGGCGCCCGCCAGCGACGAGGCTGGCCTGTGGCGGCTGATGGACCGGCTCGAAACCAATCTGAAAACCTCGGGCGCGGTCGTCCGCGATCCCGCGCTCAACGACTATTTGCGCGGGATCGTCTGCAAACTTGCCGTCGATTACTGCGGCGATCTGCGCATCTACGTCGTCGAGACGCCGCATTTCAACGCCAGCATGGCGCCCAACGGCACCATGCAGGTGTGGACCGGCCTGCTGCTCCGGGTCCAGAACGAGGCGCAACTCGCCTACGTGCTCGGTCACGAGGCGGGCCATTACCTGCGCCGCCACTCGGTGTCGCAGTGGCGCGACTTGCGCAGCAAGTCCGATGCGCTGGTGTTCTTTCGCATTCTCACCTCGGCGGCGGGCGCGGGGTTCGTCGGCGATCTCGCGCAGCTCGTCGCGCTTGGCACGGTTTTCGCCTTTTCGCGCGATCAGGAACGCGAGGCCGACGACATCGGCTTCGCACTGATGACCAAGGCAGGCTACGACGGGCGCGAGGCGGCGAAAGTCTGGGAGGCGCTGATCGAGGAACAGGAGGCCGCCGACAAGCCCCGGCCCTCGTTCTTCTTCACCACCCATCCGGCGAGCAAGGAACGCATCGCCACGCTCGGGGAACTGGCCGGGAAACTGGACGCCGGTGGCGCGCGCGGTCGCGACAGTTTTCTCGAAATCACCCTGCCGTTACGCGCCCGCCTGCTGCGCGACGAACTCACCAAGCGCGAGTTCGGCGAAACCCGCGTCGTGCTCGACCATCTGCTCGAGGCCGGATCGAACCCCGGCGAAATCCATTTCTTCCGGGGCGAGCTCTACCGTCTGCGCGGCGAGGAATGGGACGATTCGCGGGCGCTCGCGGCTTACGACGACGCGCTTCGCACCGGCGACGCGCCGCCCGAGACATACCGTTCACGCGGGCTGGTCTACATGCGCGTGGACGAGCCCGCGCGGGCGCGGGCGGCGTTCCGCGACTATCTCGCGGCGCGGCCCGACGCTTCCGACCGGCGCATGATCGAATCGTATCTCGCAACGCTTGAATGAGGCCGAGAATGACGCGACGCATCGTTGCCCTGCTGATCGTCCTGTGGCTTGCCGCCTGCGCGCAATACAGTCTGGTCGAGCCCGGCAAACGGAAAATCGGCGAGGCCTTTACCGTCGAACCCGCCATCGCCTGGAGCGCGTCGGCGGAAGGCAAGCTCGAGACCTGGACCGTCGACGGCCCGGCGCTCGAGGCGATCCACTTCGTCAAGGCGCTCGCCGACGGCGATCCGCTGCTCGGACCGGGCCGGCCCGAGGAGAAGCGGCCCGTTTTCCGCAAGGACATGAGCGAAAGCGAGGTCATGGAGTTCCTGATCGACAGCATCGCCGCCAGCGGCATCGCCCGGGTCGAAGCCAGCGGGCTGCGGCCGATATCGTTCGGCGCCGTTCCCGGGTTCCGGTTCGAGTTCAGCTATCTGTCGGCGGAAGGGCTCGAAATGGACGGCATGGCCGCCGGCGCGATCGTCGACGGGAAACTCTACGTGATCATCTACTCGGGCGCCCACGCCTACTACTATCCCAAGTACATGCCCGAGGTGGAGCGCCTGATCGATTCGATCGAAATGCTTTAAGAGTGACATGCGATGACCGGGACAATCTCGCACGAGGCCGACTTCGTCATCGTCGGTTCCGGTTCGGCGGGCTCGGTCATGGCCGCCCGCCTGTCGGAGGACGGCGCGAACCGGGTGCTGGTGCTCGAATACGGCGGCAGCGACGCCGGGCCGCTGATCCAGATGCCGGCCGCGCTGTCGTATCCGATGAACATGTCCCACTACGATTGGGGCTACGCGACGGAGCCCGAACCGCATCTCGGCGGCCGGCGGCTGGCCTGTCCGCGCGGCAAGGTGGTGGGCGGCTCGTCTTCGATCAACGGCATGGTCTACGTGCGCGGCCACGCCTGCGATTACGACGCCTGGGAAGAGATGGGCGCTGCGGGGTGGGGACACCGCCACGTCCTGCCGTATTTCCAGCGCATGGAGACCGCCCACGGCGGCGAAGCGGGCTGGCGCGGCACCGCGGGGCCGCTTCACGTGGTGCGCGGTTCGCGGCGCAACCCGCTTTACCAGGCCTTCATCGACGCCGGGCGCGACGCCGGCTACCAAGTCACCGAGGACTACAACGGCTGCAAGCAGGAAGGCTTCGGACCGATGGAGATGACGGTCTGGCGGGGCCGCAGGTGGTCCGCCGCCAACGCCTATCTGACCCCGGCGCTGAAACGCGGCAACGTCGCGCTTCTCAAGGGCGCGTTCGTGCGTCGCATCGTGTTCGACGGCCAGCGGGCGGTCGGTGTCGAATACGAGCGGGCGGGGCGAATCGGGCAGGCGCGTGCGCGCCGCGAAGTGATCCTGGCCGCAGGCTCGATCAATTCGCCCAAGATCCTTCAGCTCTCGGGTGTCGGCGACGGCGCGCTGCTGCAGGACGCCGGGGTCGACACTCTCGTTCACCGGCCCGGCGTCGGTGAGAACCTGCACGATCATCTCGAGATCTACGTCCAGCAGGAATGCAAGCAACCGATTACGCTCTACAAGCACCTCAACCTGTTCGCGAAGGCCCTGATCGGCGCGCAATGGCTGGTGTCGAAGTCCGGGCTCGGCGCCACCAACCACTTCGAATCCTGCGCCTTCATACGCTCGACGGCCGGCGTGAAGTATCCCGACATCCAGTATCACTTCCTCCCCGTGGCGATCCGTTACGACGGCAAGGCGCCGGTGAAGGCGCACGGTTTTCAGGCCCATGTCGGGCCGATGCGTTCGAAGAGCCGGGGCTGGGTGCGCATCCGCGGCGGCGATCCGAAAGAACCGCCGCGCATTCTGTTCAACTACATGGCGCACGACGACGACTGGCGGGACTTCCGCACCTGCATCCGCCTGACCCGTGAAATTTTCGCCCAACCGGCGATGGCGCCTTACAGCGGCCGTGAAATCGCACCGGGAGACGGGGTTCAGGCCGACGCCGATCTCGACGGCTTCATTCGCGATGCAGTGGAAAGCGCGTATCATCCCTGCGGCACCTGCCGCATGGGAGCGGCCGACGATCCCATGGCGGTGGTCGATCCGGAATGCCGGGTGATCGGCGTCGAGAACCTGCGGGTCGCCGACAGCGCGATCATCCCGCGCATCACCAACGGCAACCTCAACGGTCCGTCGCTGGTGATCGGCGAGAAGGCGAGCGATCACATTCTCGGCCGCCCGCCGTGCACCGCCGCCAATCTCGAACCCTGGATCCATCCGCATTGGGAGACCGCGCAGCGCTGAGGCGCGACGGTCAGGCGTCCGCCAGCCTCGGCAGTTCGCGCCGGAACGGCACCCCGTCCACCGCCGGCTCGTCCAGTTCGCGGGCGTAGCGGTGCCCGCCATAGACCGCCGCCGCGATGGTGCCGGGCGCCAAGCAGTCGCCGATCCGGGTGACCGACTTGATGCCGGCCTGCGCCAGGGCCTCGCGGTTTGCGGTCAACTCGTGATACAGGCCGTCCTCGGGAAGTCGCGCCGTCACCATGACCACCGTCCCGCAAGGGCGGCGGCGGCGGCGGCCGGTGAACACGCAGGCCAGTTCCACTTCGCCGTCGCCGGCGGCGGCCAGATTGCGGTGGGCGGCGATTTCCACTCCCAGCTCCAGCAGCCGGGTCTGGATGCGGCCCTGCTCCAAGGTGTGGTGGGTCCAGTTGGAGACGTCGGCGGCGGGCGTGACCAGAAGCACCTCGTGGCCGTCCCGACGCAGTTTCTCGGCCATGATTCCGCCCATGTAATAGTGGTCGTCGTCGAA
>JBHHZM010000164.1:0-5958 GCA_046758065.1 Alphaproteobacteria bacterium | reverse complement strand
GCCGATGCAGCTTTCCCGGTTTCCGCGCCTCCGTCTGGCGCATCTGCCGACCCCGCTCGAACCGCTCGCGCGGCTGAGCGCCCATCTCGGCGGCCCGCGGCTGCTGGTCAAGCGCGACGACTGCACCGGACTGGCGACCGGCGGCAACAAGACGCGCAAGCTCGAATTCCTCATGGCCGACGCGCTCGAACGGGGCGCCGACACGGTGATCACCTGCGGCGGCGTGCAGTCGAACCACGTGCGCCAGACCGCCGCGGCGGCGGCCAAACTCGGTCTCGACTGTCACCTCGTGTTGCAGGAAAGCGCGCCCTGGGACGACCCCGACTATCGCGAGACCGGCAACCTGTTCCTCGACAGACTGCTCGGCGCGCGCTTCCATTTCGTGCCGACCGAGGCCGACCGCGAGGCCGGCATGGCGCGCGTCGCCGAAGACCTGCGCGGGCGGGGGCGCCGGCCCTACGTCATCCCCGGCGGCGGATCGAACGCCATCGGCGGGCTCGGCTACGCCGGCTGCGCGCTCGAAATCGTCGCCCAGGCGAACGCGCTGGATATCGCCGTCGATGGCGTCGTCATCGCCAGCGGCGGCGGCGGCTCCCAGGGCGGGCTGGTCGCCGGGCTGGTCGGCGCCAACAGCGGCATCCGGACGATCGGCATCGACATCGACGCCGAAGGCGAGGCGGTGGCCGAGCGGGTGCGCGCGGTGGCGGCGGGAACCGCCGAGCGTCTCGGTCTGCGCGGCGGCCTGCCCGACGACGCGGTGACCGTCGATTTCGACTACGCCGGCGCGGCCTACGGCAAGCCGACGCCCGGGATGGTCGAGGCGGTGACGCTCACCGCCCGGCTCGAAGGGCTGATTCTCGATCCGGTCTACACCGGCAAGGCGATGGCGGGGCTCATCGGGCTGGTCCGCAGGGGCTTCTTCGGGCCGTCCGACACGGTGGTCTTCGTCCATACCGGCGGCACCCAGGCGCTTTACGCCTACCGTTCGGCCTTCGCCGGGATCGAGGCGCCGGGCTCGGGGGCCTGACGCATCCCGAGCTCGGCCGTGAAAACCCTCGGCACCCGCAAAATCCCGCCTCCGCTCATGGACACTATCAGAACCGATGGTCCTTGTGGGCCAGGATACGACGCACTATAGCACCTAGTGCTATGGATTTTTCTTGAAACTATAGCACTTAGTGCTATATAACAAACATATGATCTGAAGCCGGGAAAGCCGAAAAATTGAGGATTTTCAAGAACAAATGGTTTGTGCGCTTCGCTCGGCAACAGGGGATCGAGGACACGGCTTTGTGCGAGGCGATTGTCGACACCGAGAAAGGAGTGATTGACGCTGACCTCGGGGGCGGCGTGATCAAACAGAGGATCGCGCGACCGAACGAAGGCAAGTCCGGCGGGTTCAGGTCGATTGTTCTGTTCCGTTCCGGTGACAAAGCGTTCTTTGTCTACGGCTTTTCGAAGAGTGCGCGCGGCAACATTCGGAAGGACGAGCTGAAGGGATTTAAGGAACTGGCGGATTTGGTGCTCGGCTATGACAAGGCCGCTCTTACCAAGGCGTTGAAGAGCGGTGCAATAGTAGAGGTGAAATGCGATGAATAAGACGTATCGAAGTGACGCCCTCGGGGCGATCCATGAGACCGCATCCGATCTTCACGACGCGGGCCTTATGGACAAGCGCACGCTGCGCGGGTTTGACGAGCTTTGCCTGACTCCGGTGCGCCCGATGCAACCGGAGGAAATTCGTGCGCTTCGCGAACGCGAGCGTGTGAGCCAGGCCATCTTCGCCTTGCATCTGAATGTTTCCACGGGCCTGATTAGCCAATGGGAGCGTGGAGAGAAGCATCCTGCCGGCGCCTCACTCAAGCTTCTGACACTGGTTCAGGAGAAGGGGTTGGGAGCGATTGCCTGAGTCGGTCGCGCCTGGTCCTAACGGAAGGGCGCAGTTGAAGGCCGTGCGGTCAGCCAGGGCGATGGCGGGGCTCATCGGGCTGGTCCGCAAGGGCTTCTTCGAACCCTCCGACACGGTGGTCTTCGTCCATACCGGCGGCACCCAGGCGCTCTACGCCGACCGTTCGGCCTTCGCCGCGATCGAGGAAGCGGGCTCGGGGGCCTGACGCCGCGGTCCGCTACCGCGATTTCACGGGCATGTACGAACGAACGCTAGGCCTGTAAGATCGGGGCCGCGCCGATCGCGGCGCGCCGTTCGCAACAGGGCGGAGACGCGGCCGGTGTCGGAAGAAAGTCCGGGAACAGGCGATCGGGAGAAGGCGGCGGATACGGCTGCCGGCGGCGCGCCGGCCCGGGGCATCGATTCGCGTGCCGCGCTCGCCGCCGCCGTGCGGCATCATCGCGCCGGCCGTCTGCGCGAGGCGCGGGCGATCTACGAACGCGTCCTCCACTTCCAGCCCGACAACCCGGAGGCCCTCTCGCTGATGGGGCTGTTGCTGCATCAGACCGGGCGCGACGAGGCGGCTGTCGAGGTGCTCCATCGGGCGCTCGCCCGGCGGCCCGATTTCGCCGAGGCGCATGTCAACCTCGGCCATGCGCTGCGGGCGCAGGGCCGGCTCGAAGAAGCGGCCCGGCACTTCGAGCGTGCGGTGACGCTCAAGCCCGGCTTCGCCGGCGCCTACAACAACCTCGGGCTGCTGCTGCAGGAACTGGGCAAGCTCGACCAGGCGGTGATCTGGTTCGAAAAGGCGCTGCTGGTCGATTCGCGCTTTTCCGACGCTCACAACAACCTGGGCCTCGCGCTCCAGACGCTGGGCCGCCTCGACGAAGCGATGAAGCGCTACCGCAGGGCGCTGACCATCGAACCGCGCTTCGCCGAGGCGCGCAACAACCTCGGTACGGCGTATCGCGACCGCGGCGACCTCGAACAGGCGCTCGTCTGCTACCGCAGGGCGCTCCAGAATCGGCCCGATCACGTCCAGGCGCGCATCAACCTCGGCATCGTGTTGCAGGAGCAGGGCAAGCTCGACGAGGCGATCAAAGAATACCGCGCGGCGCTCGAAAGCCATCCGCACCTGCCCGAACTGCACAACCATCTGGGCGCGGCGTTGCAAGCGCAGGGCGACATCGAAGCGGCCGTCCGGCACTACGAAAAGGCGATCGAGCTCAAGCCCGCCTACGCCGAGGCGTATATCAACCTCGGCAACCTGCACCGCGAGATGGGGCGCTACGACGATGCGGTCACGCGTCTGCTCGAGGCGCTGGCGCTGGAGCCGAGATCGGCGCCGGCTTACGTCGATCTCGGGGTGGCGCTGCAGGAACAGGGTCAGCCCGCCCAGGCGATCGAGCAGTACGAAAAGGCGCTGGCGCTCAAACCCGGTTACGCCCATGCCCACCGCAACCAGGGCATCGCCCTGCTCGAACTTGGTCGCTACAAGGAGGCCAAGGGCGCATTTCACAACGTGCTGCGCGCCAATCACGGCGGTCTCTGGTGGAACGCCGGCCGCTTCGTCGACGTCGGCGGCGCGCCGCCCCGGCACGCCCAGAACGAGCTTCGCGCCTCGACCTTCAAGCTCCAGGACCTGATCGACCAGATCGAATACCTCGTCGCCAAGGGCCTTCTGCACCATTCCTTCAACGAAATGGCCGAGCGCTACCGTGGCGTGCTGCGCGAGATCGGCGACGCCGTCGGCGACGACGACACGACGACGCTGACGCGGGCGCAGGTTGAGCGCGTCGGCGGCTTCTACAACAAGGTAATCCGCTTCCACGACGCCCCCCGTCTCGCCGGCGGGGCGGTCAACCCCGACCTCGACTTCGCGGCGATCGAGGAGAATTACTTTTCGTCGCCGGTCTCGGTGACCGTCTTCGATGATCTTCTGACGCCCGCGGCGCTCGCGGCGCTGCGCGATTTCTGCCTCGAATCGACGATCTTCTTCGGCTACAGCGGCGCGCGCTTCGTCGGCTCGGACCTCGGCAACGGTTTCAATTGCAGCCTGCTCTATCAAATCGCCGAGGAGCTCAAGGCGGGATTTCCGCGCCTCCTCGGGGCGCATCAGCTCAGCAACATGTGGGTCTACCGCCATCGCAACCAGAGCATCGGCGTCGAGGCGCACACCGACCAGGGACAGGTGACGTTCAATTTCTGGATTTCGCCCGCCGCCGCCAACCGGGATCCCGAGCGCGGCGGGCTCATCGTCTACGCCAAGGAGCAGCCCTATGACTGGGACTGGCTGCTGTTCAACCGCTACAAGAACCGGCCGGACATTCTGCGCCGGATCGTCGAGTTTCTCGATACCGCCGAGACCATCACCATCCCCTACGGCGAAAACCGCGCGCTCCTGTTCCACTCGAACCTGTTCCACAAGTCCGACCACATCGACTTCGAGGACGGCTACGCCAACCGGCGGATCAACGTCACCATGCTGTTCGGCAAGCGGGCCGCTGGGAATTCCTGAACATACTTGGCGCGCTTCCGTTGACAGCGTCTCGGACGGGGTCGATATTCTGCGGCGTTCTCGCGGCCCGGGAATGCCTGCGGTCCTGCAACGAACAGGGGGAAAACGTGATATCGCCGGTAATGCCGACCTATGCCCGCGCCGACGTCGCCTTCGAGCGCGGCGAGGGCGCCTATCTCTATGACCGCGACGGGCGGCGTTACCTCGACTTCGCTTCGGGCATCGCGGTCAACGCCCTCGGGCACTGCCATCCCCACCTCGTCGAGACCCTGAGCGCGCAGGCGGCGAAGGTCTGGCACACCACCAACCTGTTCGAGATTCCCGACCAGCGGCGGCTCGCCGAGCGCCTCGTGGCGGCGAGCTTCGCCGACTCGGCGTTCTTCTGCAATTCCGGGGTCGAGGCGGTCGAATGCGGGCTCAAGATGGTGCGCCGGTATTTCGACCAGACCGGGCGGCCCGAGCGCTACCGGGTGATCGCCTGCACCGACGGCTTCCACGGCCGCACGCTGGCGGCGATCGCCGCCGGCGGCCAGGAAAAGCACCTCGCCGGCTTCGATCCCGTGGTCGACGGCTTCGATCACGTCGCCTTCGGCAACCTCAACGAGATGCGCGCCGCGATCGGCCCCGAGACCGCAGCGATCCTCGTCGAGCCGGTGCAGGGGGAGGGCGGCATCCGGCCCGCCGATCCCGATTACCTGAAGGCTCTGCGCGTCATTGCCGACGAATTCGGGGTGCTGCTGTTCTTCGACGAGGTACAGTGCGGCATGGGACGCACCGGCAGGTTGTTCGCCCACGAATGGGCCGGCGTCGCGCCCGACGTGATGGCGGTCGCGAAGGCGCTGGGCGGCGGCTTTCCGGTCGGCGCCTGCCTCGCCACCGAGCGCGTCGCCGGCGTCATGACGCCAGGCAGCCACGGCTCGACCTTCGGCGGCAACCCGCTGGCGATGGCGGTCGCCAACGCGGTGCTCGACGTCATGCTCGCCGACGGCTTTTTCGCCAACGTCGAGCGCATGGGCGGCGTGCTGCGGCGGCGGCTCGAGGCGATCGCCGTGGCCCACCCCCGGGTGGTCCGGGAGGTGCGCGGTCTCGGTCTGATGCTCGGCGTCAAGCTGCGCGTCGATACGGCGGCGATGGTCGGACGGCTGCGCGACAACGGCCTCCTCACCGTCGGCGCCGGCGACAACGTGCTGCGCGTGCTGCCGCCGCTGATCATCGACGAAAGCCACGTCGACGAGGCGGCGGCGATCCTCGAAAAATGCTTCGCCGAGGCCGCGCGGTGACGGCACCGCGGCACTTCCTCGATCTCGACGCGCTCGACGGGGCGACGCTGCGCGGCATTCTCGACGACGCCGCCGCGATCAAGCGCCGGCGCGCCGCCGGCGACCGCGACCGGCCGCTCGACGGCCGGATGCTGGCGATGATCTTCGAAGAGCCCTCGACCCGCACCCGGGTCTCGTTCGATGCCGGCATGCGCCAGCTCGGCGGCCAGACGGTCACGCTGTCGCCGGTCGACACCCATCTCGGGCGCGGCGAAACGATCGCCGACACGGCG
>JBHHZM010000163.1:0-6017 GCA_046758065.1 Alphaproteobacteria bacterium | reverse complement strand
TGTTGCCGCGCTCTTCCTTGACCACCTGCACCAGCAGGATCTGGCGCCGCTTGATCACTTCCTGGATCTTGTAACGGCGTGGCGGCGCTCTCCGGCGGCGGTCGATATCGTCGATTTCGTCGCCGCTCACCACTTCGACCGGAGCCGCGACGGTGGTTGCGCCGCCGTTGTCTCCTTCGCCGGCTTCGGCCCTGGCGTCGGCGGCGGCATTCGCCTCGGCCTCGGCCTCGGCCTCCTGATCGGCCAGCGCCTGCCGGTCGGCGATGGGGATCTGGTAGTAGTCGGGGTGAATTTCGTTGAAAGCGAGGAAGCCGTGACGGTTGCCGCCGTAGTCGACGAAAGCGGCCTGCAGCGACGGCTCTACTCGGGTGATCTTGGCAAGATAAATATTGCCCTTGAGCTGTTTCTTGGTTGAGGTTTCGAAATCAAACTCTTCCAGGCGATTACCACTGAGTACGACCACCCGGGTTTCCTCCGGATGGGTCGCATCGATCAGCATGCGATTTGTCATTAGACATACAACTCCACGACGAACCCACACCGCGTCGGCGCGAACGACCGGCACGGGGTTCGTCCCTGTGATGGCGAAGCTTCCGGTATCTCGCTTCAACCCGTCGATAGAACCAATCAGGAATCATCATGGCGGGGAAGTCATCAATGCACCGGGGCCCCCGGCAAGTACCGGGCGCCGGCTTCGGGCTGGTTTCATCGACCGCACTGTCTTGAGCGAGACCGCACCGGACAACGCAGGATCCGCGATTGAAGGATCGGGTCGGTCCGGCCGCCTCGCCGCTCGATCGCAAAAGCGCGGACCGAGCCGACTGCGGCGTTTCGCATGCCCATCATACATGCACGTCATGGCGAGAGACAACGAGATATTGCGTGGTCGGCGCCGCCGGGCGCCGGGACGTTTTTTCCCTTGTGCATGCCGGGCAAGCGCTTAAATCATTAATCGTTGTGGGGCGCGGCTCTTCGCGCAATAGTCGGCTCCGGGTCCCGGGCGGTATCGTCGGTGGGTTGTGTGCTACCTCTCATCCGCTTTCCTATTGCGGCGTTGGCGGTTCTGTTGCTGGTCGCAGGCACGGCGTTTGCGAAACCGGCAGTGGTCGGCGTGCGCATCGGCGTTCATCCCGACAGTACGCGCGTCGTCCTCGACCTCACCGCTAATCTTGATTACAGGGTCTTCACGCTGCCCACGCCGTACCGCGTGGTGATCGATCTGCCCGAGGTCGAGTGGCGCGTGACGACGGCGAACCTTGCCCCCGGGCGTGGGCTGGTGCAGCGTTTCCGCTACGGCCTGTTTCGGCCGGGCACGTCGCGACTCGTGGTCGACGTGGGTGCGCCAGTCTCGGTGCGAAAGGTATTCATGCTGCGGCCGACGGCCGACTTCGGCTACCGCCTGGTGCTCGATCTCGCCGCCGTGGCGGCCGGCGAGTTCCGCCGGATGGGCCAGCCGCCATCCGCAAAGCCGCCGTCGGCGCCCGGTGCGACTGCGGGCGGCGGCGTATCGAAGCGAGGCGGCAAACCGGTCATCGTCATCGACCCCGGACACGGCGGCGTCGATCCGGGAACGACCAGTGTTGGTGGGGTTTACGAGAAACACATCACCCTCGCTGCGGCCCGCGAGCTCAAACGACAGCTCGACGCCACCGGGCGCTACACGGTCGTGATGACCCGCCGGCGCGACGTCTTTATCAGCCTTGCCCGGCGCGTCGAGATCGCACGCGAGGCGGGGGCCCGGCTTTTCATTTCCCTGCACGCCGACGCCATCGCCGACCGGGCGGTGCGCGGCGTGTCGGTCTATACCCTGTCGGAGAATGCCTCCGACGCCGAAGCGGAGGCTCTCGCCGCCAAGGAGAACACGTCGGACATTATCGCAGGCGTCGATCTTTCCCTCGCCGCTTACGATCCGGACGTCGCCAGCATCCTGATCGATCTCGCGCAACGCGACACGACGAACGCTTCGGTCGACTTCACCAAGTTTCTGACGCCCGAACTCGGAAAGGCGGCGCGGCTGTTGCGCAAGACCCACCGCTTTGCCGGATTCCGGGTGCTCAAGGCGCCCGATGTCCCCTCGGTGCTGATCGAACTCGGTTACCTGTCGAACCGCAGAGACGAGCGTATGCTCCGCGATCCGGATGGCCGAAAGAAGCTGATGCAGGCGGTCGTGCGCGCGACCAACCGCTATTTCACGGCGAAAACGTCGGCGGAGCGGTCATGACTTGGCCACATTTGGGTAATAATTTTTACCCACCATGTAGGTCACATGGAATTTTATAGGATCGTGGGGACGAAGGCCCGTTCGTCCCCGGCGGCGCGATGAGATTTCTTTCGGTTCTGTTCACCATAGTCGTGGTGCTGGCGCTGATCGCCGGAGGCGGCGCGCTCTACGCTCTGCACTATTACGGCCGCGGTCTCCCCGACTACCAGCAGCTCGCCGATTACGAGCCACCGATGGTGACGCGGGTGCATGCCGGCGACGGTCGCCTCCTTGCGGAGTATGCCGTCGAGCGCCGCGTCTTTGTGCCGATCGGCGCCATGCCCAAGCGCCTGATCAACGCGTTCCTCGCCGCCGAGGACAAGAACTTCTATAGCCACCCCGGGGTCGACGTCCTCAGTGTGATGCGCGCCGTGGTGACCAATGTCGCGAACCTCGGTCGGCAGCGCAGGCTCCAGGGCGCCTCGACGATCACCCAGCAGGTGGCGAAGAACTTCCTGCTCACGAACGAGGTCTCGATCGAGCGCAAGGTGAAGGAGGCGATCCTCGCCTTCCGTATCGAGCGGGCCTTCACGAAAGACCGAATTCTCGAGCTTTACCTCAACCAGATCTATCTCGGCATGGGCTCCTACGGCGTGGCCGCCGCGGCACTCAACTACTTCGACAAGTCGCTCGACGATCTGAGCATCGCCGAGACCGCCTTCCTCGCCGCGCTCCCCAAGGCGCCCAACAACTACAATCCGGTCCGCTATCCGGCCGCCGCCAAGGCGCGACGCGACTGGGTAATCGACCGTATGCGCGAAGACGGCTTCGTCAGCGAGACCGAGGCGGCGTGGGCGAAGACCGAACCGCTGACCATGCGCACGGGCAACCCCGCCGAGTTCGTTCGAGCCGATTACTTTACCGAGGAAGTTCGCCGCCAGCTCATGCGCCGCTACGGCGAGAGCGGGCTTTACGAGGGCGGGCTCTCGGTCCGCACCACGCTCGACCCGCGTCTTCAGGACATCGCCGAACGCGCGTTGCGCAGCGGACTCATCGCCTATGATCGCCGTCACGGCTGGCGCGGACCGGTGACACGGATCGATATCGGACCGGGTTGGGCGCGGCGTCTCGCGGCGGTGCCCTTGCCCCCGGGCGCAGGCGGTTGGCGGCTCGCCGCGGTCTTGGCGGTGGGGGCAAAGGACGTGACCATCGGGCTCACCGGCGGCGCCATGGGGCGCATTCCGCTTTCCGAGCTCACGTGGGCGCGGGCGTGGCGCAAGGACCAGCGCGTCGGTCCGAAGATAAAGCGTCCGGCCGACGTGCTCGCGGCTGGCGACGTCGTGCTGGTCGAACCGCTTGCCGACGGATCGGGCAAGAGCGTCGCGGTTCGAAACTACGCCCTGCGCCAAATTCCCGAGGTCGAAGGCGCGCTCATCGCCATGGATCCGCACAACGGGCGGGTGCTGGCGATGGTCGGCGGCTTCAGCTACGACATCAGCCAGTTCAACCGGGCGACCCAGGCGATGCGCCAACCGGGTTCGGCGTTCAAGCCGATCGTCTACCTCGCCGCACTCGATCACGGCTTCACGCCGTCGAGCATCGTCGACGATGCGCCCATCGTCATCGACCAGGGACCCGGGCTGCCGAAATGGAAGCCGGCGAACTATACCACCCGTTTCTACGGGCGTTCGCCGCTGCGCATCGGCATCGAGAGGTCGCGCAACCTGATGACCGTCCGACTCGCGCGTGCTCTGGGCATGGAAACGGTCGCCGAGTATGCCGAGCGTCTCGGCGTCGTCGACCAGTTGCCGCGGCTTCTGCCCATGGCGCTCGGCGCCGGAGAGACCACGCTGTTCCGGCTGGCCGCCGCCTACGCCATGATCGACAATGGCGGCAAACGCATCACCCCGGCGCTGATCGAGCGCATACAGGACCGCAACGGTGCGACCGTCTACCGTCGCGATGCGCGCCCCTGCGCGGGCTGTCGCGCCACGGCGTGGGACGGCCAGCCCGTGCCGGCGATTCCCGATACGCGGGCGCAGGTGGTGCGCGCCGACACCGCGTACCAGATCGTGTCGATGCTCCAGGGCGTCGTCAAGCGCGGCACCGGCCGGCGCATCCGCGACCTCGGCCGGCCGCTCGCCGGCAAGACAGGCACCACCAACGACAACGTCGACGCCTGGTTCATCGGCTTTTCGCCCGACCTGCTCGCCGGCGTCTTCGTCGGCTTCGATCAGCCGCGGCCGCTCGGCTACAAGGAGACCGGCTCACGCGTTGCGGTGCCGGTGTTCAAGCGGTTCATGGCCGAGGCGCTCGCCGACCAGCCGGCGATCCCCTTCCGCATTCCGCCGGGCATTCGGCTGGTGCGCGTGGACGGCGACAACGGGCTCCTGCCGGGCCCGGGCACCCGCCGGGTGATCCTCGAGGCCTACAAGCCGGGAACCGAGCCGGCGAGCAGCGCGCCGACGGCCGGGGCCGAGACCACGGGGCTTTATTAGCTTATTTGATGGCGTGACCGGGCTTCCGTTGCGCTTAGGCGCACGCTATACAATCGCCCCGCACGACACGACGGTTGTTCCGCCGGACCGGGAGAGAAATCATGCGCGCCGAGGTCACTGCGCTTGCCGACGAGATCAAGCAGGCTCTGGCGCTGCTGAGGAGGCATCTTTGACTGGGACAGGGCTCTCGCACGGTTGCAGGAGCTGAACGCCCGGGCGGAAGATTCCGCGCTCTGGGACGATCCGCAGGCCGCCCAGGCGGTAATGCGCGAACGCACCCGCCTCGAACAGGCGATCGCCAGCTACCGCGCGCTCGAACGCGAGCTCACCGACAACCTCGAACTCGCCGAGCTCGGCGAGGCCGAGGGCGAGGAGGAGGTCGTCGACGAAGCCCAGGCGGCGCTTTCCGGGCTGGCCGAACGCGCCCGACGCCTGCGCCTCGAAACGCTGCTTTCGGGCGAGGCCGACGCTAACGACTGCTACATCGAGGTTCACGCCGGCGCCGGCGGCACCGAGAGTCAGGACTGGGCCGAAATGCTCCTGCGCATGTACGTGCGCTGGGCCGAGAGACACGGCTACAAGGTCGAGTGGATCGAGGAAAGTCCCGGCGAGGAGGCCGGCGTCAAATCGGCGACCATCCGTCTCGTCGGCCCCAGCGCCTATGGCTGGTGCAAGACCGAAAGCGGCGTGCACCGGCTGGTGCGTATTTCGCCGTTCGACGCCAGCGCGCGTCGCCACACCAGCTTCGCCAGCGTCTGGGTCTACCCGGTAATCGACGATACGATCGACATCGAGATCGAGGACAAGGACGTGCGCGTTGACACCTACCGCGCCTCGGGCGCCGGCGGCCAGCACGTCAACAAGACCGACAGCGCGGTGCGCATCACGCACCTTCCCACCGGCATCGTCGTGCAGTGCCAGAACAACCGCTCGCAGCACCGCAACCGCGCCGAGGCGCAGGCCATGCTGAAAGCGCGGCTCTACGAGCTCGAACTCCAGAAGCGCGAGGAGAAAGCGCAGGCGCAGGCGGCGAACAAGAGCGACATCGGCTGGGGCCACCAGATCCGCTCCTACGTGCTGCATCCCTATCAGATGGTCAAGGACCTGCGCACCGGGGTCGAAACCGGCAACACGGGCGCGGTGCTCGACGGCGGGCTCGACGACTTCATGGCCGCCGCGCTCGCCGCCCGCGTCGGAGCCACGCGCGCGACGGAAGACGGCGGCGGAAGCTAGGTTTCTGTCCCGTATCCGGCGGCGCGCAACCGTCTACCATCAGTCGTTCCCGGCGGGCTCGGCGACATGCGCGATCATGTCGCGCA
>JBHHZM010000162.1:0-6020 GCA_046758065.1 Alphaproteobacteria bacterium | reverse complement strand
ACGATGGTCGCCATGGCGCCCCAGCGGAACCAGAACAGCGCCGCCGGCGCGATGACCTTGCCGATCGCCGGCTTCTGTTCGTCGGGAATCTTGGGCATCGACGGAATCTGGACGAAGTTGAAGTACCACAGGATGCCGATCCACATCACCCCGCTGAGCACGTGCAGCCAGCGGAAGAAGAACGGCCCGAAATCCGTGGCGCTGTAGCCTTGCGCCCAATAGATGACGAACAGGATGGCCGTCAGCACCACGCCTGCGATGATCGTGTTCGACAACGACTGGAGAATCTTGCTCATCGGACTTTCCCCTTCCACGGATCAGTTCGTTTCTTGTACAAGTGCTCCCAATATATGGCAAAACCCAACAAGATCAACGCCGCTGCAAGGTTTTCGAAAAGCGGCCGCGCCCGACCCGATAGAGCAGGACACACCCGCGGACCCGTTCACCGTGACCACGAGAAATACGCTTTCCTTCTGTGGCGATCAAGCGCGCCTTCGGGATCCCGACCGGTACCTCTGCGCGCTGTTCGCGCCGCCGGCGCGGCGCGAGGCGCTGTTCGCGCTCTACGCCTTCAACGCCGAGATCGCCCGGGCGCGTGAAAGCGCGCGCGAGCCTGCCCTCGGGCTGGTTCGCTTGCAATGGTGGCGCGAGGCGATCGCCGGAATCTACGCCGGCGCGCCTCTCCGTCACGACGTCGTGCGGGCGCTGGCGAAGGCCGTGGCCGAGCACGGTCTCGCGCGCGATGGTTTCGATCGCCTCATCGACGCGCGCGAGCGCGACTTCGATCCGGAACCGCCCGCGACCTTCGCGGACCTCGAGAACTACGCCGAGGGCAGTTCGGCGACGTTCGTCCGGCTCGCGCTCGCGGCGCTCGGTGCGGACGACGAGGGGGCGATGCGCGCCGGCCGCCATGTCGGCATCGCCTGGGCGCTCGTCGGGCTGCTGCGCGCCGTTTCCTTCCACGCCCGGACGCGGCGGATTTATCTGCCGGCGGACATGCTCGCCGCCGAAGGGGTCGATGTCGAGGACGTGTTCGCCGGACGCGGCGGGCGCGGTCTTGCCCGGGTCGCGGCGACGCTCGCCGGGGTCGCGGCCGATCATCTGCGCGCGGCGCGGGCGCTTCGCGCCGAGACGTCGAGGGCGGCATTGCCGGCGCTTTTGCCGGCGCGGTTCGCGGCGAACGATCTGCGCCGGCTGGCGCGGGTGCGGCACGATGTTTTCGATCCGCGTCTTGCGGCCAGCGGATTCGCCCGCAGGTTCGACCTCGTCGCCGGCGCGCTCGTGCGGCGTTATTGACGCGCCGGCCGCGCAGCTATTCGGCCGCTAGCGAGCCGGCGCCGAGCCAGGCGTCGAGGTCGGCGAGCGCGCGGCGCGCGAGGGCCGGCTTGCGTTGCTTCTTCGCCGTCTTCTCCTCGAGCGGCGGAAACAGCCCGAAATTGACGTTCATCGGCTGGAAGGTCGCGGCGTCGGCGCCACCCGTGATATGGGCGAGCAGCGCGCCGAGCGCGGTGGTCGGCGGCGGCGGCGGCAAGATCGCACCGGCGCGTTCGGCCGCGGCGAAACGCCCGGCGAGGAGACCGATGGCCGCGCTTTCGACATAGCCTTCGACGCCGGTGATCTGACCGGCGAAGCGGATATGCGGCCGGCGCTTCAGCCGGAGTTCGCCGTCGAGCAGCTTCGGGGCGTTGAGGAAGGTGTTGCGGTGCAGCCCGCCGAGCCGGGCGAAGCGCGCGTCTTCGAGCCCCGGAATGGTTCGGAAAATGCGGGTCTGCTCGCCGTGCTTCAGCTTGGTCTGGAAGCCGACCATGTTGTAAAGCGTGCCGAGCGCGTTGTCCTGGCGGAGCTGAACCACGGCGTAGGGCTTTTCGTCCGGCCGATGGGGGTTGGTGAGGCCGACCGGCTTGAGCGGGCCGAAGCGCAGCGTCTCGCGTCCGCGCGCCGCCATCACCTCGATCGGCAGGCAGCCTTCGAAATAGGGCGTCGTCTGCTCCCATGCCTTGAATTCGGTCTTGTCGCCGGCGAGCAGGGCGTCGATGAAGGATTCGTAGCTCTCGCGGTCCATCGGGCAGTTGATGTAGGCGGCGGCGTCACCGCCGGGCCCTTCGCGGTCGTAGCGCGACTGCAACCAGGCGACGTCGAAATTGATTGAGTCGCGGTAGACGATCGGTGCGATCGCGTCGAAGAAAGCGAGGCTCTCCTCGCCGCCGGCCTCGGTGATCGCCTGGGCGAGCGCGGGCGCGGTGAGCGGCCCGGTGGCGACGATCGCGAGTCCGTCATCGGCGGACGGCAGGCCCGGAACTTCCTCGCGGCGGATCTCGACACCGGACTCGGCATCGAGCGCCGCTTCGACCGCTGCGGCGAAGCCCTCGCGGTCGACCGCCAGCGCGCCGCCCGCCGGCACCTGATGGGCGTCGGCGGCGCGCATGACCAGCGAGCCGCAACGGCGCATCTCTTCATGCAACAGGCCGACGGCGTTGTTCGCCGCATCGTCCGAGCGGAACGAGTTCGAGCACACGAGCTCCGCGAGCCGGCCGCCGACATGCGCTTCGGTGCCGCGCACGGGCCGCATCTCATGGAGCACCACCGGCGCGCCCGCGCGAGCGAGCTGCCAGGCGGCGTCGCAGCCCGCGAGGCCGCCGCCGATGACGTGGACGGGTCGCTCGGAATGCCGGTTCATCGGCTCAATCTGGGCTTATCGACGGTGAAACTCAAGTCCCGGCCGAGCGGTTCCGGGGATCGTCCGACGGTCAACCGAGGCGGTTGTTTGGCCCCGACAGACATGCCAGTCTGTCGCCGATCATTGCGCTACGGACGAGCGGCGACGGAGCATGAGCGAAGACGCGGACCGGCAGAAACGGCGCGCCGCCGGGCGCAGCCTCGATTTCATCGCCGACGGCATGACGCTCGGCCTGGGCACGGGCTCGACCGCGGCGCATGTCGTGCGCCTGCTGGGCGAGCGCGTGCGTGACGGGCTCTCGGTCACTGCGGTGCCCACTTCGCGCGCGACCGAGACGCTGGCGCGCGACTGCGGTATCCCGCTCGCCGCTCTCGAGGACGTCACCCGCCTCGACCTCACCATCGATGGCGCCGACGAGGTCGACCCCGAGCTCAGGCTGATCAAGGGCGGCGGCGGCGCGCTGCTGCACGAGAAGATCGTCGCGTCGGCGTCGGCGCGGTTCGTCGTGGTCGCCGATTCGTCGAAGCTCGTGCCGCGCCTCGGCGCCTTTCCCCTGCCGGTCGAGGCGGTGCCCTTCGCCTGGAAGGTGGTGGCCGAACGGCTCGGCGAGGACGGGCATCGGCCGACGCTCAGGCGGGGGCGCGACGGCAAGCCGTTCGTCACCGACGACGGCAACTACATTCTCGACTGCGCCTGCGGCGTCATCGCCGACCCGGAAGCGTTGGCCCGCCGCCTCGATGCGATCGCCGGCGTGGTCGAGCACGGCCTCTTCCTCGGCATGGCCGACTGCGTCGTGGTCGGGCGCGCCGACGGCGCCGAAGTGATCGGGCGGAGCGCAGCTGCCCCGGGGCGCTGAGACGGGGGCCGTTCCATCCCGGGCTCTCGCGCGAGCCGCGGCCCGGAACCGCAAAAGTTTTGGATCGCCGCCATCGTGGTTCATGGTGGCGGAATCGATGGAACGCATGGCAACCGTTGCGTGCGCGACGCCATCTCGGGAGTGAGCCGATGCTCGCAAGGCTCGTGGTCCTCATGGTGCTGGGAATGGCGCTCTCCGCCTGCAAGCCGACGGCGGCGGTCTACCGCACCGAGGCCCTTGCCCGGGTGGCGGCGGCGCAGGCCGCGGCGGGCGACGCTGTGGGGGCGGAGGAAACCGCCGCACTCGCCGTTGAATCGGCGAGAACGAATGCGGACGGCGATTATCCGGCGAGGGCCCTGAACTGGGCGGCGTGGGCGGAGGCTGCGGCCGGCGACCGCGCGGCGGCGCGCGCCACGGCCATACGCATCGTCGATTCTTCCGAATGCTCGCTGGCCCTGGTCAGGGTCGCCCTGGCGCAGGCCGGGACGGGTGATGTGGCGGGCGCCAGGGAAACCGCCGCGCTGGCTCTCGATATCGCCAACCAGATCGACGACGACGAGGATCGCGCCTGGGCCTTGACCGTAGCCGCATGGGCCCAGGCGGCGGCGGGCGATTTGCCGGGCGCGCGCGATACGGCGGCGCGCGTCACCGATGCTCGTGGTCGCTTCCTGGCATGGATAGCCGTGTCGGTGGCTCAGATCGGCGCCGGGGATACGGCTGGCTCCAGGGAAACCGCCGCGCTTGCTGTCGATACGGCCAACGAAATCACCGACGACGAGGATCGCGCCTGGACCTTGATCGCCGCCGCATGGGTCCAGGCGGCGGCGGGCGATCTGCCGGGCGCGCGCGATACGGCGGCGAGTCTCTCCCACCTCGGTCGGCGCGCGGCGGCTCTGGGTGTGATGGCGGCGGCGCGGGCCGAGGCGGGCGATGCGGCGAACGCCCGCGAAATTTCCGCCATGGCGCTCGCCGAATTGTCGGCGCGCGGCTGGCTTGGTCTCGCCGCGGGTCCGTTGTTTCCAAAGGTCCGTGCCCGGCTCGGCTTCGAAAGGGAAGCCGGCGTGGTGGTCGCCGCTGTGGCCGCGGGCGGTCCGGCCGCAAAGGCGGGTATCAGGAAAGACGACGTGATCCTTCGCGTCGACGGCGCGGAGGTCGCCGACCAACGCAGGCTTTCCCGGCTCGTCGCGCGAACCCGCGCCGGAACGCGGATGACGGTGGAGGTATGGCGGGACGGTGTCGAGATCGGCCTCGACGTGACCCTGGACGAGGCGCCCGACGACGCCGACGAGCCCGACCTCGAAACGGTGGTGTTGACCCGGATTGCCGTGGCGGTTGCCCGGGCCGCGGCCGGCGATCGACCCGGTGCGTTGGATGCGGCGAACGCGCTTTCGAACGCCGAAGCACGCGCGGTTACCCTGAGTGCGCTCGCGGTGGCGTTCGTCGATCTGGGCGATGCGGCGGGCGCGAAGCGGGCTACGGCGCTTGCCCTTGCTTCCACGACCGGCTTTGCCGATGCCGAGGGGCGGGGCGAGGCACTGCGTGAGGTCGCGGAAGCCCGGTTCGCGACCGGCGACCTTGCGGGGGCCATCGAGACGATAGAAAGCTTCGCTGGTGGGCTCTACACCTCATTCTCGCTCGTTTCGATTGTCGTGGACGTCTTGACCGGCGACGCGCCGGGCGCCATCGCGCAAGGTCTCGAAATCTTGACGAACTCCGATTCGGTCTCGACGCAGAACTTCACGCCGGTCGTGGTCGCGGCGTTTCAGGCTAGGGCCGGCGATGTGGCGGGGGCGATCGAGACCGCAAAGGGCATCGTCGATGCCGAGGACCGCGCCTGGGCGCTGGGTCGGGTCGCGCTCGCGCAGGCGCGGGCGGACGACGAAGACGGCGCCCGCGCTACCCTCCTGGCCATCGTCGATTCCCTGGGCGATGCTTCGTGGGTGTCCAAGCAGGTGGCGGCATTCGTCGAAGCCGGCAACATCGCGGCGGCAATCGGGTTCTTGCAAACGAACTGGGGCGCCGGCACGGCCTGGCCCTCCGCGGTGGTCGAGCCTGTGCTCGCGGTCGCGCGAAACGGCGACGTGGCGCGGGCCGTCTCGGGTGCGATGAGCTTGGGCGATCCGGGCCTGCGCGCAAACGCCCTTGCCGGGATCGCGTCGATCCAGGCGAAGGTGGGCGATCGGCCGGGCGCGCAAGCGACGGTCGCGCGCGCTCTCTCTGCGGCGGCGGGCATTCCGCAGCCCTATTTCCGCGCGCTTGCCCTTGCCGATGCGGCCGGCGCGCAGATCGACGCCGGCGACGCGACGGGAGCGCGCGAAACGGCGACGCTCGCTTTCGAGACGGCGAAACGGATCGCGCCGGCCGAGTAGCCGGATTTCTCACCAAGGTCGCGGCGGCGGCGCGTGCGCCTGAGGACAGGCGAAACCGGGGTGAAATCCGACAGGCTGTTGAAAAACGCGCCCGAGTTGCCTCATCCTTCGACAGGCT
>JBHHZM010000161.1:0-6031 GCA_046758065.1 Alphaproteobacteria bacterium | reverse complement strand
GCATATCGACGCCGCGTCCCTTGGCGCCGAGGGTGAGGCGCTGGTGGACGCCGAAACGGTGCTGTTCGTCGATCACCGCGAGCGCCAGATCGCGAAACGCCACGCCTTCCTGGAACAGCGCGTGGGTGCCGACGGCGATGTCAAGATCGCCGTTCGCGAGGGCGCCGCGCAGCGCCTCGCGCGCCTTGCCCTTGTCGCGGCCGGTGAGCAGGCCGATGCGGACGCCTACCGCTTCGGCGAGCGGCGCGAGAACGCCGTAATGCTGGCGTGCGAGGATCTCGGTCGGCGCCATCAACGCCGCCTGGAAACCCGCCTCGACGGCGATCAGCATGGTGAACAGCGCGACCACGGTCTTGCCGCTGCCGACGTCGCCCTGGAGGAGCCGCAGCATGCGGCCCGGCGCCGCCGCATCGGCGGCGATTTCGTCGACCGCCCGGCGCTGGCTGTCGGTGAGACGGTAGGGCAGGGCCTCGGCAAGGCGGGCGCGCAGCCGACCGTCGCCGGCGAGCGCCCGGCCGGGCTGGCGCTTCTGGCGGGCACGCATGAGCGCCAGTGCGAGCTGGTTGGCGAGCAGTTCGTCGTAGGCGAGGCGGCTGCGGTCGGGATTGTCCGGTTCGAGCGCCGCCTCGTCCGCCGGCGCGTGCGCCGCAGCCAGTGCGGCACGCCAGTTCGGCCATCCCTGGCGCTCGCGGAAGGCCGGATCGAGCCACTCGTCGAGCTCGGGAGCGCGCGCCAGCGCCGCGCGGATCGCCTTGCCGAGCGGTTTGGGCGTGAGGCCCTCGGTCAGGGGATAAACCGGCTCGACGGTGCGCAGGCCGGCCGCTTCGGCGGGCGGTGCGATGTGGTCGGGATGCACCATCTGTATCTCGTCGCCGAAGCGTTCGACCCGGCCGCTGACGACGCGTTCCTCGCCCTCGGGCAGCGCCTTCCTGAGGTAGTCTTCGCGGGGATGAAAGAAGACGAGGTGGAGAAAACCGGTTTCGTCGGCGCAACGCACCTTGTACGGACGACGCGGGCTGGGCGACGGCAGGTGCCGCTCGACGCGCAGGCTGATCGTGGCGATGCGCCCCGCCGGCGCCTCGGCCACCTTGGGTGCGAAACGCCGGTCGATCAGCCCGTTCGGCAGGTGCCACAGGAGGTCGACGACGCGCGGCCCCGCGAGCTTCGCGATCAGTCTGCCGATACGCGGGCCGACGCCCGGAAGAGTCGTCACCTCGGCGAACAGCGGGAACAGGATCCGGGGGCGCGCCACGCGATGGTACCTCCCGCACGGCATGACAAGGGCTGACAGCACGTCAGGGACAGCTTATAAGCTATCGCCGCGATCGGAGACAGTCATGGACGAGACGATCGAAATCCGGCGCAAGCGGCTGAAGCACCGGAGCCGGCGCTGCGGCATGCGCGAACTCGACCTGCTGCTTGGCGAATTCGCCGACGCCTGCCTCGATCGTTTGACGGCCGATCAGCTCGAACGCTACGAGGCCCTGCTCGCGCATCCCGATCCCGAGATCTACCGCTGGATAAGTGGCGATTCCGCCACATCGGGTGCGGTCGACGCGGCCATCGTCAAGCTCATAAGGGACTTCCACGATCACAACGAGTAGTTTGATCTCTCTGGGAGAGTGTCTCTCGGATCCGGGGTGTTCTCTCCTGTCGTCCGCACCCGAAGGCTTCGACGCGCTGTTGCTCGGCGAAGCCGTCGCCGGGACGCCGGGGCGGGCGCTTCTGCATGTGGCGAGCGACGATGCGCGCATGTCCCGCCTCGCCGGAGCGCTCCGCTTCTTCCACCCCGACGTCCAATGTCTGCTGCTCCCCGCCTGGGACTGCCTGCCGTACGACCGGGTATCGCCGAACCCCGCGCTCGTCGGCCAGCGCATGGAGACCTTGACCCGCTTGGCCGCACCCGAGTCGCCCCCGCCCGCCGGGCGCGTCGTGCTCACGACGGTCAATGCTTTCCTGCAACGGGTGCCGGCGCGCGACTCACTTGCCGATAGCCGCCGCACGCTCGAAAGCGGCGGAGAGCTCGACCTCGACGACCTCATCGCCTTTCTCGAAGACAACGGCTATGCGCGCACGGGCACGGTGATGGAACCCGGCGAGTATGCGCCGCGCGGCGGCCTGCTCGACGTCTTTCCGTCCGCGGCCGAGGCGCCGCTGCGCATCGACCTGTTCGGCGACCGGATCGAGAGCGTCCGGGTCTTCGACCCGATGACCCAACGCAGCGGCGCCGCGATCGACGGCTTCGTGCTGGGGCCCATGAGCGAACTGCGGCTCGATGCCGACTCGATCGCTCGCTTCCGCGCCGGCTATCGCGAGCTGTTCGGCGCCATGACCGCGGGCGACCCGCTCTACGAGGCGGCGAGCGCGGGCCAGCGGCATATCGGCATGGAACACTGGCTGGCGCTGTTCCACGAGCGCCTCGACACCGTCGCCGACTACCTGCCCGACGCGCCCGTGAGTCTCGACCCCCTTGCCGGTGAAGCGCGCGACGCCCGTCTTGCCGCAATCGCCGACTACTACGCGGCGCGCTGCGAGGCCACGGCGGGCGGCGCCGATATCGAGAGCATCTACCGGCCCGTGCCGCCCGAGAGGCTCTATCTCGACGCCGCCGAGTGGGACCGCCTGCTGGCGCCCCGCGCGGTGTTGCAGTTCACCCCGTTCCGCGCTCCGGAGACCGCCGGGCGGCGGGTCTTCGACGCCGGAGGCAAGCCAGCGCGCAACTTCGCCGCCGAGCGCGCCGACCCCGGGGTCAACCTGTTCGACGCGGTGCGCGATTACCTCGCCGACGAGCGTGCTGCCGGGCGACGGGTGATCTTCGCCTGCTTCAGCCCGGGATCGTGCGACCGCCTCTCCAGGGTGCTCGATGACCACGGGGTCGAAGGCGTCGTTCGCGCCGGCGACTGGCGGAGCGCGTGCGGGATGGCGCCCGACGCCGTCGCCGTGGTCATTCTCGATCTCGACCACGGCTTCGAAACCGAAGACCTCGTCATTCTCAGCGAACAGGACGTGCTCGGCGACCGGATCGCCCGCCCGCCCAGACGCGCGCGCCGCTCGGACGCCTTCATCGCCGAGGCTTCGAGCCTCGCGGTCGGCGATCTCGTGGTTCACGCCGATCACGGTGTCGGGCGCTTCGACGGCCTCGAGACGCTTAGCCTGGGAGACGCGCCGCACGACTGCCTGCGGTTGATCTACGCCGGCGACGACAAACTCTACCTGCCCGTCGAGAACATCGAACTGCTGTCGCGCTACGGGGCCGCGGACGCGCCGGTACAGCTCGACCGCCTGGGCGGAACCCATTGGCAGGCGCGAAAGGCGCGCCTCAAGCAGCGCATCCGGGAAATGGCGGGCGAACTGGTGCGCATCGCCGCCGCGCGGCGGGTCCGCGCCGCCGAGTCGCTGACGCCGCCCGAAGGCCTGTACGAGGAGTTCGGCGCCCGCTTTCCCTATGGCGAGACCGAGGACCAGCGGCGCGCCATCCTCGACGTGATCGACGATCTCGCCCGCGGTCGGCCCATGGACCGGCTGATCTGCGGCGACGTCGGTTTCGGCAAGACCGAGGTGGCGCTGCGCGCCGCTTTCATCGCGGTGATGGCGGGCAAGCAGGTTGCGGTGGTGGTGCCGACGACCCTGCTCGCGCGCCAGCATTTCCAGACCTTCAGCGAGCGTTTCGCTGGCCTCCCCGTTGGTGTCGAACAGCTCTCGCGCCTCGTCGCCGCGAAGCGCGCCGGCAAGGTCAAGGAGGGATTGGCGACCGGTCGGGTCGATATCGTCATCGGCACGCACGCGCTTCTCGGCAAATCGATTCGCTTCCGGGATTTGGGTCTTCTGGTGATCGACGAGGAACAGCACTTCGGCGTCGCCCACAAGGAGCGGCTCAAGCAGATGCGCAGCGACGTCCATGTGCTGACGCTGACGGCGACGCCGATCCCGCGGACCCTGCAGATGGCCTTGAGCGGCGTCCGCGAGCTCAGCCTGATTGCCACGCCGCCGGTCGACCGGCTCGCGGTGCGCACCTTCATCATGCCCTACGACCCGGTGGTGGTGCGCGAGGCGATCCTGCGCGAACATCTCCGCGGCGGCCAGGTATTCTATGTCTGTCCACGCATCGAGGATGTCGGCAGGCTTGCCGAGCGGCTGCGCGCGCTGGTGCCGGAGGTGAAGATCGTCACGGCGCACGGACGCATGGCGGCGAGCCAGCTCGAAAAGACGATGAACGCCTTCTACAACGGTTCGTACGACGTCCTGATTTCGACCGCGATCATCGAATCGGGGCTCGATATCCCCAACGTCAACACCATGATCGTCCACCGCGCCCAGATGTTCGGGCTCGCCCAGCTCTACCAGCTGCGCGGGCGCATCGGCCGGGCGAAGGTCCGCGCCTACGCCTACTTCACCCTGCCGGCGCACGGCGGACTCAGCCTGGCGGCGATCAAGCGCCTCGAGGTCATGCACAAGCTCGACAGCCTGGGCGCGGGATTCACGCTCGCGAGCCACGACCTCGACATCCGCGGCGCCGGCAATCTGCTCGGCGCCGAACAGTCGGGCCACATTCGCGAAGTCGGACTCGAGCTCTACCAGCAAATGCTCGACCAGGCGGTCGGCGAATTGCGCGCGGCGGAGGAGGGGGCGCCCGCCGAGGCGCGCGAGGAATGGTCGCCGCAGATCAGCCTCGGCACCGCCGTGCTCATCCCCGCAGACTACGTCGCCGACCTCGGGGTGCGTCTCGCGCTTTACCGGCGGCTCGCCGGGCTCGATGACCAGGCCGAGATTGATGCCTTCGCCGCCGAACTCGTCGATCGTTTCGGCCCGTTGCCGCAGGCGGTCGAGAACCTGCTGCGAATCGTCGCCATAAAGCGCTTGTGCCGTGCCGCGGGCATCGACCGGCTCGAGGTCGGCGCGGAAGGGGCGGTGGTCTCGTTCCACGGCAACCGTTTTGCCGATCCCGGCGGGCTCGTCGCCTTCATCAATCGGCAGGGCGACGGTGTTCGCCTGCGTCCCGATCACCGCCTGGTGATCAAGCGCGACTGGGGCGACGTCGACGCGCGTCTCGCCGGGACAAGCGAGGTCGTCGCCGATCTTGCCGAGCTCGTCCGGGCGGCGGCGTGAGTCCCGCGATCAGGCGCGCTGGCCCGTCGCTAGGGCCTGTTCGGCAGTCTCGAAGATGCGCACGAAGACTTCCGGCGCCTGGGCGCCGGAGACGGCGAAGCGCTGATCGATGATGAAGCAGGGCACGCCCGTCACGCCAAGCCGGCGCGCATGGATTTCCTCGAGGCGGATCGCGTCGCGGCCGCTGTCCGAAGCGAGGTAGGCGCTCACCTCGGCCGTATCGAAGCCGGCCTCGCCGGCGACCTCGACGAGTCGCTCGTCATCTCCGAGATCGACGCCGTCGAGGAAATAGCGGCGGAACAGGAGATCGACCACCGTGTGCTGAAGCCCCTTCTCGGCAGCCAGACGAATCAGCCGATGGGCGTTGATCGTGTTGGGGGTGCGGCCGATGCGGTCGAAGGCGAAGTCGATCCCCTCGCTCGCACCCGCGGCCGCGATCTCGCCGTAGATCTCGCGGGCCCGCTCGGGCGAGCCGAACTTGACGGCGAGGTATTCGGCGCGGTCCATGCCCTCGGGCGGCATCTCGGGGTTGAGCTGGTAGGCGCGCCAGGAAATTGCGACATCGAGATCGGGACGGGCGGCGAGCGCCCGTTCGAGCCGGCGCTTGCCGATGAAGCACCAGGGACAGATGAGGTCGGAGATGATGTCGATGTTCACGAAGGGAGTTTAGTCGATCGGAGGCGTCCGAGCCAAGCGCGACCGCCTGCTTCACGGCCCGGCGGGCGCGGGCGATCATCGATTCCGCAGTGTCTCCCCGCTACCGTCCGCCGACCTGGCGCAACAAGGCATCGCCGTCGCCGGCTCTTGACGCGAGGCGGGGCGCGGCGGACGATGCGGCGGCGATTGGTGGCGGGCGTGTGGAGACAGGCGGAACGATGAGCAGCGCGGCGCGGGAAAACCCTTTCGAGGCGGGTCTGGCGCGCAC
>JBHHZM010000160.1:0-6094 GCA_046758065.1 Alphaproteobacteria bacterium | reverse complement strand
ATCGCGCCGCGCGCGCCTCCTGGCGGATCGCCTCGCCGCCCGGGAAACAGAATTGCTCCAATCTCATCACATCTCACTCTAATGATATCGCGGCGCGACGCGAAGATTGCGCGCCGTGCCGGCGGGCGTTAAGCCTTGACCGGCAAGCAAGGCGAGGAAGGGTCGATGGGCCGTCGCGGCGACTTCTGGGATTCGCTCTGGATCAACGCCCGTCTCGCGACCATGACGGCGGGCGGCGCGGCCTATGGCGCGGTCGAGGACGGCGCGCTCGCCGTGTCCGACGGGCGTATCGCCTGGATCGGCCCCCGCGCGGCGCTGCCGACGACGCTCGACGCCTGCGCCCGAGAGATCCGGGACGTCGGCGGGCGCTGGGTAACGCCGGGTCTGATCGACTGTCACACCCACCTGGTCTACGCCGGCGACCGCGCCGCCGAGTTCGAGCTGCGCCTCGGGGGTGCGAGCTACGAGGAAATCGCCCGCGCCGGCGGCGGCATCAACGCGACCGTGGCGGCGACCCGGGCGGTGGACGAAGAAACCTTGTTCGCCGCCGCCGCGGCGCGCGTCACCGGGCTCTGTACCGAGGGCGTCACCACGGTCGAGATCAAATCGGGTTATGGCCTCGACCTCGATACCGAGGTCCGCATGCTGCGCGTCGCCCGCGATCTCGGGGAGATGTTGCCGCTGACCGTGCGTGCCAGCTTCCTCGGGGCGCACGCGGTGCCGCCCGAGTACGAGGGCCGCAGCGGCGCCTACATCGACTTCGTCTGCCGTGAGGTGCTTCCCGAGGTCAACCGCCAGGGGCTCGCCGATGCGGTCGACGGCTTCTGCGACACCATCGGATTCAACGTCGCGGAGACCGAGCGTCTGTTCTCCGCAGCCCGCGCACTACGCCTGCCGGTGAAGCTCCACGCCGAGCAGCTTTCCGATCAGGGCGGGACGGCGCTCGCCGCGCGGTTCCGGGCGCTCAGCGCCGACCATCTCGAATACCTCTCCGAAGACGGCGTTCGGGCGATGGCGTCAAGCGGCACCGTCGCCGTGCTGCTGCCCGGCGCCTTCTATTGCCTGCGCGAGACCAGGCTTCCGCCGGTCGAACTCCTGCGCCGGCACGGCGTGCCGATCGCCGTCGCCAGCGACTCGAACCCGGGTTCGGCGCCCGTGGGTTCACTTCTGCTGATGCTCAACATGGCCTGCACGCTGTTTCGGCTGACGCCCGAGGAAGCGCTCGCCGGCGTGACGCGAAACGCGGCCAAGGCGCTCGGTATGGCCAGAAGCCACGGCACGCTCGAGGTCGGCAAGGCGGCCGATTTCGCGCTCTGGGACATCGAACGCCCGGCCGAACTCGCATACCGTATCGGCGCGAACCCGATCGCCGCCGTGGTCAAGGCGGGCGACATCGTGCTCGGCGAGGAAGTCGGCGAGGACGACGACGAAGAAAGGGACTGAGACCTCCGCCAGACGCCCCTCCCACCCCTTTCGGGCTTGAGCCATGCCGCCACGGCATGGCTGTCTTGCGGCGCTTGCGCTTGTTCAAGCTGCTGGAATGCTTATATTTGCTGCAACGCAACAGACATTGCTGCGCCTGCGTTGATCGCGGCGCCGTCGCACCTGAAGGAGGTCCGTCATGATCAACATTCTCGATACCGTTCGCCAGTGGCGCGCCCGCAACGTCGCCATCGATGCGCTCAGCAGAATGGACGATCGCATGCTTGCCGACATCGGCATCCGCTCGCGCAGCGACATCTCGCGCTACGTTCGCGGCTTGAAGTAACCCGAATTCCGCCCGGCGGCGAACAGCCGTCGGGGAAAACGCAGCAAACGCCGCCCCTGTGGGGCGGCGTTTGTCGTTGGTGCGGCGGGCAGGGCACCTCATCCGATCATCGGCAGATTGAGCCCGTGTTGGCGGGCGCAGTCGATCGCCTCGGCGTAGCCGGCGTCGGCGTGACGCATGACTCCGCTCGCCGGGTCGTTGGTCAGCACGCGCTCGATGCGGCGCGCCGCCTCGTCGCTGCCGTCGCAGCAGATCACCATGCCGGCGTGCTGCGAAAACCCCATGCCGACGCCGCCGCCGTGGTGGATCGACACCCAGGTGGCGCCCGAAGCGCAGTTCAGGAGCGCGTTGAGGAGCGGCCAGTCCGACACCGCGTCCGAGCCGTCGCGCATGCCCTCGGTCTCGCGGTTGGGACTCGCGACCGAGCCCGAATCGAGGTGGTCGCGGCCGATCACCACCGGCGCCGTAAGCTCGCCGCGGCCCACCATCTCGTTGAACGCGAGACCGACGCGGGCGCGTTCGCCGAGGCCGATCCAGCAGATCCGCGACGGTAGCCCCTGGAACTGGATGCGCTCGCGCGCCAGGTCGAGCCAGCGGTGCAGGTGCGGGTTGTCGGGGATGAGCTGCTTGACCTTCTCGTCGGTGCGGTAGATGTCGTCGGCCTCGCCCGACAGCGCGGCCCAGCGGAAGGGACCGACGCCGCGACAAAACAGAGGCCGGATATAGGCGGGGACGAAGCCGGGAAAGGCGAAGGCGTTCTCGACCCCTTCCTCCAGCGCCATCTGGCGGATATTGTTGCCATAATCGAAGGTGGGCACGCCCCGCGCCTTGATCTCGAGCATGGCGCGCACGTGCACCGCCATCGACTCCCGCGCGGCGCGGGCGACGCTTGCGGGATCGCTCGTCTGCCGCTCCTTCCAGGTTTCGAGGGTCCAGCCGGCGGGGAGATAGCCGTGGGCCGGATCGTGGGCGCTGGTCTGATCGGTGAGCAGGTCGGGGCGGACGCCGCGACGGACGATCTCGGGCAGCACCTCGGCGGCGTTGCCCAGCATTCCGACCGAAAGCGCCTCGCCGCGCGCGCAGGCGGACTCGATGGCGGCGAGCGCCTCGTCGAGGTCGTCGATGCGGCGGTCGAGATAGCCGGTCTCGAGACGACGGTCGATCCGGCTCGGCCGGCATTCGACGGCGAGCATCGAGGCGCCCGCCATGGTCGCCGCCAGCGGCTGGGCACCGCCCATGCCGCCGAGCCCCGCGGTGAGGACCCACCTGCCGCGGAGATCGCCGCCGAAGTGTTGGCGTCCGGCTTCGACGAAGGTTTCGTAAGTACCCTGCACGATGCCCTGGCTGCCGATGTAGATCCACGAGCCCGCCGTCATCTGGCCGTACATCATCAGGCCCTTCCTATCGAGCTCGTTGAAATGCTCCCAGGTGGCCCAGTGAGGCACCAGATTGGAGTTGGCGATGAGCACGCGGGGCGCGTCCCTGTGGGTCCTGAAGACGCCCACCGGCTTGCCCGACTGCACCAGGAGCGTCTCGTCGGCCTCGAGCACGCGCAAGGACTCGACGATGCGGTCGAAGCATTCCCAGTTGCGCGCCGCGCGGCCGATGCCGCCGTAGACGACGAGATCCTCGGGGCGTTCGGCGACTTCGGCGTCGAGGTTGTTCATCAGCATGCGCAGCGGCGCCTCGGTAAGCCAGCTCTTGGCCGTGATCTCGGCGCCGCGCGGGGCGCGCACCTCGCGGACGTTGGCGGGACGATCGGTTGCCGGCATGAGTCGTTCCCTCTTGTGGACTTGATCTTTGCCGCAGTATGGAATGTCGGTCTGCGAATGGAAACCGGCTACCGCACCGGGCCCGACGGGTTTACGGTAGCTGCCCCGTGTGGATTGCGCGTTCGGGAAACGGCAGGGAAAGAAGACGGCGCAAGAAAGGCGTCGCGCCGCCCGGGGTGCGAATCCAGCACATCTACCGCGGCATCGTGCCTTTCGTTACGCTGCAGCTCGTCGGGTTCGGTCTGGTCATGGCGTTCCCGGAGATCGCTATGTGGCTGGCGCGCGCGCTCCTTGACTGAGCCGCCCACGCCGGATCCTGCTGCCCGGAAGACGCGCAGGCCGCGCACACCTTGGGTTCACGCCGGTTCACAATGTTGCGAGTGGGGGCTCCGCGGGCTTCCCGTCACGCGAATTTACGCGTAAGAGAAGACCCAGCAACGTACCGATAAGGCAGTCCGCTTCGTTGTCGTCTACGACATCCCGGCACTGGCCGGTTCGCAACGGGGGGGCTCGTCTGGGAAAGCGAGGAGACCGCTCCATGCCCAAGGCAATGATGAGGAAATTCCTGGCCGCAGTCGGCTTGGCAGGCTTTGCGGCCACCGCCGTCGCCCTACCGGTTCAGGCCCAGTGTCAGGCGGCCACGGTTGCGGCCAGCCCGTGTAACCCGTGCAATCCTTGCGCGGCCAAGAACCCGTGCAACCCGTGTAATCCGTGCAACCCTTGCGCGGCCAAGAACCCGTGCAACCCGTGCAATCCTTGCGCGGCCAAGAATCCTTGCAATCCCTGCGCGGCGAACTGATCGCGTTTACGCCTTAGTTCGTCACAGGGTTACGCCGCCTTCGCCCGTCCCCCCAAGCGAGGCGGCGTTTTTTTTCGCCGGAGTACGGGCGGGCCTCAAGTCAGCCCCGCCCGTACCTCGGCGATTTGTTTTTCAACCGAAATCGTCAGGCGCGACGTGACCTCGAGCTTGCGGTCCTCGTAGACGTCGCGGTCGGGGTATTTGCGCTGCCAGGCGGCGACCGCTTCGTCCCGCTGCTTGACGAGCTCCGTGATCTGCGGCCTGAAGAGACGCAGCATGCCGGTGACCCAGCGGTTGACCGGCAGTGAAGGCTGCGCGTGGTCGATATTGAAACGATCGAGCATCGCCACGACGTCTGCGGCGCTGTACCAGGTTTCTCCCGTAACCCAGCGGTTGGTGGTGAACAGCTGGATAGGGTAGCCCTTGCGGTCCATCGAGATGCCGATGAGATGGCTGAGCGCGTCGTCGCCGCGCGGCCATTCCACCTCGCCGTCGTAAGGCGCGGGTTCGACGTTTTCGGGCATTCCCTTGGCGCGCAGGAAGGTGTGGAAATGACCGTGCTCGCCGCCGCGCAGTTCCGTCGGATGGGCGTGATAAAAGTACTGGCTGTGGGTTTCGTGATCGTAGACGTCGCCTTTGGGGTAGTGGTTCCATTCGTAGAACGTTCCCGCGCCGCGCAGCAGTTCGCCGACGACGTTATCACCGGTCTTGCGCAGCAGGCGGTAGCATTCAAGGATGTCCTCGCCGGCGCCGAGCATGGCTTCGAGATCGTCGCGCGGCAGTTCGCGGAGGTTCACGGAAGCGGTCTCCGAATTTTCATGTCGAACAACCTCAGGGTTGCTAGGGAAATTAGCGAACGCGACGCCGTTTGCAATCGCTAAATCGTCGAATACCGCGCCCGCGCCGGACCGGATTTCGGGCGTTGCGAGGCGTCGCGTTCGCCAGGCGTCCGGTCGACGACGCGTCGTCTCACTCGGGGGCGTGCGTATCGACCACCAGCCTGAAGCCGATCAATATGTGCTTGAGCGCCGCCGGGCGCGAATGCCGCGCCGCGGGTCGGCAGACGCCGCAACCCTTGTCGTCCCAGGACCCCCCCTTGACGATGTATCGCCCGTTTGCGGCGGGCGTGGCGGTCCACTCGAACACCTGACCGGCGGCGTCGAGCATGCCGAAGGGGCTGGCGCCGGTCGGGTAGGCATCGACCGGTGTGGTGCCGAAAGGGCCCGCATCGTGGCTGTTGAGCCGGTTGGGGTCGAATTCGTCGCCCCAGGGGAAACGAAAACCTTCAACGCCGCGCGCGGCTTTTTCCCATTCGATCTCGGTGGGCAGGCGCCACTTCCGACCGGTTCGACGGCTGAGCCATGCCGCGTAGGCCGTGGCGTCGTCGTGCGAGACGAGCACCACCGGATGATTCTCGCGGCCGCGCGGCGGACGATTGTTTTTCCAGGCGTAGGCGCGGGTGCGGGAATAGGGATGGATCAACCGATAACTTTTCCAGGTCTTCCGATCGACGTCGGGAGCAGGGTGGCCGGTATCCGCGACGAAGGCGGCGTATTCGGCGTTGGTGATCGGCGTGCGAGTGATCGCGTAGGCGTCGGTCTCGATCCGGGTGCTCCGGCGCTCGCGTGCGTACCAATGCTGCTGGCGCGTCACGCTGTGACCGTAGGCGATCTCGTCGAGCCGATAGGCCGCCTCGCGCTCGGCTTCGTCGGAACCGGCGATGAACGGGCCGGCGGGGATGTCGATCAGTTCGGG
>JBHHZM010000159.1:0-6096 GCA_046758065.1 Alphaproteobacteria bacterium | reverse complement strand
CACGTGCGCGACCTCGACGCCTGCATCGCGTTCTACCGACGCTTCTGCGGCCTCACGATAACGCATGAGCGCGGCCAAGGGGCCGACCGGGTGGTCTGGCTCGCCGAGCCCGGGCGCGAAAAGGCGTTCATCTTCGTGATGCTCGCCGGCGGGCCGGAACGCGCGCCGGCGGCGCGGGACTTCAGCCATTTCGGCTTCGCACTCGCAAGCCGCGCAGCGGTCGATACGGTCGCCGACGAAGCGCGCGCCGCCGGCTGTCTCGAATGGCCGCCGCGCCAGGAGCCTTACCCGGTGGGCTATTACTGCGGGCTCAGGGATCCCGACGGAAACTTCGTCGAGTTCTCCTACGGCCAGCCGCTGGGACCGGGCGCCGAGTGAAGACGGGACGGACGGCAGGGGAGTCGCGTATGGGGGAGTCGGAAAGAGAGGGAGGAGGCGGAAGCGCCGCGACGACGCGCGTCCTCGACGTCAAGGGCCTCGCCTGCCCGCTGCCCGTGCTGCGGGCCAAGAAGGCGATGCGCGACGTGCCGGCGGGCGAGGTGCTCGAAGTGCTCGCCACCGATCCGGGCGCGGTCAAGGACTTCGAGGCGTTCTGCAAGGTCACCGGCCACACCCTCGTCGACTGCCGCGACGACGCCGGCGTGTTCCGCTTCCGCATCAGAAAGAAGGGGTGAGGGAACCGCCCCTTGCCTCCGCCGCGCGGCGGCTCTACCTTGACCGTTGTCTCAACGGGGTGCCCTTGGGCTGAGAGGCGCCGCGCCCGCGCGACGCCAACCCGTCGAACCTGATCCGGATCATACCGGCGGAGGGATTTGAGCATGGCGTTCGCCGCCTCGCCTCCGCCGCCAACGGTGGGAGGAAGAGGTGAAACGTTTCGCTGCGGTTCTCGCCGGCGCGCTCGTCGCCGGTCTCGCCTTCTCCGCCACGGCGGCCGAAAAGCCGACCCTGACGGTCTACACCTACGCATCGTTCACGTCCGACTGGGGCCCGGGCCCGGCGATCAAGCAGGCCTTCGAGGCCGAATGCGACTGTCGCCTCGACTTCGTCGGTCTCGATACCAGCGCCGGGATTCTCAACCGGCTGCGGCTCGAAGGCGCGCGCGCCCGCGCCGACGTGGTGCTCGGCCTCGACAACAACACCATGGCCGAGGCGCGCGACTCCGGCCTGCTGGCGCCGCATCGGGTCGATCTCGGCCGCCTCGCGCTCCCCATTGCCTGGGACGACGACGTCTTCGTGCCGTTCGACTACGGCTGGTTCGCTTTCGTTTACGACCGGACCCGGCTGGCCAAGCCGCCGGCGAGCCTCGCCGAACTGGTCGCGGGCGACGCGAGCGAGAAGATCCTCATCGAAGACCCGCGCACCAGCACGCCCGGTCTCGGCCTGCTGCTGTGGATGCGCAAGGTCTACGGCGACGGCGCGGCCGACGCCTGGGCCAGGCTCAAACCCCGTATCCTCACCGTGACCAAGGGCTGGAGCGAGGCCTACGGCATGTTCCTCGACGGCGAGGCGCCGCTGGTGCTGAGCTACACCACCTCGCCGGCCTACCACGCCATCGTCGAGAAGGACGAACGCTTCGCCGCCGCGCTGTTCGCCGAGGGCCACTACATGCAGGTCGAGGTCGCCGCCATGACGGCGGGCGCGAAACAGCCCGAACTCGCCCGCCGCTTTCTCGCCTTCGTCGTCTCGCCCGGCTTCCAGAACGCGATTCCCACCGGCAACTGGATGTATCCGGTAACCGACATTCCGGGTGGCCTGCCCGACGCCTTCGCCGCGCTGCCGCGACCCGAAAGGACGCTGCTGATCGCGCCCGGCGTCATCGCCGCGAAGCGCAAGCAGTGGATCGGCGACTGGCTCGAGGCGATGAGCCGTTGAGCCTGCGACCGGCGCTGCTGCCCGGCGCGCTCACGCTCGGCGCTCTGGCGCTCGTCGTCGGCGGCGCGCTCGCCGCGTTGCTCGCCGCCGCGCCGCCGGGTGTCGCTACCGGCATCCGGGACGACGCCTATCTGGGCCGCGTCGTCGCCTTCACTTTCTGGCAGGCGGGACTGTCGGCACTGCTCGCTGTCGGCCTCGCCGTTCCGGTGGCGCGCGCGCTCGCCCGGCGCAGCGCGTTTCCCGGGCGCGAGGCGCTGCTGCGCCTGTTCGGCCTGCCGCTGGTGATTCCGGTGATCGTCGCCGTCCTCGGCGTCGTCGCGGTCTACGGCCAGAACGGGCTGGTCAACCGCGCGCTCGCCGCGGCGGGCGTCGCCACCGGGCCGTACCTCTACGGCCTCGCCGGTATTCTCATCGCCCACGTCTTCTTCAACATGCCGCTGGCGACGCGCTTCCTGCTTTACGCCTGGCAGGCGGTGCCCGGCGAGAGCTGGCGACTGGCGAGCCAATTCGGCATGAGCTCGGCACAGATCTTCCGGCTGATCGAGTGGCCGGTGCTGCGCCAGGCGATTCCCGGCGTCGCCGGTCTCGTCTTTCTGCTCTGCTTCACCAGCTTCGCCGTGGTGCTCACGCTGGGCGGCGGGCCGGCGGCGACGATCATCGAAGTGGCGATCTATCAGGCGCTGCGCCTCGACTTCGACCTCGCCCGCGCGGTGACGCTGGCGCTCCTCCAGCTCGCGCTCTGCGCCGCCTTCGTCGCCTTCGGCCAGCGCTTCGCCCAGCCCGCGCCGAGCGCGCCGACCGAGCGGCGCGCGGTCGACCGGCCCGATCTCGATGCGCTTGCGGGACGCATCGCCGACGCCGCCGTCATCCTGGCCGCCACGCTCTACGTCGCGCTGCCGCTCGCCGCCGTGCTCTACCGGGGTTTGACCGGGCCCGTCACCCGGGTGCTCGGCGATCCGACGCTATGGCAGGCGGCGGCACGCAGTCTCTCGGTTGCGCTGAGCGCCGGACTGATCGCCCTGGTCCTCGGCTGGTGCCTGCTGATGACCAGCCGCGAGCTGCGCCTCAGGATGTACCGGAAGCGTCTCGCCGAGGCGGTCGAATGGGGAGGATCGCTCGTGCTCGTGGTCTCGCCGATCGTGCTCGGCGCCGGGCTCTTCGTCCTGCTGCTGCCGCTCGCCGACGTGTTCGAGGTCGGTCTCGGCCTGGTGGTGGCGGTCAACGCGGTGATGGGACTGCCCTATGTCGTCCGCCTTCTCGGTCCGCCCCTGATGCGCCTCGCCGAGCACCACGACCGGCTGTGCGCCAGCCTCGGCGTCGCCGGCTGGAACCGACTGCGGCTGATCGACTGGCCCGCGCTGCGCCGTCCGGCGGCGCTCGCATTCGCCGTCGCCGCTACGCTCGCCATGGGCGATCTCGGCGCCATCGCCCTGTTCGGCACGCGCGAAACGGCGACGTTGCCGCTGCTGCTGTACCGGCGCATGGGCAGCTACCGGCTCGACGAGGCGGCGGTGACGGCGCTGTTTCTGGTGATGCTGTGCCTGTTGCTTTTCTTTGTCGTCGAGCGCGGGATGGGCGGCCGTGGCGAGCGTTGAACTCGAAGCCGTCACCTTCCGCTACGAGGACATGGCGATGGAATTCGACCTGCGCGTCGCCGCGGGCGAATGTTTCGCCGTGATCGGACCGTCGGGCGCCGGCAAGACGACGCTGCTGTCGCTGATCGCCGGGTTCGACGCGCCGCTGTCGGGACGGGTGCGGATCGACGGTCGCGACGTGACGGCGCTGGCGCCCGCCCTGCGCCCGGTCACCACGCTGTTTCAGGAACACAACCTGTTCGCCCATCTCGATGCGGCGGAGAACGTCGGGCTCGGCATCGACCCGGGGCTCAGACTCGCGCCGGACGATCGCGCGCGGGTCGCGGACGCCCTCGCCCGCGTCGGTCTCGCCGGCATGGAGCGCCGCCTGCCGCGCGAGCTCTCGGGCGGCGAACGCCAGCGCGTCGCGCTTGCCCGCGTGCTGGTGCGCAACCGCCCGGTGCTGCTCCTCGACGAGCCCTTCGCCGCGCTCGGCCCGGCGCTCCGTTTCGAGATGCTCGACCTCGTCGCCGAACTGCGCGCCGCCGCCGCGCTCACCGTCGTTCTCGTCAGCCATCAGCCCGAGGACGCGCGGCGCATCGCCGACCGCGCCGCCTTCGTGCATGACGGCTGCATCCTCGCGCAAGGCCCGCTTCCCGATCTGCTCGACCATCCCCCGGCGCCCGAACTCGCGGCGTATCTGGGGGCGGCCTGAGCGGTTGCGCGCGCCGCGGCGATCATTCGAACGATCGCCGGATCGTCCGGATCGGAAGGAACAACCTGTGCGCGCTGCCGACGAAGCGGATGAATCCGTACTTCTCGTAGAACGCGGCGGCGCTTCTGTTTTTGGCCTCAACGACTACGGCGTAAATGCCGATGCCTTCGCTGTATTCCGCGATGCGCTTCAATGCATCGACGAGGAGAAGCTTCCCCAACCCCCGGCCTTGATAATCGGCGCCGACCACGAGCCGTCCGATCAATGCGGCCGGGATATCCCGGTAACGCGGAAGGACTCTCGCCTTATCGTCGGGCAACTCTCCCACGTCGATGCCGATGCTGCTGATCGTATAGTATCCGGCAATGTCACTCGGCAGTCTTCCGGTCGCTACGAAAACGCGCGCGACGTTGCGTCTCTCGTCCTGCCCGGCGCGCGTTTTCAGATAATCGTCGAGGTCTTCGACGCCGCAGGAAAAGGCCGCCCGATCATGATGACGACCGAGTGGCTCGATATTGGGGAACACGACCTTTGGGTGTTTATTTTCGGAGCGCTTCGTAGTGCGCTACCGCACTCCGCAAGGCCTCACCCGGCTCGGGCGGGTTCGCAAGCGCCGCAAGGAATACAGCTCGGTCTTCCGCGGCAAGGCGGATACGATCATGCTCCTCGATCGTTTGATGCGCTGCGTCCAGCGCGCTCGCGACAACGAAATCGGAGAGGCTGCGGCCAGACACCTCGGCGGCGCGTTCGAGGGTCCGCTTGGCCGCACCCGAGAGGCGAACCGCCAAGCGTTCCCGCTTCCGATCGGACCGGGCGCCGGAACCGGCAGCGTCAAGTGTCGCACGCATTTGCGGACTCCCAGAAGGCGGCTTGATGAAAATATCCCAACCCGTCTTTTATGTACGCCAATCTAGCGTACTGTTCAAGTTATTTCGTACTCCTATCTGGCGTACAACCTGGTCATGCGGCGACACGCCGCGAGCCCTCTTACCGGTCTTCTTCCAACGCCCGTTCGAGCGCGATCCTCTCGGGTCCGGCCATGAGACCGCTGGCGAGCGCTTCGGCGGGGTCGCGGAAACGCATTTCGACGGGCTCGTGCGCCGGCACCGCGGGCGCGCCCTCGGCCGCGACGCGGTAGTAGGCGGGCGTGTAGTTCGCCTTGCTCCAGGGACTGAACAGCGTTCCCGGCGCGTGGAGCAACGCGCCGATTTCGATTTCGAGCCCGGTTTCTTCCCGGAACTCGCGCCGGAGCGCGTCCTCGGCGCCCTCGCCCGGATTGACGCCGCCGCCGGGGAACTTCCAGCAGAACACGTCGGCGACGTATTCGGCCGAGATCAGCACCAGCCCGCCGCGCAACAACACGCCGTAGACGCGAAAATTTTCGGGACGATTGCGGTCGGACACGGCACTCTCGTCGACGAGCTTCGATAAGCTTACCCGCAACGGCGCATCGGACAAACGCGAAACCGCCCGCTTGCGGACCGCAATCCCGGATCACGTCGGTGAGATTTCTCCGCTTGCGGTCGGAGCGGAAGTTGCGAAGATCGGCCGAGTCGCGCTTAACTGTCGGGGCCGCACGACGTCGCTCGCGCCGTTGAGCCCCAGGAGATTCCGAATGTCCGCCCATGCCACCACTCTCGACATGATCGGCAACACGCCGATGGTCGAGTTGAGCCACCTCGATACCGGCCCCTGCCGCCTGTTCGCCAAGCTCGAAAACCAGAATCCGGGAGGCTCGATCAAGGACCGCATCGGCCTCTCGATGATCGAGGCCGCCGAACGCGACGGCCGGCTCTCCCCCGGCGGCACGATCGTCGAGGCGACCGCCGGCAACACCGGACTCGGGCTCGCCCTGGTCGCCGCGCTCAAGGGCTATCGTCTGATCATCGTCATGCCCGACAAGATGAGCCAGGAGAAGGTCTTCCACCTCAAGGC
>JBHHZM010000158.1:0-6147 GCA_046758065.1 Alphaproteobacteria bacterium | reverse complement strand
GAATTTCCGGGACAGAACGCTAGAGGCAGCTTTGGCAGATTTTCCAGAAGTCGTCGACGTCTAGACTCGCGCCGCCCACCAGTGCGCCGTTGACCTCGGGCACGGCGAGAATGGCGGCGGCGTTCGAAGGCTTGACCGAACCGCCGTAAAGGATGCGGACGGCGCCGCCGGTCCCGGGGAGCCGGGCTTCGAGCAGATCGCGCAGATGGGCGTGCACGGTGGCGATGTCGGACTCGGAAGGCGTGCGGCCGCTGCCGATTGCCCACACCGGTTCGTAGGCGATCACCGTGTCGGCCGCGGTGGCTTCCGGCGGGAGCGAACCCGCGAGCTGGGCCTCGACCACGGCGAGCGTTTCGCCGGCGTCACGCTCGGCTCCGCTTTCGCCGAGGCAGATGATGGCGGCGAGTCCGGCGCGGTGCGCCGCGACGGCCTTGGCGCGGACCAGAGCGTCCGATTCGCCGTGGTCGGCGCGGCGCTCCGAATGGCCGACGATGACATAGACACAGCCGGCGTCGGCAAGCATGACGGCGCTCACGTCGCCGGTATGGGCGCCCGAATCGGCCTCGTGGCAATCCTGACCGCCGACGGCGAGGGGGCTCTCCGCTGTCAGTTCGGCGATCTCGCGCAACAGCGTCGCCGGCGGGCAGATCGCGACCTCGCACGAGAGAAGGCCGGCGGCAAGGCGGTCGCACAACGTCCGGACGCGGGCAACGCCGTCGGCGCGCCGGCCGTTCATCTTCCAGTTTCCGGCGATTAATGGACGAATGCCAGGGGTCATCACGGACGCAACGATAGTCTTCGGTCGCCTCTTTACCACGGGCCCGAGGCGATGCGAAAGCCGGAAGGCGGGTTACCGTCCGAGAATCCGTGGTTGCCGCGCGTTCGCCCCACTCCTAATATTCGCGCCACCGCGACGCATCGCGCGTTGGCGGTCGATTCACTGACAGAGGGTCCGCGTTCGACATGCTGGTCAACCTGCGTAAAGTCGCCGGAACCTGGGTGATGGCGATCTTTTCGTTCCTCATCATCATCAGCTTCGGCATCTGGGGCATCGGCGACATCTTCCGCGGCCGGACAAGCAACACGATCGCGACCGTCGGCGACGTCGAGATCTCCGACGGCGATCTCCGCCGCGAATTCCGCCGCGCGCTCGATCGTCTGCAGTCCAGGTTCGGCGGACAGCTCAACAGCGATCAGGCGCGTCAGCTCGGCCTCGTCGACCTTGCGCTCGACGGCATCGTCAGCCGGACGCTCTACGATCTCGAGGCCTCGCGTCTCGGTCTCGCGGTCGGCGACGATCTCGTGCGTCGGGCTATCGCCACGACTCCGGCCTTTCAGGGGGTAACCGGCACCTTCGATCCCAGTCTGTTCGCCTCGGCGCTGGCGGGAAGCGGCCTGAGCGAGGAGCAGTACGTCGCGCTGCTGCGCAATGACATCCGGCACGCCCAACTTGCCGACAGCATCGCCGCCGCTGCGGTCACGCCAGAGTTCGTCGCCAAGGCGCTCTACCGCTATCGCGAAGAACGGCGGACCGCCGATTTCTTCGTCATCGACAATGCTTCCGTGGAAGGCCTGGCCGAGCCCGACGACGCGGCGCTTGCCGCGTTTCACGAGGCCCACGCCGAACGGTTTACGGCGCCCGAATACCGCAAGCTCACCTATGTTCATGTCACGCCCGAAGACCTCGCCAGCGAGGTCGCCGTCACCGACGAAGAGCTCCGGACCGAGTTCGAGGACCGTCGCGCCAGCCTGACGCGGCCCGAGCGGCGCACGGTCGAGCAGATCCTGCTGCCCGACGAGGCGACGGCGCGCAAGGCGCGAGATCGGCTCGGCGCCGGTACCGATTTTGCCACGGTCGCACGCGACATGGGCGGCGCGGCTGCAGGCGACGCCGCGCTTGGCACACTCACCCGGCGCGAGCTTGGCGATCTGATCGGCGGCGATGTCGCGGACGACGTGTTCGCGCTCGTCCAGGACGAAGTCAGTCAGCCGATCAAAACCCCGCTGGGATGGCACCTGTTCCGGGTTACCGCTATCGAACCCGAAAGCACGCCAGCGCTCGACGAGGTCCGCGACGAGATCGCGCATGACATCGCCTTGCGCGGGGCGGTCGACGCGCTCTACCAACTAACCACCAAGCTCGACGACGAACTCGCCGGCGGCGCCAGCCTCGAAGAAGCGGCGGGGCGGCTCAAGCTGCCTCTCGGGCATATCGACGCGGTCAGCGCAGCAGGCGCGACGCCGGAAGGGACTCAGGCGAACGACCTGCCGCCGACGCCCGAGTTCCTGTCGACCGCGTTCTCCCTGCAAACCGGCGAGACCTCACTGCTCAGCGAATCGGACGACGGCAGCTACTTCATCGTCCGTGTCGATGACGTCACGCCGTCCGCGCTGCGGCCCCTCGATGAGATCCGCGATGAGGTCGCCGCCGCCTGGCGCGAGGCCGAACGCGAGAAAGCCGGAGCAAAGCGCGCGGCCGACGCGGCCAAACGCCTCGACGCCGGTGAGGCCATCGATAAGATCGCCGGCGAATTCGGGGCGACGGTATTGACCAGCGGGGCGATCCGCCGCGACGGCAACGGCGCCGGCCCGGCGTTTACGGCCGACCTCGTCGCTAAACTCTTTACACTCGAACCCGGAAAAAGCATCAGTGGCCGCACCGGCGACTCGAACGGCCACGTGGTCGCCCGGCTCGGCGCGATCATCGAGGCCGACCCGAGCGCCGACAGGGAGGGGCTCGATGCGTTGCGCAAGCAGTTTCGCTCCGCCATCGTCGGCGGCCTTGCGGCCGAGTACCGTAAAACGCTCGAAGCGCGGTTTCCGGTGCATATCGACGAGCAGGCCGTCAACGCGCTGTTCTGATCATGCAGGCATCGCCCGATTTCGACCGCTTCGCCGCCGCCTACGCGGCCGGTGCGCCGCAGGCGGTGTGGACGACGCTGGTCGCCGACCTCGAAACGCCGGTCTCTGCGATGCTCAAGCTGGGCGACGGCCGCCCCAACAGCTTTCTTCTCGAATCGGTCGAGGGCGGCGCCACGCGCGGCCGATATTCGATCATCGGTCTCAAGCCGGATCTCATATGGCGCTGCTTCGGCGACCGCGCCGAGATCAACCGCAACGCGCGCTACGATCGCACCGCCTTCGAGGAATGCGATAAGGGCGCACTCGAATCGCTGCGCGGCGTGATCGATGAATCGCGCATCGAGTTGCCCGGCGAACTACCGCCCATGGCGGCGGGGATCGTCGGCTACATGGCCTACGACATGGTGCGCCTGATGGAGCGGCTGCCGGCGCCCAATTCCGACTCTCTCGGCGTGCCCGATGGCTTCTTCATCCGCCCCACCATCATGGCCATTTTCGACAACATCGAGGACGCGGTGACGGTGGTGACGCCGGTGCGACCGACGGAGGGCGTCGATGCGCGCGCGGCGTATGCGCTGGCCTGCGAGCGTCTCGCCGACGTCGTTGCCGACCTCGAGCGCAGCGTGCCGCACCAGCGTACCGGCAGCGTGGCGCTCGAACTGCCCGAGCCGACGTCGAACACGACGCGCGAGCAATACCACGCCATCGTCGAGAAGGCGAAGGAGTACATCGTCGCCGGCGACGTCTTTCAGGTAGTGCCGTCGCAGCGTTTCTCGGCGCCGTTTCGCCTGCCGCCGTTCGCGCTCTATCGGGCGCTGCGCCGCCTCAACCCGTCGCCGTTTCTCTTCTTTCTGGATTTCGGCGCGTTCGCCGTGGTCGGTTCGAGCCCAGAAATCCTGGTGCGCCTGCGCGGCGACACGGTGACCATTCGGCCGATCGCCGGCACCCGACCGCGGGGCGCCTCCGCCGTCGAGGATCAGACACTTGCCGAGGACCTGCTCGCCGATCCCAAGGAACTCGCCGAACATCTCATGCTGCTCGACCTCGGACGCAACGACGTCGGCCGCGTCGCCAAGGTCGGAACCGTGCGGGTCACCGAGCGCAACATCATCGAGCGTTACAGCCACGTCATGCACATCGTCTCGAACGTCGAAGGCGAGATCGATCCACGTTATGACGCGCTCGATGCGCTGATCGGCGGTTTTCCCGCAGGCACCGTCTCGGGCGCGCCCAAGGTGCGGGCCATGGAGATCATCGACGAACTCGAGCACGAAAAGCGCGGCATTTACGCTGGCGCCGTGGGTTACTTTTCGGCAAGCGGCGCCATGGACACCTGCATCGCGCTGCGCACGGCAGTGGTCAAGGACGGGGTCATGCATGTCCAGGCGGGCGGCGGCGTCGTCGCCGACAGCGATCCGGAGACCGAGTACCAGGAGAGCTGCAACAAGGCGCGTGCGCTGTTCCGCGCCGCCCAGGAGGCGCTGCGTTAGATGCGGTAATCGGGTTGGTGCCTCTGGGGTGGGGTGACAAGGCCTCGGCTATGCGACCGCGCCGGCGAACTCGAAACCCGCCTCCTCGATCGCGCGCGCGATCGTCGCGTCATCGATCGCTTCCGATACCGTGAGACGGCCCGAATCGAGATCGACCTCGATCGCCGCCCCAGGCGCAACGCGCGAAACGGCGTTGCGCACCGCGCGCACGCATCCTTCGCAGGTCATTCCCTTGACGAGATAGACATTTCCCATTGTCGCTTCTCCGGTTTGGGTGGCAACGCTCACCCCTCGCCTCTCCGGATTGTCTTATTGCGCCCCGTAATCGGCGCGCGAAGTCTCGCTCGCGACCGCGGACGGCGTATCCTTTGCGGCGAGATCGACTCCTTGGCGGCGCGCGACGATGGCGCTGATCGGAGCGAGAACGAAGCCGCGATCGGCAAGCCCCGGTAGCCAGGCCGCGAGCGCATCGAGCGTGGCCGCATGAGGATGGCCGATTGCGACGGCATAGCCCTGCTTGCGCGCCACCCGCTCGAGCGCGGCGAGCTGTCGATTGATCGCCCCCACTTCGATGACGTTGTCGAGAAAGACGTCGCGCTTGGCGTAGGGTATGCCGAGCTCGGCCGCGATCTTCCAGCCGAAGGAGCCGCCCGTGGTGCGTGAATCGAGGAACAGAAGCCCCCGGTCGCGCACCTCGGCGAGCAGGATCGCCATCGACGCCGCATCGAGGCTCAAGCGGCTGCCCATGTGGTTGTTGAAGCCGACATAGCCCTCGAACTGCGACAGGTTCCAGTCGAGCAGCGCCCGCAGCTCGTTCTCCCTCAGGCCGGTGACCAGCGCGTTGGGTCCGGTATCGTAGCCGGCGCCCAACGGTTCCATCGGGACATGGGCGAGCAGCTCGTGGCCGTTGGCGCGCGCCTCGGCGGTAAGCCGTTCCAGATCCTCCGCATAGGGCAGGAAAGCGAGGGTGAGCGGGCCGGGAAGAGCAATCGTCCGCTCGGTGCGCCCGCGCGGCGGTCCGAGGTCGTCGATCACCACGGCGATCAGCGGTCGTCCGTCGAACGCCGACGCCGGCAAGCGCTGGGCGAAACGTTGCCAAGGCGGCGGTCCCGGCGGCGCCGCGGTCATTCTCTGCTGCGGAATCGCGGGCAAACCGGATTCCGGCCGGGCGTCGTCGTATGTCGCGGCCGAAGGTGTGCTCACGACGTTCTCGGCCGGCGGAGGTTCGAGCGAGGCGACGGCAATCGGCTCGGAAACGGCCACCACAGGCGATGCCGGCTCGTCCGTGGCCGAGTCCGGGGGCTCATTGGCCGCCACGACGACCGTCCCGCTCCCGGTCGAAGGTGGCGGCGCGCTTTCGACCGTCGCGTCCGGCAGGGACGTCGCCGCCGTCGCGACGGGAGCTGCGGACGGCGTTTCATGATCGTCGCCCAGCCATATCCCGACGCCGGCGCCGAGCGCGGCCACGATCAGCGCGAGAAGCGCGAGAATCCCATGACGCAGCAGAGGTATATCGCGCCACGAAAGCGCAGACCTGCGTTTCGCCACGTCCGGCTCCGAGGATTTCAACGATCCGCTCAAGGTGATCCGCTCAGCATTGCACCGACGCGCGTGGAGCATAGTGCGGACGGCGGCCGGGAGCTAGTGTGCCGTTCCAGAAATTCATTACAGAAGAGTGCACCATCTTCGCGTGTCATGCTTCGACAAGCTCGAGCCATGAGGCAACCTTCCGGAATGCCTCAATTCAGCCTCACCCTGAGCTTGTCGAAGGGTGAGGGCGCCGGCTCGAATCGCG
>JBHHZM010000157.1:0-6175 GCA_046758065.1 Alphaproteobacteria bacterium | reverse complement strand
GCGATCGCCATGGCGATCATGACGCGCTGGTTCATGCCGCCCGAGAGCTGGTGCGGGAACGACGACAGCCGGCTCGCCGGCGCCGGGATGCCGACCTGGTTGAGAAGCTCGACGGTGCGGGCGCGGCGTTGCGTCCGGCTGCCGCCCTCGTGGATACGCAAGGCCTCCATGATCTGAAAGCCGACGGTATAGCAGGGGTTGAGGCTGGTCATCGGCTCCTGGAACACCATGGCGATGTCGTTGCCGGTGATCCGCCGGCGTTCGGCGGGCGTCATCGCGGCCAGATCGTTGCCGCCGAAGACGAGGCGGTCGGCGGTGACCCGACCGGGATAGCCGATCAGGCCCATGACCGCGAGCATGGTGACGCTTTTCCCCGAGCCCGATTCACCGACCACGCCCAGCACCTCCCCCGCCTCGACCTCAAGGGTTGCGCCGTCGACCGCCCGGAGCGTCCCGGCGCGGCCGGCAAACTCCACGGTCAGGTTTTCGATTTCGAGCAGGGCCATCAGCGTTTGAGCTTGGGATCGAGGGCGTCGCGCAGGCCGTCGCCCATCAGGTTGAGCGCGAGCACGGTGACCAGGATCGAGAGGCCGGGGAAGGTCACCACCCACCAGGCGCGGTGCACGAACTCGCGCGCCTCGGCGAGCATGGTGCCCCATTCGGGCGTCGGCGGCTGGGCGCCCATGCCGAGGAAGCCCAGCGCCGCGGCGTCGAGGATCGCGCTGGAGAAGCTCAGGGTCGCCTGGACGATCAACGGCGCCATGCAGTTGGGCAACACGGTGATGAACATCAGCCTGAGCAGCCCGGCGCCGTTCACCCGCGAGGCGGTGACGTAATCCTTGCTGCGCTCGGCGATCGCGGCGGCCCGCGTCAGGCGCACCAGATGCGGCAGGTAGACGATCGATATCGCCATCATCGCGTTGAACAGGCCGGGGCCGAGAATGGCGACGATGACGATGGCGAGCAGCAGGCTGGGCAGCGACAACAGGATGTCCATCGCCCGCATGATCAAAATCTCGACGATACCGCGGAAGAAGCCGGCAATGAGCCCGAGACCGATGCCCACCGTAAGCGACAGGACGATGACGATCAGGCCGATAAGCAGCGAATAGCGGGCGCCATGCATGATGCGCGACAGGATGTCGCGCCCGACGGCGTCAGTGCCGAGGGGATATTCGAGCGAGCCGCCCTCCTGCCAGAACGGCGGCGTAAGAAAGGCGTCGCGATACTGTTCGATGGGCGAATGCGGCGCCAGCGAATCGGCGAATATGGCAAGGAAGGCGACGGCAACGAACACGGCGAGCCCGGCGACGGCACCCTTGTTCTCGCTGAAATAGCTCCAGAACTCCCGTACCGGATGCGGCGGGGCGGCGGCCTGGGGCCTGGCGATCCGGGTTTCGGCGACCATGGTTCAGCGGGCGCGGCGGATGCGCGGGTTGATCAGGCCGTAGAGCAGATCGACGATCAGATTGACCGTGATCACCACGGTGGCGACGAGCAGCACGCCGCCCTGGACCGACGGATAATCACGCCGGCCGATCGATTCGATCAGCCACTTGCCGATTCCCGGCCAGGCGAAGATCGTCTCGGTCAGGATCGCCCCGGCGAGCAGCACGCCGACCTGCAGACCGATCACGGTGATGACCGGAATGAGAGCGTTGCGCAGCGCGTGCACGGCGACGACCTGAAAGGGCGAGACGCCCTTGGCGCGGGCGGTGCGCACATAGTCTTCGCCGAGCACCTCGAGCATCGACGAGCGCGTCATGCGGGCGATCACCGCGAGCGGGATGGTGCCGAGCACGAGCGCGGGCAGAACGAGATGGCTCGCGGCCGAGACGAACGCGCCTTTCTCGTCCGACAGCAGCGTATCGATCAGCATGAAACCGGTCGTCGGTTCCAACCAATAGAGCGCCGAGATGCGTCCGGAAACCGGAGTCCATCCCAGATTCACGGAAAACAGCAGGATGAGCAGGAGTCCCCACCAGAAAATCGGCATCGAATAGCCGGTGAGGGAGATGCCCATCACCGTGTGGTCGAACACCGAGCCGCGCCGGACCGCGGCCAGGATGCCCGCCGGCAGGCCGACGACGAGGGCGAAAACGATGGCGCAGATCGAGAGTTCGATGGTGGCGGGAAAAAGCGTCAGGAACTCGGACAGCACCGGTTCCCTGGTGACGATCGACTTGCCGAGATCGCCCTGGAGGACTTCGGCGATGTAGATGCCGTATTGTTCGAGCAGCGGTCTGTCGAGACCGAGGCGGGCGCGCATTTCGGCGTGGCGCGCCGGATCGAGCCCGCGCTCGCCGACCATAAGCTCGATCGGATCGCCCGGGACCAAGCGAATGAGCGCGAAGGTGAGCAACGTCACCCCGAAGAACGTGGGAATGACGAGGCTCACCCGTTTCAGGACGAACTGGAGCACCTCGGCCTCACCCAAGTGTAACGGGGGGAGGCGGACCTCCCCCCGCTGATTACGCTTCTATGACGGGCGCGTCTACTGCTTCAGGTCGACGCCGTAGAAGACGTGGCCGCCGAGGGGATCGATCTTGTAGCCGACCACCTCCTTGCGCACCGGCATGAACACCACCGAATGCGCGATGGTGAACCACGGCGCCTCTTGCTTGAAGATTACTTGCGCCTTCTTGTAGAGCGCGGTCCGCTTGGCGGCGTCGGTGGTCCGCTTGGCCTCGACCAGAAGATCGTTGAACGGCTTGTAGCACCAGCGCGCCCGGTTGGCGCCCTTGGCGGCGGCGCAGCCCAACAGCACGTACATGAAGTTGTCGGGGTCGCCGTTGTCGCCGGTCCAGCCCAGGAGAATCATCTGGTGCTCGCCGTTCTTCGAGCGCTTGAGGTATTCGCCCCATTCGTAGGTGACGATCTTGGCCCTGATTCCGACCTTGGCGAGGTCCGCCTGCATCATCTCGGCCATACGTCGTGCGTTGGGGTTGTAGGGCCGCTGCACGGGCATCGCCCAGATGTCGGTGTCGAAGCCGCCCGAGAGTCCGGCTTCGGCGAGCAGCGCCTTGGCCTTGTCGGGATCGTACGGGTAGTCCTTGACGTCGTCGTTGTACGACCACATCGTCGGCGGAATCGGGTTCTTCGCCGCCTTGCCCGCGCCGAGATAGACGGCGTCGATGATCGCCTGCTTGTTGATCGCGTAGTTGATCGCCTGGCGCACGCGCCTGTCGTCGAACGGCTTCTTCTCGGTGTTGAACGCGAGGTAGCCGACGTTCAGGCCTTCCTGCCGCATGAGGTTGATGTCCGGATCCTGGGCTATCGCATCGAGGTCGGCCGGGTTGGGATACGGCATCACGTGGCACTCGCCCGCTTTCAGCTTGGCATAGCGCACCGCGTTGTCGGGCGTGATCGCGAACACCAGAGTGTCGATCGCCGCTTTGCCGGCCCAGTAGTCGGGATGGGCCTTGTAGCGAATCACCGCATCCTTCTGGTAGGCGACCAACTGGAACGGGCCGGTGCCGACGGGATTGAGATCGACCTTCTCGGGCGTGCCCGCGGCCGACATCTTGTCGGCGTACTCGGCCGACATGATCGAGGCGAAGTCCATGCCGAGGTTGGCGATCATCGGCGCCTCGGGGGCCGTGAGGTTGAAACGCACCGTGTAGTCGTCGATCTTCTCGACGCTCTTCAGCAGGTTCGGCATGTCCATGCCGTTGAAGTACTCGTACGCGCCGCCCGAGACGTTGTGGTACGGGTGGTCCTTCTGGAGTTGCCGGTTGAAGCTGAACAGCACGTCGTCGGCGTTGAAGTCACGCGTCGGCGTGAAGTCCTTCGTGGTATGGAACTTGACGCCATGGCGCAGATGGAACGTATAGGTCAGGCCGTCGCCGGAGACTTCCCAGGTCTCGGCGAGAGCGGGAATGACCTTGGTCGTGCCGAGTTCGAACTCGACGAGGCGGTTGTAAATCTGGCGCGACGAGGCGTCGAACGTCGTCCCCGCCGTATAGAGCGAAGGATTGAAGCCCTCGGGGCTGCCCTCCGAACAGTAGACGAGCGTCTTGGCCGAGGCCGAGGCGGCGAAGCCAACGGCTGCAACCGCGCACAGCGCGGTCCTCAAGGCTATGGTTTTCATTTGTGACCTCCCAATGGTCGTTAACCCGCAGTTACCGGGTCAAGCGCCGGAACTTTCGTTGAATCGATGGTTTCATCGTTTTAAGCCCCGGAATTCAACGAATTCCAGGGCATGAACCATGGGTCATGGTACGACCGGCGTGCCAGAGCGTCAACAAATCACACCCCAGCGACCGGGCAACCCGACCGGGGGCGCGAAATCACGCCGAACGCCGTTCATTCGAGGCGCGTCACACCGGTCGCGATCCTGTATGCTGGATTCTGTATGCTGGCCGGCGGGAACCGGGAAACGGCTATCGTGAGAACCATCGGCACACTCGCCCTGCTCGTGGGCCTGCTCGCGGCCGGCTGCGCAGCATCGACGCCCGACGGCGTGCTCTCGGGTCGGATCGATGCGACGGCGCTGGGAGATTTGTATCCGGGCGCCGCTTTCGTCCTCGCCGCGCCCGGCGGGGCGACCGACGTCGCCGGCTTGAACGGAGCGCTCGCCGACGCGCTCGCGGCGCGCGGCATCGTCATCGCGGCGGACGCGCCGTTCGTGCTCGACTACCGGATTTCCGCGACGCCGGCGACGGCGCGGCTCGGTCTGCCCGAGTTCGGCCTTGCCGGCGTCCTCGGATCGAACGACACCCACGACGTCGGCGTCAGCATCGAGCTGCCGTTTTTCGGGTTGGGCGATCAGATCCGCAAGCGTTACCGCTTCGCCGCCGAGATCACCGTCTCGCGGCGCGACGGCATGCACTTGTGGCGGGGTCGCGTTCACGGGCTGGCCGCCACCGGCGACCTCGACACGATCGCCGCCCAGGTGTTCCCGGCGCTGCTCGACCACCTCGGCGAAACCGTGCGCAGCCGCGCATTCGACCCCGGCCCACACCGGGGCTGATCGGCGCAAGCAGCTTGTCGGACGAGCGACATCGCCGATAATCACCGGCCCGGCCCGTCGATGGGCGATCGACTTTAAGGAGCGTGACCGATGGAGAGCGATTTTCTCGTCATCGGCGGCGGCATCGCCGGCGCCTCGGCGGCTTACGAACTCGCCGCGCGCGGGCGCGTGGTGCTGGTCGAACGCGAGGGCGCTCCGGGCTATCACACCACCGGCCGCTCGGCGGCGATGTTCCTCGAGAACTACGGCGCGCCCGTGGTGCGCAAATTGGCGAGCGCGAGCCGGGCGTTTCTCGACGCGCCGCCCGACGGGTTCGCCGAGCATCCTCTGCTCAGCCCCCGCGGGCTCATGTACGTCGCCCGCGCCGATCAGCGCGCCGCGGTCGAGGCGATGCTCGCGGCCACCGACGACCGCCCCCGCACCGTCTGCGAGATCGACACGGCGCGCGCCCTTGCGATGATGCCCACGCTGCGCCCCGATTACGTGGCCGCCGCCCTGCTCGAGGCAGACGCCGCGGACATCGACGTGCACGCGCTCCACGGCGGCTTCCTGCGCGGGCTCAGGGCGCGCGGCGGCCGCGTCGTCGCCGACGCCGAGGTCACCGCGCTCGACCGGCGCGACGGGACCTGGCGCGCAATCACGCGGGCCGGCGAGCTGAGCGGCACGGTCGTCGTCAACGCCGCCGGCGCCTGGGCCGACGAGATCGCGGGCCTCGCCGGGATAACGCCCGTGGGCCTCGCGCCCAAGCGCCGCACGGCGTTCACCTTCGACCCGCCGGAAGGTCATGATGTATCGACCTGGCCGCTGGTAGCCGATATCGACGAGCAGTTCTATTTCAAGCCCGAGGCGGGGCGCATCCTCGGCTCGCCCGCCGACGAGACCCCGATGCCGCCCTGCGACGTGCAGCCCGACGAGCTCGACATCGCCGTCGCCGTCGACCGCATCGAGCGCGCCACCACGTTCAAGATCAGGCGGCTGACCCACCGCTGGGCGGGGCTGCGCAGCTTCGTCGACGACCACCTGCCCGTGGTCGGCTACGCGCCCGAAGCGCAGGGCTTCTTCTGGCTCGCCGGGCAGGGCGGCGTCGGCATCATGACGTCGCCGGCGATGGCGCGCAGCGCCGCGGCGCTGGTCTGCGAGAAGGACCTGCCCGAAGACCTGCGCGGTCTCGGCGTCCGCGCCGCCGACCTCGCCCCCGACCGG
>JBHHZM010000156.1:0-6185 GCA_046758065.1 Alphaproteobacteria bacterium | reverse complement strand
GGTGGGCCCGGCAGGACTCGAACCTGCGACAACGCCGTTATGAGCGGCGCGTTCTGACCAGCTGAACTACGGGCCCGCGCAAGCTTAGCTCATCAGGCGGGCGCCGCAACGCCTTTCGGCCATCCTATCACCGCATCTAGAAAGGCGTCTCCTTGACCCTTTCGAGGAGAAAGTCGCGAAAGACGGTGATGCGTTTCGAGGCGCGCAGCTCCTCGGGATAGACGAAATAGGCGTCGATCTCCGGACCCTCGAACTCGGGCAGCACGCGCACCGCCCGGGCGTGGTCGTAGACGATGTAGTCGGGCAACGGGGCGATGCCGAACCCGCTTTTCACGGCGTTGGCCATGGCCAGAACGTTGTTCACCTTGAGCGCCGGCCGGTGGTGCACCCCGCTGCCGGTGCGCAACAGCCAGTTGGGATTGAGCAGCCGCGTGAGCGGTCCCTCGCTGTAGACGATCAGCCGGTGATGGTCGAGCTCGTCGACCGTCTCCGGCGTGCCCCATTCCTTGAGGTAGTCGGGCGAGGCATAGGCGTGGAAGTGGACCTTCATGAGATGACGCTGGACGAGGTCGGGCTGGGTCGGTGCGTGCATGCGAATCGCGACGTCGGCTTCGCGCATGCCGAGGTCGATGTCGTGGTCCTCGGCGATCAGCGTCACCGAGACCTCGGGGTAGGCGTTGGTGAATTCGACGATGCGCGGCGTCAGCCAGACGGTCGCGAAGCCGACCGTGGCGGTGACCGTGAGCGGACCCTTGGGGCGGTCCTTGCTCTCGGCCAGCATGGCCTCGGTCATCGCCACCTTGGCGAGCACCTCGTGCGCCGTCCGATAGAGCATCTCGCCCTGCTCGGTGAGGATCAGGCCGCGCGCATGGCGGTGGAAGAGCGGCACCCGCAGGTTCTGTTCGAGCGCGCTGATCTGCCGACTCACCGCCGACTGGCTCAGGTTCAGCGTCTCGCCGGCATGGGTGAAACTGCCCGCCTCGGCGACCGCGTGGAAGACCCGGATCTTGTCCCAGTTCATCGCCCTGCTCCTTCGCCCGGCGCCCGCGGGCGGACCGACAATGGCAAAACCGGCGCATGGTGTAAACCCGCGCCCGACGGTACGAAATCGAACGGCGCCTATTCGGCCGCGGCGGACTCGCTGACGGGATGTTCGGCCAGAAAGCGTTCGGCCTCGAGCGCCGCCATGCAGCCCATGCCGGCGGCGGTCACCGCCTGGCGGTAGACCTTGTCGCGCACGTCGCCGGCGGCGAACACCCCGGGCACGCTGGTCGCGGTCGAATCCGGCGCGGTGACGATATAGCCTTCGGCGTCCATCTCGATCCGGTCCCGGAACAGCGCGGTCGCCGGGTCGTGGCCGATGGCGATGAAAACGCCGTCGAGGGCGAGTTCGCGCCGTTCGCCGGTCGCGACGTCGCGCAGGCGAACCCCGGTGACGCCCGGCGGCTCGCCGGTGCCGAGGATCTCCTCGACCACGCTGTTCCACTGCACCTCGACCTTGGGGTTGGCGAACAGCCGGTCCTGCAGGATCTTCTCGGCGCGCAGCGCGTCGCGGCGGTGGATCAGCGTCACTTTCGAGGCGAAGTTGGTCAGGAAAATCGCTTCCTCGACGGCGGTGTTGCCGCCGCCGACCACCGCCACCTTGCGGTCGCGGAAAAAGAAGCCGTCGCAGGTGGCGCAGGCCGAAACCCCGAAACCGCGGTAGCGCGCCTCGCTTTCGAGACCGAGCCAGCGCGCCTGCGCGCCGGTGGCGACGATCAGCGCGTCGCCGGTGTAGACGTCGCCGCTGTCGCCCCGGCACCGGAAAGGCCGCGCGTCGAGATCGACCTCGACGATGGTGTCGGCGATCATCCGCGTACCCACGCTGCGCGCCTGCGCTTCCATCTGCTCCATCAGCCAGGGGCCCTGGATGACGTCGGCGAAGCCGGGAAAGTTCTCGACGTCGGTGGTGATCGTCATCTGGCCGCCCGGCTGCAGCCCGAGCACCACGAGAGGTTCGAGGTTCGCCCGCGCGGCGTAGATCGCGGCGGTGTAGCCCGCGGGACCGCCGCCGATGATGAGAACGCGCGAATGGTGCGTTGCGGCCATTTCCGTTCCTGTGACACGGCCCGCCGGGAAGGGCGGGACTCCCGGTAAAGTACAGATTCGCAGCCCGCGCCGCCAGAGGTTTGGGGCGTCTTTCGGCGGCGCGCGGATCAGTCGAGCCCGAGCCGGCGGCGCACCTCGGCGGCGACGCGCGCGGTCTCGTCGAGCTTGGGATAGCGCCAGCTTTCGAGCCGGCCGTCGAAGCGACGGGTGCGGCCGGTATCGCGCAAGTCGCGATGGAAGCGCCGAAACTTCGCGGCGCCGCCCGGCAGATCGAGGACGTAGACCGGCTTGCCGGTGGTGCAGGCCTCCGAGACCATGGCGATCGAATCGCCGGTAACGACGATCGCGTCGGCGAGGCCGAGATAGCCGAAGTAGGGATTGTCGCCTTCGCCGTTCCACATCACCGTGCGCGCCGGATCGAGCCGCTCGCCGAGCGCCGCCGCGCTCGCCGCCCCGGTGCGGCGCGACGGCGTGACCATCAGTCCGGCGCCGGCGTCGCGGGCGAAGGCGTCGAGCCGGGCGCCGATCCCGGCGGCGACCGCCGGCGTGAGGCGGTGGCGCTTGCCGTCGCCGCCAACGAGCACCGCGACGCGCGGCGTCGGCAGACGCGCGACGGTCGCGGCGAAACGCGCCGCTTCGGCCTCGAGACGGCGCGGCGTCACCCGGTTCAGCGCGCCGATGGTGGCGATCACGTTGGCGCCTTCGGCGCAGTCGTGCGCCGGCGCCGCCACCAGATCGAAGCGTTCGAGCGGCGCTTGCGGCTTGAGGACCTGCACGGTGAAGGTGCGCCCGCCGCTCGCCTTCCGAATGGCGATCGACAGGGCCACCGTTTGGCGACCGGCGGCGATCATGAGATCGGGCCAGGGCGGCGCGAGCGCATCGCTTCCCGGCCCCGGCGCGCGGAACGGCGCGAACCAGAGCCGGGGCGGCAGATGCGACCACGGCGCGCGCGGAGCGACGCGCTTTACCACGGTGTCGAGACCGACGGCCTCGGCCAGCCCCCGGCAGGGGTTCTCGTGGCCGGGTTTGCCGTCGCTGAGAACCCAGCAGGTGGTGGCAGCCATGGCGGGATTTGGCCGGCCGGGCGTTCCGGCCCCCTACTTGTAGCGAACCTTTACGATCTCGTAGCTCTTCGAGCCGCCCGGCGCCGTCACGTCGACGCTGTCGCCGACGCTCTTGCTGATCAGCGCCCGGGCGAGCGGCGAGGTGATCGACAGAAGCCCCGACTTGATGTCGGCCTCGTCCGTGCCGACGATCTGATAGGTCGCTTCCTCGTCGGTGTCCTCGTCGGCGAGCGTCACCGTGGCGCCGAACCTGACCACCTTGCCCGAGAGCTTGCTCACGTCGATGATCTCGGCGCGGCTCAGCTTGTCCTCGAGTTCCGCCACCCGCCCCTCGATGTAGGCCTGGCGTTCCTTGGCGGCGTGGAATTCGGCGTTCTCGGCGATGTCGCCGTGTCCGCGCGCCTCTTCGAGCGCGTGAATGATCGCCGGGCGCTCGATCGTCTTCAACCGCCGCAGTTCATCTTCGAGGCGCGCGAATCCGCGGCCGGTCATAGGAACTTTCTGCATCATAACGACGATTCCGCTACTCGTGACGACCCCTTGCAGCCGCCCGTGTCGGCGGCGTCGGAACCTGCATTACGATAGGACTGGAGAGGGGCGACTTCAAGACTGCCGGCCTTTCCCGCGGCGATTGCCTGCACCATGGCGCGACAGCCGGGAACGGTGGTGTGGTAGGGGACCCGGTTGAGCAGCGTGGTGCGGCGGAGGCTGAAACTGTCGGCGATCGCCTGGGCGCCCTCGGTCGTGTTGAAGACGAGCGCGATCTCGCCGCTGGCGATGGCGTCGACGCAGTGCGGCCGGCCTTCCGCCACCTTGTTGACGACGGCGACGGCGAGCCCGGCGCGCGACAGGAACTCGGCGGTTCCGCGCGTCGCCACCAGATCGAAGCCGAGGGCGGTCAGTTCGACGCACAGAGGTACCATCGCCGGCTTGTCGCCGTCCTTCACCGAGACGAATACGGTGCCGCCGTCGGGCAACACGCCGCCGGCGGCGAGTTGCGACTTGGCGAAGGCGCGGCCGAACGCCCGATCGAGCCCCATCACCTCGCCGGTCGATTTCATTTCCGGTCCCAGGAGAACATCGACACCCGGAAAGCGGGTGAACGGAAAGACCGCTTCCTTGACCGCCATGTGATCGGGCGCCGGCGGCTCGAGGGCGAAACCGGCGAGCGGCTCGCCCGCCATCACCCGGGCAGCGATCTTGGCGATCGGCATGCCGATGGTCTTGGCGACGAACGGCACGGTGCGGCTCGCCCGCGGGTTGACCTCGATGATATAGACCTCGTCGCCCTTGACGGCGAACTGGACGTTCATCAGTCCGACGACGCGGTGGGCGCGCGCCAGCGCCACGGTCTGGCGGCTGATCTCGTCGAGCACGGGGGGCGCGAGCGAGTACGGCGGCAGCGAACAGGCCGAATCGCCCGAATGCACGCCGGCCTCCTCGATGTGCTCGAGGATTCCTGCGACGAACACGTCGTGCCCGTCGGCCACCGCATCGACGTCGACCTCGATGGCGTCCTGCAGGTAGGCGTCGATCAGCACCGGCGCATTACCCGACGCCGTAAGCGCCTTCACGACGTAGCGTCCGAGCGTCTCGGCGTCGTGGACGATCTCCATCGCCCGTCCGCCGAGGACGTAGGACGGACGCACCACCACGGGATAGCCGATGCGCTCGGCGATGGCGAGAGCCTCCTCGACCGAGCGGCAGGTCCCGTTCGCCGGCTGTTTGAGACCGAGCCGGGCGAGAAGTTCCTGGAAACGCTTGCGGTCCTCGGCGAGGTCTATGGCGTCGGGCGTGGTGCCGATGATCGGTATTCCCGCGGCCTCAAGCGCATGCGCGAGTTTGAGCGGCGTCTGGCCGCCCAACTGGATGATGACGCCGATGAGCGTGCCGCGCGACGCCTCGACGCGGGCGATCTCGACGACGTGTTCGACGGTCAGCGGCTCGAAGTACAGCCGGTCGGAGGTGTCGTAATCGGTCGAAACGGTCTCCGGATTGCAATTGATCATCACCGTTTCGATGCCGACCTCGCGCAACCCGTAGGCGGCGTGGACGCAGCAGTAGTCGAACTCGATGCCTTGGCCGACCCGGTTGGGCCCGCCGCCGAGAATGATGACCTTGCGGCGCGCGCTGGGCTGCGCTTCGCACTCGGGGTGGCTGGCGCCGTCGCCCTCGTAGCACGAGTACATGTAGGGCGTGCGCGCCTCGAACTCGGCGGCGCAGGTGTCGACGCGCTTGTAGACCGGCCGCACGCCGAGCGCGGCGCGCAAGCCGCCGACCTCGGCCTCGTCGAGACCGGCGAGCGCCGCGAGGCGGGCGTCGGAAAACCCCATTTTCTTGAGTTGCAGAAGCCCGCCTGCGGTGCGCGGCAGGCCGCCCGCCCGCACCCCGGCTTCCGCCGCGACGATCTCCTCGATCCGGGCGAGGAACCAGGGATCGTAACGGCAGGCCGCATGCACCTCGGCGACGCTCAAACCGGCGCGGAAAGCCTCGGCGATGACGAACAATCGGTCGGGCGTCGGTTGTGCCAGCGCGGCGCGCAGCGGTCCGGTGTCGCCGCCGGGCGTATAGCCCGGCACCGCCACCTCGTCGAGACCGCTGAGGCCGGTTTCGAGCGAGCACAACGCCTTCTGCAGCGATTCGGCGAAGCAGCGGCCGATCGACATGACCTCGCCGACCGATTTCATCGAGGTGGTGAGCAGCGCTTCGGTGCCCGGAAACTTCTCGAAGGTGAAACGCGGCACCTTGGTGACGACATAGTCGATGGTCGGCTCGAACGACGCCGGGGTCACGCCGGTGATGTCGTTGTCGATCTCGTCGAGGGTATAGCCGACGGCGAGCCGCGCCGCGACCTTGGCGATGGGGAAGCCGGTGGCCTTCGAGGCCAGCGCCGAGGATCGCGAGACCCGCGGGTTCATCTCGATCACCACCATGCGGCCGTCCTCGGGGTTGACCGCGAACTGCACGTTCGAGCCCCCGGTATCGACGCCGATCTCGCGCAGCACCGCGATCGAGGCGTTGCGCATGATCTGG
>JBHHZM010000155.1:0-6197 GCA_046758065.1 Alphaproteobacteria bacterium | reverse complement strand
CGCGGCCGGCTGCGGCGGACGTGGTCGCGTCGCTGACGGCAACCGTCTCGCTGGAAACGGCCGGCGATACGGTCACGGGAGACGCCGATGCGCTTGCCGGCTTTCGAGCTCGAACGATTCTTCGCCCGCCATGAGTTCACGGCGCCGCACCTGCTCTGCGCCTCGGACTGCGAATCGCTGACGCTCGCCGAGCTCGTCGCGTTCGAGCCGGACGCGGCGGCGACGCTCGACCGCCTCTGGCTCGGCTACACCGAATCGTCCGGCCATCCTGAACTGAGAGAGGCGATCGCGGGGCTTTACGAGCGGATCGACGCCAACCGCGTGCTCGTCCACAGCGGCGCCGAAGAAGCGATCTTCGGTTTCATGAACGTGGCGCTCGAGCCGGGCGATCATGTCGTCGTCCATGCGCCCTGCTATCAGTCGCTCATGGAAGTGGCGCGGGCGATCGGCTGCGAGGTCAGTCCGTGGAACGCGCGCGAGGACTATGGCTGGGCGCTCTACCTCGAGGATCTCGAGCGCCTGATCCGCCCCGACACCCGCGCCGTGGTGGTCAACTTCCCCCACAACCCCACCGGCTTCCTGCCGCCGCGCGCGGTCTTCGACCGGCTCGTCGAGATCGTCCGCCGTCACGGCCTGCTGTTGTTCTCCGACGAGGTCTATCGTCTGCTCGAATACGATGCGGGCGAGCGTCTGCCGGCGGCCTGCGACGTCTACGAGAATGCCGTGTCGCTCGGCGTGATGTCGAAGAGCTTCGGGCTCGCCGGCCTGCGCATCGGCTGGATCGCCACGCGCGACGAACGGCTGCTTCGGGCGATGGCGGGGTTCAAGGACTACACGACGATCTGCAACGCCGCGCCCAGCGAGTTGCTCGCCGCGCTCGCGTTGCGCCACCGCGACCGGGTGGTCGGGCGCAACCTCGCGATCGTTCGGGACAATCTCGCGCGGCTCGACGATTTCTTCGCCCGCCGGGCGGGGATCGTTTCGTGGCGCCGCCCGAAGGCCGGGTCGGTCGCTTTTCCCCGCCTCGAAGCCGGACGCGCCGCCGCGGCGTTGTGCGCCGACCTGATCGAAAAGAAAGGCGTGCTGCTCGCCCCGGCGCGCGCCTTCGGCCACGGCGATTGCCATTTCCGCCTTGGCTTCGGGCGCAAGACCATGCCCGAGGCGCTCGCCCGCTTCGACGAATACCTCGACGAAGCCTTGTGACGTTCAGGCCCGGCGCGCCGGTTGCGCGATCAGCATGACGTTGATGGCGTTGAGCGCGGCGTAGAGCTTGTCGAAGGCCGCCTTGAAGGCGAGCCAGTCGCGCGCGCCGGGTCGGTGGCGCGCGATCTCGCGGTGGATATCGCCGAGGCTGCGCCGGCCGTCGACGAGAGCGAGGATCGCGCCCGCAAGCGGCGGTAGGTCGTAGGCCAGTTTGATCCCTTCCAGTTCCGCGCGGATGCGCCCGCCGCGCTTGAGCTTCCGCGCCATCGCCGGGCCGTCGGCCTCACGCAGCACCGGCACCGCCTTCGGCCCGTCGGGCCGCGCCACGGCCTCCTCCGCGCGCGCCGTCTTGACCGCGTAGAAGACGTGGCGTTTGAGGCTGCCGGCGAGCAGTTCGGCGAAGGCGCAACGCTCGAGCCAAGGCAGCGCTGTGACCCGCGCCTTGAGCTCCGGGTCCGAGAGCTGGTTCGCCGGATCGTAGAGCGCGGGTTCGATGAATCCGGTGACGGCGAGGCCCGCGCCGGCGACCAGCGCGGCGAGCTCGGGCACGGTATAGGCGCGGTCGCGGGTGTGCAGCAGAAGATCGTAAAGGCCGGCGTCGCCGCCCTCGATGTGATCGGCGACGAAGGGGTTGCGTCTGAGCCAGTTGCTCTCGGGCAGTTCGGCGCACAGCCGGCGCGCCAGCGCCAGGTTCTCGCGCGCGTCGGCGCCGGCGATCAGGCGCAGCATGGCCTGCGCGTGGTAGACCCCGGTGCGCCCGAACGCGCCGTAAAGCATCAGCCCGATGCCGCCGTCGTCGGCGAGCGCGTCCGCGAGCGTCGCGAGGCCGGCCCCGGGGTCGGCGAGATGGTGGAGCACGCCGCAGCAGTCGATGTAGTCGTAAGGACCGGCCGCGAGTGCCGCGAGGTCGAGCAGCGAGCCCTCGACGAAGCGGATGTTGGCAAGCCCGCGCGCCGCGGCCCGCGCCTCGGCGAGTTTGCGCGCGGCACGCGAAACGTCGAGGTAGACGACCTCGGCCGGACTGTGCGCCCAGGCAAGCTGCTGCGCCAGCATGATCGCCGCGTCGCCGGTGCCGCCGCCGGCGACCAGCACGCGAAGCGGACGCGCGAGGTCGAGACGGCCGGCGAAGACGTAGTGATTGACCTCGGCGAGATGGCTCGGCGAGCCGACGACCAGGCGGCGCGTCTCATCGGCGGGATCGCGTTCGGGGTAGGGGTAGGCGTCGTACTGGGCGCGTACCGCCTCGTCGCCTGCCTCTCGCGCCATGCGCGCGCCTACGCCGGTTCCGCCGTCACCACGCCGCGCCCTCGGGCGGTTGCGGGCGGCCAGCCGGCCGCCGCGCGCACGTCGCCGACCCGTCGGCCGGCCCGGTTGATCTGCGGCGGGGCGACGAAATAGGCAAGCCGTTCGGCGAGCGCGTCGTCGAGCGCGCCGAGGCGTCGCAACACAGCGGCGAGCGCGACCGAAGAGGCGCGCCCGGCGCCGTCCTCGACCTTGAGGGCGACGCCGAGACCGAGGTCGGGAAGCGCAGCGGCGTAGACGCCCTCGGCGCCGGTCTTGGTGATGATCCGGCCGCCCGATTCGCGGATCAGCGCGCTGCAGAACCGGCCCGTGCCGGCGACCATCTCGGGGCGTGCGACGATCGCGGCCTTGATCCGTTCGATCGCGTCGGCGCGTCCGTCGGCGAGTTTCGCAGGGTCGGCCAGCCGCGCCATCGCGGTGGCGAACGCGCCGAGCGGAATGGCGTAGGTCGGAATGCTGCACCCATCGATGCCGCGCGGCGCCCGTGTCATGTCGACATCCGTCATCTCGCCGATGACGCGGGCGACGCGCTGCTGCACCGGGTGGTCATGGCGGATGTAGCCGGCCGTCGGCTCGCCGAGGTGACGCGCCGTGGTCAGCATGCCGGCGTGCTTGCCCGAGCAGTTGTTGTGCACCGCGTTCGGGGTCGCGCCCGACCGCCAGAGGGCTTCGGCCGACGGCGCGTGCGAGGGCGGATGGGCACCGCATTCGAGATCGTCGGCGCCGAGCCCGAGGCGTGCGAGCCAGGCCTCGACCGCCTCGATGTGCATCGGCTCGCCGCCGTGCGAGGCGCAGGCCAGCGCAAGCTCGGCGGCGCTCAGATCAAAGCGCTCGGCGGCGCCGCTCTCGACCAGGGGAATCGCCTGAATCGACTTGATCGCCGAGCGCGGATAGACCGCTTGCCCAACGTCACCCCAGCGATGGACGATGCGTCCCGACCCGTCGGCGACGGCGCAGGACGCGCGGTGACGGCTCTCGATCCGGTCGCCGCGGGTGACCTCAACCGCGATCTCATCGCAATGCGTATCGGAACGGGCGGCGATGGGCGTGTCGGGCATCGGCGTGACCTTGGGCTTAAGGGCTTGAATCGACGATCCGCGCGGTGCAGTTTGCGTTTATGCGCGGTTATTTCGCCATCGGCGTCGAGGGTATAAGCAAGCCGATGAACCTGGGCAACCTGTTTCGTTCGGCCCACGCCTTCGGCGCGAGCTTCGTGTTCACCGTCGCCGCCCACTATACCGCCAGGGGCGCGCCGTCGGACACTTCCAAGACGCCGGAACAGGTGCCGCTCTATCAGTTCGCCGATGTCGATGGGCTGACGCTGCCGCGCGGCTGCAAGCTCGTCGGGGTCGAGTTGCTCGACGAGGCCGAGGAATTGCCGAGTTTCCGCCATCCGCGGTGCGCGGCGTATGTGCTGGGGCGCGAGCGCGGCAGCCTCAGTCCCGAAATGGTCGCGCGTTGCGACTATCTGGTGCGCATTCCGACCCGTTTCTGCATCAACCTCGCCACCGCCGGCGCGATCGTCATGTCCGACCGGCTGGCGAGCCTGGGACGGTTCGCGCGCCGGCCGCTCGTCGAAGGCGGCGCGTCCGAGCCCTGGCCCAAACACGTCCACGGCCAGCCGCGCCGGCGCAGCGTCGCGGGACGGCTGCGCCAATGAGCGAGCGCGACAAGCATTCTCCCTACGCCGGGCTGAGCCAGCTCGGGGCCAAGGCGGCGCTGCCGGCCTCGCCCGACGAGGCGGCGCTCGAAAAAGTCGTGAACCCGCAGGCGGGAGTGGTCTACCTCGTGCGTTTCACGGCGCCCGAGTTCACCTGCCTCTGTCCGGTGACCGGGCAGCCCGATTTCGCCCATCTCGTCATCGATTACGTCCCCGGGGAGTGGATCGTCGAGAGCAAGTCGCTCAAGCTCTACCTCGGTTCGTTCCGCAACCACGGCGGCTTCCACGAGGAAACCACGGTGGCGATCGCCCGCCGGCTGGTCGACGAGATCGCGCCGCCCTGGCTGCGCATCGGCGGCTACTGGTACCCGCGCGGCGGCATGCCGATCGACGTCTTCTATCAGACCGGCGCGCCGCCTCAGGGTTTGTGGCTGCCCGACCAGGGGGTCGCGACCTATCGCGGGCGCGGCTGAGCGCGCCGGCGCGCGAAGCACCGCAAGACGGCGCGCCGACGCTTGGCAAGCCCCGCCGCAAGAGGGTAATATCGTCGCCATGTTGGTCCGCTTTCCCGCCCTCGCCGCCGCCTTTCTCTTCATGCTCGTTCTTGCCGGCACGCCCGTGCGGGCCGAGGAAATCAAGGTGATCGGCGCCTTCGACAACTGGACCGCCTACGAAACTTCGCAGGCGGGCAAGAAGCTCTGCTACATGGCGAGCGAGCCCAAGAAGTCGGAAGGCAAGTACAAGAAGCGCGGGCGCATCTACGCCATGGTGAGCCACCGCCCGTCGACCAAGGTGACCAACGTGGTCAGCCTCCACGCCGGTTACAAGTACAAGGAAGGCAGCACCGTCGAGGTGACGATCGGCGGGCATAAATTCACCCTGTTCACCCACGGCGATACCGCCTGGGCGTCCGAACCGGCCGACGACCGGGCGCTGGTCAAGGCGATGCGCGGCGGCAGCAAGATGGTGGTGCGCGGCGTCTCGTGGCGCGGCACCAAAACCAAAGACACCTATTCGTTGCTGGGCTTCACCGCCGCCCACCGGGGCATCGGCAAGGCCTGCGGGGTCAAGTAGCCGGCCGCCCTTGCCAGCGGCCGCGCGCGGCGTATATCAAGGCGGTCATGGACTATGCACCCAGGGCCTTCGCGCCGCCGCCGCTGCGCGACGCCGACGGCCGCCTCAATCTCGTCGGTCTGAGCCGCGCCGCGCTCGCCGACGAAATGGCGGCGCTCGGCGAGAAGCCGTTCCGCGCCAAGCAGCTCTGGCACTGGATCTATCATCGCGGCGCATGCGATTTCGCCGCCATGACCTCGCTCGCCGGGGCGCTGCGCGCGCGTCTCGCCGAGCGTTACGTGATCGCCCGCCCCGTGGTCAGCCGCGAACAGGTCTCGACGGACGCCAGCCGCAAGTGGCTGCTGCGCATGATCGACGGCCAGGAGGTCGAGTGCGTCCACATCCCCGAGGACGACCGCGGCGCGCTCTGCATCTCCTCGCAGGTCGGCTGCACGCTGACCTGCCGCTTCTGCCACACCGGCACGCAGCCGCTGGTGCGCAACCTGGGCGCGGGCGAGATTGTCGGTCAGGTGATGGCCGCGCGCGACGCGCTCGGCGAGTGGCCGTCGCCGCCCGAAGGCCGCATGGTCTCGAACATCGTCGTCATGGGCATGGGCGAGCCGCTCTACAACTACGACAACGTCGCGGCGGCGCTTCGCATCGTCATGGACGCCGAGGGCATCGCGATTTCCAAGCGGCGCATCACGCTCTCGACCTCCGGCGTCGCGCCGCTGATCCGGCGCGTCGGTGAGGAGCTCGGCGTCAATCTCGCGGTCTCGCTGCACGCCGTCTCTGACGAGCTGCGCGATCGTCTGGTGCCGCTCAATCGCAAGTACCCGATCGCTGAGCTGCTCGCCGCCTGTCGCGATTATCCGAGCGCCAACAACGCCCGGCGGATCACTTTCGAATACGTCATGCTCAAGGGCGTCAACGATTCGCCCGCCGACGCGCGCGCGCTGGTGCGCCTGCTCGGCGGCAT
>JBHHZM010000154.1:0-6360 GCA_046758065.1 Alphaproteobacteria bacterium | reverse complement strand
CTATTTTCCTTCGGCGCGCCAGGCGAGCATCAGGCCACCGAGCGCGAGCAGCAGCACCAGCCATTCAGGCATCAGCGGCGCCCGGTGGATGCCGGTGACCACGTAGTCGTCGTTGGCGCGGAGCCCGATCCAGTCGCGACCCGCGGTATCGCGCCCGGGCCGGACCATGCGGATGTCGGGCACCCCGCCCTGGCCGAGCCAGCGCACCGCGCCGCCGGTCGCACGCGCGAACGGCGCCAACGCCGCGGCGCTGCTGCGCAGATCGGCGAACTCGAGCGGGTTGATCTCGCCGACGGCGGCGATGGCGTTGTGGACGCCGTCGCTCAAGCGGTAGAGCCCCGGCTCGTCGACCTCGACGGTCGCGGTGGCGCGCCCGCCGCCCGCCGCCTCGAGTTTCACCCGCTGGCGCGCGCCCGACGGTGAAACGACCTCGATCTCGGCGACCGCCGTGCTCAGGCTGCGGCGGACGATCTCGATGCGGTTGCCGTCGGCGCTGGCGCGCAGGTCCTCCTCTTCGAGGTCGGGTTCCTTCATCAGCCAGTGTGCCAGGCGGCGCAGCAGTTCGGCCTGCGGGCCGCCGCCCTCGAACCCGCGCGCCCAGAGCCACAGGTGGTCGGTGAGAAGCTGGGCGACGCGCCCCTTGCCGACGCGATCGAGCACCAGGACCGGCCGGTCCTCGGCGCCTTTCATCAGCACCTTGCCGCGGTCGGCCTCGGCGTCGATCTGCCGGAACCAGCGGCCCCACCTGGGCGCATCGCCGTCGGCGCCGCGAAGCCCGGCGGTGACCGGATGACGCCGTCCGATCTCGCTGAGACGCGCCCGGAAACCGCGCTCGAACACGCCGCCGGTGGGATGCGCCGGCAGCACCGTTTTGAGCGGCGTGCGGAACAGGCTGAGAGGCGTGGCGAAGGACGGACCCGCGGCGCTCAGCAGGGCGCCGCCGTCCTCGACGTAACGGGCGATGTTGCCGATATAGCTCAGCGGCATCACGCCGCGCCGACGGTAGCGGTCGAAGATGATGAGGTCGAACTCCTTGAGCTTGACTTCGAACAGCTCGCGAATGGGAAACGAAATCAGCGCGAGTTCGCGAATCGGCGTGGCGTCCTGTTTCTCGGGTGGGCGCAGGATCGTGAAGTGGACGAGATCGACCGAAGGATCGACCTTGAGAAGATTGCGCCAGACGCGCTCGCCGGTGTGCGCCTCGCCCGAGACCAGCAGCACGCGCAGCCGGTCCCGGACGCCGTTGACCTCGATGATGGCGCGGTTGTTGATGAGGCTCAGTTCGTTCGCCCCCGCCTCGACCGCGAGCTCGATCACCGTGGATCCGGCGCGGTCGAGCTTGAATTCGATTTCCCGGCTGACGCCGACGGGCACCAGCAACGTTTCCGGCGCGGCGTGGCCGCGACGCATGGTCAGCTTCGCCAACCGCTTTTCCCGCGCGGCGCTCCCCGTGTCTTCGATCCGCAGGCCGAGCTTCAGGGTCTCGCCGACGATGCCGTAGCGCGGCGCATGCTCGATGACGAGCCGGCGGTCGGTCTCGCCCGGCCGACCCGTGAGCAGCGCGTGCAGCGGCGCATCGAGGCCCAGCGCGGCGGGACCGTCGGGCGCGTCGTGAACCTGGCCGTCGGTGATCGTGACGACGCCCGCGACGCGCCGCCGGGGTGCGTCGGCAAGCGCCTGTGCGAGCGCGCCGAACAGCCTGGTGCCCGAAGCCGGCGGCGCGCCTTCCGCCGGCGCCGCGCTCGAAACGCGGACGATGCGCGTCTCGAGGTCGGGGATCGCCGCAAGCCGCTCTTTGAGCGCGGCGAGCGCGGTTGCCGTCTGTTCGCGCCGGTCGCCGACCCGCTGGCTCGGCGAATCGTCGACCACGACGATCGCGATGTCGGGCAATGGTTGACGACTCTCCTTGATCAGCGCCGGGTTGAGCAGCGCGGCGAGCGCGGCGCCCAGCCCCAGCGCCCGCCACCAGATGCCGCGCGCGCGACGCCACAGGCCGAAGCCGACGGCCACGGCGGCGAGCGTCGCGAGAACCGCGATCAGCGGCCACGGCAGGAGCGGCGCTGCGGCGAGCGAGGTCAGCGCGTCGTTCATTGCCCGAGCCGCTCGAGAATGGCCGGAAGGTGCACCTGGTCGGCCTTGTAGTTGCCCGTCATGGCGTACATCACCAGGTTGATGCCGAAACGGTAGGCCTGTTCGCGCTGGCGCTCGCCGCCCGGCACCACGGCGAACAACGGTCGCTGGCGCGAATCCATCGCCCAGGCGGCCGCCCAGTCATGGCTACCGATAATGAGCGACGAAACGCCGTCGTTGACGCCGCCCTCATGGCGCTCGACCCAGACGACGCCGCCGGTCCAGCGCCCCGGAAAGTCCTGCATCAGATAAAACGAACGCGTCAGAACGTGATCCGGAGGCACCGGCTGCAGCGGTGCGATATTGATCCCTTCGAGCAGCGTCCGCAGGCGCTGGGCGTTGGGGCCTGCGCCGCCCACCTGACGGGCGAACCGGGCGTTCTGGTCGCGGGTATCGAACAGGATGATGCCGCCGGTCTTGAGGTAGTGGTCGACCCTGGCCAGCGCCTCCGGCGATAGCCGCGGCTGGGCGGACGTCACCGGCCAGTAGATCAGCGGGAAGAAAATGAGCTCGTTGCGCTCGACGTCGATGGCGAGCGGGGACGCCGGTTCGATCGACGTGCGGGCGCGCAGCATGACGCCGAGGCCTTCGAGTCCGGCGCGACTGATCTCGTCGACGGTCGGATCGCCGCTCTCGACGTAGGCGAGGCGGGTCTGAAGCGTGGCGAGCAGCGCGAAGGCGTCGGGTTCGGTCTGCTGCGCCGGCGCGGGCGTCGCGCCGAGAACGAGCGCGAACGCCGCGCCGGTCGCGCCGAGCCGCAACAGGCCGCGCAGCGAAAGCCCGATCATCAGGTCGGCGAGCACGACCAGCAGCGCGAGCGTGAGCAGCCACGGCTTGAGGTCGATTTCGCCGACCTCGCCGAGAATCCGGCGCTCGATGCCCTTGGGCCAGGTTTCGACGGCGCGCGGCTCGGTGAGACCGGCGGTCAGGTTGAGCGCCCGGCGCGCGCCGCCGACGCCGTAGAATCCCGGCGGATGCAGCGGACCGGCTTTCGCCTCGGCGAAATCGGCGGTGGCGAGCGCGCGGCTCGTCGCCGGTGGTTCGCCCAGCCGACCGAAGCCGTCGAGGGTCCTGAGCGGCGCCATCTTGCCCTCTTCGACCTTGCCGGCGATGCCCTGGCTCAGCTCGACGATTCGCTCGAGCATCTCGACGAAAAGCCCCGAGATCGCCAAATTCGACCAAGTGGTGTTGGCGGTGGTGTGGACCAGCACCAGCCAGCCGGCGCCGCGCCGCTCGGCGGTCACCAGCGGCGTCCCGTCGGCGAGCCGCGCCCAGGTCTTGGCGGCGAGGTCGAGCGAGGGTTCGGCCAGCACCTGACGGCGCACGCGCACGTCGGGCGGCACGTCGAGGCCGGCGAACGGCGTATCGGAATCGAACGGAGCGAGCATCGCCGGCCGGCTCCACGACAGCGCGCCGCCAAGGATCCGGCCACCGCCGCGCAGGGTCACCGGTACCAGTTCATCGGCATTTTCGGCGAGGTGCGGTCCGGCGAAGCGGATGAGCACGCCGCCGGCCTCGATCCAGTTCGCGAGCGCCGTGCGCTCCTCGCCGATCACCTTGGCGACGTCGGCCAGCACCAGAACGGCGAGCGGACGTTTCAGCAGGTCGCGAATTTCGCCCTTGCGGACTTCGCTGAACGGGGTGAGCGCGCGTTCGAGGTAGTAGATTTCCGAGAGCAGGGGCTGATTCTCCTCGATCGGGCCGCCCGAAACCAGACCGACCGGCCGCCGGCGCCAGCGCTCGTCGAGCAGTACCACGGCGGCGGCGCTGCGCTCGCCCTCGATGTTGAGGCGGGTAATGCGGTTGCGCATCTCGGCGGGCGCATCGATCCCGACCTCGACCCGGCGTTCGCCCGCGGCGAAGTCGACCGATTCGCGGGCGAGCACCTGACCATCCTCGCCGCTCGCCCGCAACCACAAGGTCTCCGCGCCGGCATCGACGGCCCGCACCACGGCGACGCGAAGACTGCCGGGCCCCGTTTCGGGGGGGAGGACGGCGCGGGTGCGGTCGAGATCGGGGTCGGTCAACACCTCGACCGGGCCGAGCCGCCGCAGCGCCCGGGCGAACCCGGCGAGGTTGTCGTCGTCGAGACCGTCGGCGAGCCAGAACACCTCGGCCGTGCCGGTGATTTCGAGGCGTTCGACCGCCCGGCGCGCGGCGTCGCGGTCGACCGGCCAGGGTTTGGGGCGAAGCCCCTGAACGAGATTGCGCGCTTCCTCGGCGCGCATCAGACGGCTCGGCGCGACCGTCGCGCCGCTTCCGGCCGGCGCCGTGGTGAGGACGATGACCGGCCGTTCCTCGCGCCCGGCCCGGTCGAGCAGCGCGCCGAGCGCCGCCTGGCGCCGTTCCCAGCGGCGCGCCGCCGCCCAGCCGTCGTCGATCGCCAGCACCATCGGGCCGCCGCCTGCGACCTTCGCGTCCGGGTTGATCAGCGGATGCGCGAGCGAGACGATAAGCAGGCCCGCGGCGAGCAGCCTGAGCGCGATCAGCCAGGGCGGCGTCTTGGCCGGCGTCTCCTCCTCGCGCCGGAGACCGAACAGGAGCCGGATGGCGGGAAAGAAGACGCGCTTCGGCGCCGGCGGCGTCACCTTCAGGAGCCACCAGATCAGCGGCAGCACGACAAGCGCCGCGAGCACCCAGGGCGCGGCGAAGGCCAGGCCTGAGAATCCGGGCATTGGACCTAGCGCGCCATCGTCGGCGCCGACATCGCCCCGTAGAGCGCGAGCAGCGCCTCCTGCGCGGGCCGGTCGGTGTGGTGCGTGGCGAAGCTCCAGCCGGCGGCGCGGGCGAGATCGCCGAGCCCTTCGCGGTGCGCCACGAAGCGCGCGACATAGTCGGAACGCAGACTCTCGGGCCGGCCGACCAGCAGTTCGCCCTCGTCCTCGAGGCCCTCGAACCAGGTTCGCCCGGAGAACGGCAGCGCCTCTTCGGCCGGATCGACGATCTGCACGAGGTGTCCCTTGACGCCACCGCCGACGAAATGCTTGACCATCGCTTCGACCGCGTCGAGCGGCGCCAGGAAATCGCCGATCAGCACCACCTGGGCATAGCGCGGCAGCGCGGCGGCCGGCGGCAGACTGGCCTCGCCGCCGGCGTGGTGTTCGATGGCGGCGACCAGCCGGTTGAGCGCGCCGCCGCCGCCGCTCGGCCGGCGGTTCTCGCCCAGCAGCGCAACCTGCTCGCCGCCGCGCACCAGCAGCACCGCGAGCGCGAGCAGCAGCAGCGCGGCGCGCTCGGCCTTGTCGGCCGGCGCGAGCGCCGAGTGGTAGCGCATCGACGGCGAGGCGTCGCACCACAGCCAGATGCTTTCGGCCGCCTCCCACTCGTTCTCACGGATGAAAAGGTGAAGCGTCTTGGCCGACTGGCGCCAATCGATGCGGGTCGCCGCGTCGCCCGGCTGGTAACGGCGGTACTGCCAGAAGGTTTCGCCGATGCCGACGCGCCGCCGCCCGTGCACGCCCTGGGCGACCACCGAGGCGACCCGTTCGGCGGCGACGAGCAGCGGCGGCAGGGTCGCCGCGAGCTGTTCCGCTCGTTGACGGCGCGCCAGGGAATCCGCGGTCATACCCGCTCCGTCACGTCGTTCCGGTCAGACGAACGGCGCGCATAGCCGCTCGATTATCCGGTCGATGACGATGCCTTCGGCGCGCGCCGCGAAGTTGAGCGCCATGCGATGGCGCAGGATGGGCCCGGCGAGCGCGACGACGTCGTCGATCGAAGGCGCGAGACGCCCGTCGAGGATGGCGCGTCCGCGCACCGCAAGCATCAGCGCCTGACTGGCGCGCGGTCCCGGACCCCAGGCGACGTGGCGGCGCACGTCCGCGTACTCCGAGCTGTCGGGCCGGCCCGCACGCACCAGCGCGAGGATCGCCTCGAGCACGCTTTCACCCACCGGCATGCGGCGCAACAGCTTCTGCGCCTCGATCATCTCGGCGGCGGTGACGATCTCGCGGGGCTGGGCCTCTTCCGTGCCGGTGGTGGCGATGAGCATGCGGCGTTCGGCGTCATGCCCGGGATAATCGATGTCGATCTCCATGAGGAAGCGGTCGAGTTGCGCCTCGGGCAGCGGATAGGTGCCCTCCTGTTCAAGCGGGTTCTGCGTCGCCAGCACGTGGAACGGCGTGGGCAGCGGGTGGCGCTGGCCGGCGATCGAGACCTCGTGCTCCTGCATCGCCTGGAGCAGCGCCGACTGGGTGCGCGGGCTGGCGCGGTTGATCTCGTCGGCCATCA
>JBHHZM010000153.1:0-6509 GCA_046758065.1 Alphaproteobacteria bacterium | reverse complement strand
GAGACACCAGGGCGGTGTCGCCGCGGGCGGGGGCTGGCTGGGCCGCCACCGTCTGCCCCGGCTCGGGAAATTGTTGCCTAGCTTGGGTTTCCCACCAAGGTCGCGAGCAGCGTCGCGGGCGCGCGGGAGCGGCCGGGAAACGGGAGTCCCTGATCGTTCGGCGGATGTCCCCGCCGTCGATGACGGAGGCACCGCCGCGACCTTGGTGAGAAATCAGGGGTTAAGCCGTTATTAACCGCCCTCGGTGATGTTGAGGACGGCCCATAACTCGCGGCCGCTGGCGTCTCCGCACGGATTCGGTTGGCTCATGAAAATCACAGGTCCCGGCAGAATCAACCCGACGCCAACGCGGTCGAGCCGGATTGGACGCGGCTCCCGGCGCGGCGGTTTCGCCGAACGGATTCCGGAAGAAACGCCGCCCGTCGCGCGGGTTCAGGGCGCCGTTTCCGTGGGCGCGGTCGACGGCATTCTCGCCGCTCAGGAAGTCGCGGACGCGACCGAGGGGCGGTCGCGCGGCATCGGCCGCGGCCACGATATCCTCGATCGCCTCGACGAAATTCGGCTCGGCCTGTTGACGGGCTCGATCCCGCACGACCGTCTCGTCCGTCTGCATCGTCAGGTGCGCGAGCACAGGGAGACCGTGAACGATCCCCGGCTCGCGGCGATTCTCGACGAGATCGAACTGAGAGCCTCGGTCGAGCTCGCCAAGCTTGGCCTGGTGGACTAATCCGCCGGCAACCCGTGCTTCCGGAAGGGTGAATCGACAGGCTTGCGGCGGGGCCGGCAGATTCATATAGTCCAGCCGATTTGAACGCCTGCGAGATGGGGTATACGAGTGAGTAAACGTCAAGAATCGCGCGAGTCGGTCACGATGCCGCCGGATTACCGACCGTCGCCCAAGGAGCCGTTCATGAACTCGATGCAGACGGAATACTTCCGCCAGAAACTCCTGAAGTGGCGGGCAGACCTTATCAACGAGTCGCACCAGACGCTTCAGAACCTGCAGGAGGATACGACCCAGGAAGCCGATTTCGCCGATCGGGCTTCACTCGAGTCCGACCGTGCGCTCGAGTTGAGAACGCGGGACCGCGCGCGCAAGCTGATCGGCAAGATCGATGCGGCCCTCAAGCGGATCGAGGATGGCACCTATGGCTACTGCGAGGAATCGGGCGAACCCATCAGCTTGTCCCGGCTCGAGGCCCGGCCCATCGCGACCTTGAGTATCGACGCCCAGGAGCGTCACGAGCGGCGCGAGAAAATCTACCGCGACGATTAACCCGGAGTTCTCACCAACGTCACGAGCGGCGTCCCGTGTGCCGCGACTTTAGTGAGAAATCCGGGCCAAGCTGTGGCGCGCCGAGAGCGCCATCGGTCGACGACCCGTCACCTTCGGGTAGTGTTTTTCCTGTCCGGTGAACGGCGGGTCCAATCCTCGCACGCGGCCGGCAAGAAGCCCCATCATTGTTGCCATGGAAGCGGCGTTCCCCGAATGTGCGGGGAGGCGCCCGGATTTCACCGTCTGGGTTCTTACGAATCCGTGCGAAATGGGCTATCAAAGAGTGTGGCCGGGTATGGTGAAGGCGCTTGACACATCCGCGCCCGTCGGCCAACGAAATTGGGGAGGGGATGACGCTAACGCTCGAAAACGTGACCCGCCGGGTCGAGGCGGAAACCCATATCTACGAGACGACCGTTAGGCTCACGCCCGGTTCCCTGAACATCCTTCTCGGATCGACGCTTGCGGGCAAGACCACGCTCATGCGGCTCATGGCGGGGCTCGACCGGCCGTCGTCGGGACACGTTCTGGTCGGCGAACGCGACGTGACGGGGCTGAGCGTTCGGCGGCGCAACGTCGCCATGGTGTACCAGCAGTTCATCAATTACCCGTCGGTTTCGGTTTACGACAACATCGCGTCGCCGTTGCGCCGCGCACGGCTGGGCAGGGAGGAGATCAACCGCCGCGTGCGCGAGGCTGCCGCGCTGTTCCACATCGAGGATCTGCTGGACCGCCTGCCGTCGGCGCTCAGCGGCGGGCAGCAGCAGCGCACGGCGCTTGCGCGGGCGCTCGTCAAGGATAGCGATCTCCTGCTGCTCGACGAACCGCTCGTCAACCTCGACTACAAGCTGCGAGAGGAACTGCGCAGCGAACTGAGGTCCATCTTCCGGCGCCGCGACGCGATCGTCGTTTACGCGACGACTGAACCGTACGAGGCGCTGATGCTGGGAGGCAGCGTCGTCGTCATGGACGAAGGGCGCGTGCTGCAGTCCGGATCCACGGTCGAGGTCTACAACAATCCGGCGACCGCGCGCGTCGGCGCGATCTTCAGCGACCCCCCCATGAATATGATCGCGGGCGTTGTCGAGAACGGCAGCGTCCGTCTCGGACGCGATGTCCGTGTGCCCTTGCCCCCTCACATGAACGGTCTCCACGCGGGACGCTACGACTTCGGCATGCGCGCCAACAGCGTGTGTCTCGCGCGTCAATCCGCGGGCGACGTGGCATTCCCGGCGACCGTCGAACTCACCGAGATCAGTGGCTCCGAGACGTTTATCCACGTCGTCCACGACGACGTTTCCTGGGTTGCCCGCGAGGAGGGCGTGCACGGCCTCGACATCGGCGAGACGATTCGCCTTTACGTCGATCCTGCAAGCATGTTCGTATTTGACGAGGGGGGCCGGCTGGTGGCGGCGCCGAAGCGGGGGGATCGAAGGGGGAAAAATGGCGCGCATCGTCCTTGAGGATGTCGCCCATTCCTATGTTGACGCACCCGCCGGCGATGGGGATTGGGCGCTCAAGCAGCTCGATCACGTTTGGGAGGACGGCGGCGCCTATGCCCTGCTCGGCCCGTCCGGCTGCGGCAAGACGACGCTGCTCAACGTCATCTCCGGGCTGGTCGCTCCGACGCGCGGCCGGGTTCTGTTCGACGACCGCGACGTCACCGGTCTGAGGACGGAAAGGCGCAATATCGCCCAGGTGTTCCAGTTCCCGGTCATATACGACACCATGACCGTCTTCGAGAACCTCGCTTTTCCGCTGCGCAACCACAAGATGAACGCCACCCGGATTCGCGAACGGGTTCATGAGGTTGCCGAGATGCTCGAGCTCACGGACGATCTGGGAAGACGCGCGCAGCGCGTGACGGTCGACGTGAAGCAGAAGATATCGCTGGGCCGCGGGCTGGTCAGGGACGACGTCGCGGCGATTCTCTTCGACGAACCGCTGACGGTGATCGATCCTCATCTCAAGTGGCTCTTGCGGCGCAAGCTGAAGGAGATTCACAAGCGCCTCCGGTTGACGCTCATCTACGTGACCCACGATCAGAACGAAGCGCTGACGTTTGCGGACCGGGTCGTCGTGATGTACGAGGGCCGCGTCCTTCAGAACGGCACCCCGCGTGAACTTTTCGAGGCGCCGCAGCATGCTTTCGTCGGGTATTTCATCGGCAGCCCCGGCATGAACTTCATCCCCTGCGAGCTCGACGGCGATGCCGCTCTCGCCGCGGGCGCGCGCATCGCGCTTTCCCCGGGTATCGCGGCGGCGGCGGCAAGGATGGGCGGCCGCTTCGAAATCGGCGTCCGTCCGGAATGCCTGAACATCGCCGACGGCGCCGCGGACGGGGCGGTTGCGGCGGGGATCGACACAGTCGAGGACTATGGCGAGTTCAGGATCGTCACGGCGCGGCTCGGCGCGCAAACGGTCAAGGTGAGGGTGCGCGAGACCCAACCCGTCCCGGCGGATACCGGCTATCTCGTCTTCTCGCCGGAGACGACGAAGCTCTATGCGGACGGCCGTCTGGTGGTCTGATTCGGGGACCGGGACCATGGAAAAATGGCAAGACAACAAAGCCTGGCTCCTGGTCATGCCGGTGTTCGTGATCGTGGCCTTTTCCGCGATCATTCCGCTGATGACCGTCGTCAATTATTCGGTTCAGGACATCTTCGGCCCCGGCCAGCGCGTCTTCGTCGGCCTCGACTGGTTCAAGGAGGCGTTGGCCGACCGCCGTCTGCACGACGCCTTGTGGCGTCAGTTCCTGTTTTCCGGGCTCGTGCTGCTGATCGAGATACCGCTCGGCGTGCTGATTGCGCTGGCGATGCCGAAGCGTGGTTGGGGCGCCTCCGCCAGCCTGGTGTTGCTGGCGCTGCCGCTGCTCATCCCGTGGAATGTGATCGGGACGATCTGGATCATCTTCACCCGCCCGGATATCGGGCTTCTCGGAGTCGCGATCAACGGCCTCGGCGTCAAGTTCGACCATACCGCTTCGCCGCTCGATGCCTGGATCACCGTGGTCCTGATGGAGGTCTGGCATTGGACGCCGCTGGTCGCCCTGCTGGCCTATGCCGGGCTGCGAGCGATCCCGGAAGCATTTTTCCAGGCGGCCCGCATCGACGGGGCCTCGGCCTGGGCGACCTTTCGCTACATCCAACTGCCCAAGATGCGCGGCGTGCTGACCATTGCGGTGCTGCTGCGCTTCATGGACAGCTTCCTGATCTACGCCGAACCCTTCGTGCTGACCGGCGGCGGCCCCGGCAATGCCACCACCTTTCTGTCGATTCACCTCGTCAAAATAGCGATCGGTCAGTTCGACCTCGGCCCGGCGGCGGCCTTCTCGATCATCTATTTCCTGATCGTGCTGCTGTTCAGTTGGCTGTTTTACCAGGCGCTCAGGAACGTCGGGGCCGGAGACAAGCCATGAGACCAAGGAAGAGAACCGTCGGCCTGATTCTCTATTTCGTGGTGTTGCTGCTTCCGATCTACTGGATGCTGAACATGTCGCTCAGGACCAACGCGAGCATCCTCGGTGCCTTCGCGTTCTATCCGACAGACCCGACATTGGCCAACTACATCAAAATCTTCACCGACGAGTCGTGGTACTCCGGTTATATCAATTCCATCATCTACGTCAGCATGAACACCGTCATCTCGCTGGTGACGGCGCTCCCTGCGGCTTACGCGTTTTCGCGCTACCGCTTCCTCGGCGACAAGCACATGTTCTTCTGGCTGCTGACCAACCGCATGGCCCCGCCGGCGGTGTTCCTGCTTCCCTTCTTCCAGCTCTATTCGACGTTCGGGCTGATCGACACCCATATCGCGGTGGCGCTCGCGCATACCCTGTTCAACGTGCCGCTGGCGGTCTGGATCCTCGAAGGCTTCATGTCGGGGGTGCCGCGCGAGATCGACGAGACGGCCTATATCGACGGCTACGGGTTTCCGCGCTTCTTTCTGACGGTTTTCGTACCGCTGATTCGCACCGGGGTCGGCGTGACGGCCTTCTTCTGCTTCATGTTTTCCTGGGTCGAGCTGCTGCTGGCGCGCACGTTGACGACCACGGCGGCCAAGCCGATCGCCGCGACGATGACGCGCACGGTCAGCGCAACGGGCCTCGACTGGGGCTTGCTCGCCGCGGCCGGAATCCTCACCATCCTGCCCGGGGCGCTGGTGATCTGGTTCGTGCGCAACTACATGGCCAAGGGCTTCGCCCTGGGTCGCGTCTGAGGGGGCGGCGGGACCATGACCCTGGAGTGGATGGCCTGGACCGTGCCGACGGCGGTGTTTTTCGGCCTCATCGCTCTGATGCTGACCGCCATGACCGTTTGGGGCGTCGTCTCGCCGACCGTCGAACGTCGGGGATTTCTGCCGATCGCAACGACCAGGGGCGATCGGCTGTTCATCGGGCTCCTGGGCAGCGCCTACCTCCATCTCGCCTGGCTTGCGACGACCGATGCGAGCCTGTGGTTCGCCGTCGCGCTCGCCGCGGTGTGGATGGTCATCGTCATGCGCTGGGGATAGGGGGCCGGTACGTCTTGCGCGCGCCGTCGGCGACGAGCCTCCGCGTCAACGGCGCCGCTGTCCGAAGTGACTTCGGAAACTGAAATCGGGAGGCTACGGAGGGACATCGGGATGTCTAGGTTGAAAAAAACAAAAATCGCCGAGCGCTGGTTGCTCGGCGCGGCGCTCGGCGCCGCGCTGGCGTTTGGCGCCGGCTCCGCGTCGGCCGACATGGCGGCGGCGGAGAAGTGGGTGGACAACGAATTCCAACCTTCGACCCTTTCCAGGGCGGAGCAACTCAAGGAGATGGCGTGGTTCATCAAGGCCGCCGAGCCGTTCAAGGGCATGGAGATCAAGGTCGTCTCCGAGACCATTCCCACCCACGAGTACGAATCCAAGGTGCTCGCCAAGGCGTTCGAGGAGATCACCGGAATCAAGGTCACCCACGACCTGATCCAGGAAGGCGACGTGATCGAGAAGCTGCAGACCCAGATGCAGTCGGGCCAGAACATCTTCGACGCCTATATCAACGATTCGGACCTCATCGGGACGCACTTCCGTTACGGTCTCGTCGTCCCGTTGTCGGACTGGATGGCCGGCGAGGGCAAGGACGTCACGCTGCCGACGCTCGACGTCGACGACTTCATCGGCAAGTCGTTCACCACCGGGCCGGAGGGCAAGCTCTATCAGCTTCCCGACCAGCAGTTCGCGAACCTCTACTGGTTCCGCTACGACTGGTTCC
>JBHHZM010000152.1:0-6516 GCA_046758065.1 Alphaproteobacteria bacterium | reverse complement strand
CGCCGCAGCGCGCCAGCAGCGGCCCGAGCACCAGCACCGAGGCGCGCATCTTGCGCACTTGCTCGTAGGGCGCGGTGGTGTTGACGATGTCGCGCGCGGCGAGCGCAAGCCTCCGATCGGCGCGACCGTCAGGCGCGGGCGAGACGCCGAGCTGGCGCAGCAGGCTGGCGAGCGTCGCGATGTCGGCGATGTCCGGGAGGTTGCCGAGCGTCAGGGTCTCGTCGGTCAGCAGGCTCGCCGCCATCAGCGGCAGCGCGGCGTTCTTGGCCCCGCCGATCGGCACCCTGCCCTCGAGCCGACGGCCGCCGCGAATTCGGATTCTGTCCATAGAGCGATATTACCTTGAGCGCGCCGCCGCGCCGCCCGTTCGCTTGCCGTCGGGCATGAGTGCGCCCGCTCCCACGGGATGCGATCCCGGCCCGCGACCTTTTACTCGAACGCCGGGCGGGGCTCAACCCGGACCTGACGGTCCTGATCCGGGGCGTCGGCGTCTTGCGGCGATCCGCCGTCTCGCGCCCTGAGGCGATGCTGGCGTTTTCGGCGTCGCAGGTTTTCGCGGAGAGCGGCGGCGCGGCGCGGCTCGCGGTCGGCGGCCTTACGCTTGCCGGACGGCGTTTCATCGGGCCGGGAAGCGTCTTCCGCGTTTGCGTCGGGTCGTGTCGTCATCGCCTCGCCGTAAGCAATCGGTATTCGCGCGGCGGCGCGCCGGCTTGCGCCGGCCGCGGCACTGTGGCATTTTGCGCCGCGACGCTCAAGGCCGCCGTAGCTCAGGGGTAGAGCACACCCTTGGTAAGGGTGGGGTCGAGTGTTCAATTCACTCCGGCGGCACCATTACCTCATTGAAAAACAGCGTTTCTCTCGCGACCGCAAGGCCGCGAGATTCCGGCGATTTCCGGCACATTACGAGAATATCGCGGGAGATCACGGGTGAAACGTTCGAAACCCGTTCGCATCATCGCCGCGCGCTCATCTCCCCTGGGCCGCGGCGGTTCGCCTACGCCATCGCGGAATAGAGATCCTCGATGCTGAACCTGTAGGCCCCGACCTGCGCCCGCGTGACCGAGCCGATCGGCTCGCCCGACAGATAGTCGAATCCGGCGGCGACGGCGAACGACATCAGGCTCAGGGACGGGACGTTGTGAAGATAGCCCTCGACCCCATGGCGTTTGGTCATGGCGGAGAACGTCTCGAGCCGCGCCATGATGTCGCTTTCCTTGTACCTGGAGGATGGCAGCGACATCCCGATCGCGAAAAACCGGTGGTTTTCGAAGAACTCGAAACTGTTGAAGTCGAGCCCCACCCGACACATCAGGGACCGGGTGAAGGACCGCAGTTGCAGCGAGACGTTGTCGACCCGGAAAAGGACGGTTGGATCGTCGGGAATGACCAGCTCGAACGTCATGTACCGCCGCGCCTTTTCGCTCACGGTGCGGCACAGGTCGAAGTACTCGCGCCGGCTGTGGGAGTTCGAAAGGGTGCTCAGGTGGACCGGTGCGACGAACACCTTCTTCGCGGCGCCCTCTTCGATTTCCCGCACGCCCCGGATGACGTCCTTCAGAACGAAAAGGTCGACGTCGCTCGTCGCGGGCGGGACGCCGTCGACGAACGCCGATTTGCCCTGCCCCAGGGTTGCGACAAAGTCGGTGACCGCGTTCTTGCGCACGGTCCATATGGGCCGGTAGACGAGCTTGAACGGGGACGAATCGGCGTCGGCGGGCGCCTTCGCTCGCGAAGCCGGCGAAGGCGAGCGCCCGGTCTGCTCGTCGTAGTGATCGTGCGCCTGGGTTAAGAGGCGGTCGAGAAGCGTCCCGTCGTCGGCGTCTTCGAGGCCAAGGGCGCCGTCGACCTGGTAGACCAAGGTCTTGACGGCGATAGCGTCGGCCGTCGCGGCCCCCCCGAAAAGGCGGTGGGAGATCTCGTCGCCGATGACCTTGGCCTTGAACCGCCCCTGCTCCTCGGTCGCCTGGGCAAAGAGGATGATATAGGATTCGTCCCTGTACAGCGAGTAGACGTCCGAATCCGACAGGTGCTGCTCGATCACGCTTCGGGCGGTGCCGTGGACCCGGTCGGAAAACCGCTCCCACTTGTCCCCGAGGCGGTCGCGAATCGTCGCGAGCCCGATGAGTTGAATGGCCCCCGTCGTCACCGGCTTGCCGTCGCGGTTGACGGTCGCGAGGAACCGCGCCAGCCGCTTTTCCAGCTCCGCGAGTCGGGCGTTGGGACTCGTGCCGGGAGACGGCGCAGGCGGTTTATGATTGTGCGCCGCCACCTTACCGGCCGGAGCGCAAGTGCCTTCGGCGTCGTCGGGATCGAGAATATGCGCCAGCCATCGCCGGGCCCGGCGGATGGAATCCTGCTTGCCCTTCATAGCTCCCGATTCGGCCTCGAACCCCTTGCTCATCGGTCGCCGGTCGTCCCGAGCAAGTCGTCGACCATATCGACGATCTCCCGGGGGCGGAAAGGCTTGCCGAGGGTGCGGTCGGCGCCCAGCTTCCGGGCAATGTTGAGAAAATTCAAATTCTTGGTCCTTCCGCCGCCGGATATGGCGATGATCTTGGTGCGGGGGGCGAACCGTTTCAGCTCCGAGATGGTCTCGATGCCCTCCTGCTCGGGCATGAGGATGTCGCTGATCGTCAGATCAATCCGGTTCTGGCGGAAGACGACCGCGCCGGCACGCCCGTTCGGGGCGTCGAAGACGCTGTGGCCGGCCCGCTCCAGGACGAGACGGAGCATGTCGCGCATCTTCGGCTCGTCGTCGATAACCAGGATGGACGCCATTGGCGGTTTCTCCTTATCGCTTCATGTGGAATCGAATGCGCCTCGAACGACCTGCGCCAAATCATCGGTTCCGACGGATTTCATTGCAGGTTTCTCAACGTCAAACCCTCCGATAACATGGACGGCTTGCACGGCGCGTCGGCGTGGGGGAAGAACACCTGGAAGACCGCGCCCTCACCCAGTGCGGTGTCGATCACGAACGCCCCGCCGTGCCCGATCACGGTTCCGTGGACGGTGGCCATGCCGAGCCCGGTGCCCTCGCCCACGCCCCTGGTCGTGAAGAACGGTTCGAAGATCCGGTTGAGCGTGGCGCCGTCCATGCCGCAGCCGGTATCGCTCACCGTCAGCTTTACATGCGGGCCGCGCTCGAGCAGGCCCGCCCACAGCCGCCACCTGCGCTCGTCGTCCGAGGGCACGATCCGAAAGGCCTTTTCGGATCGCTGGTGGGTGGAGGACGCCAGGTCCGCCGCGTAGCCGCCGTCGATCTCGACGTCCTCGACCGTGACTTCCAGAACGCCCGGTTCGTTGCCGATCGCATGACCCGCGTTGATGCACAGGTTGACGAGCACCTGCTGGATATGGCTCGCGTCACCGAGCACCAGCGGGTGCCCGGATCGCAGGGTCTGGCGGAGATCGATCATCGGCGGCAGGGTGGCGCGCAACATCTCGAGGGTTTCCTCGACGATATGGTCGATCCTCACCGGGCCAAGCGTTTTCTTGTTCTGGCGGCTGAAAGTGAGAAGTCTCTTGACCAGATCCTTCGCCCGCAGGCTCGCATCGAGGGTCTCGGCGAGGACCGCGTGAGTGGGGTGGTCCTTTCCCAGGTCCATCTTCGCGAGATCCACGTAGCCGATGATGATGCCCAGGATGTTGTTGAAATCGTGGGCAAGACCGCCGGCCAGCGTGCCCACGGCCTCCATCTTCTGGGCCTGATGGAATTGCTCGGTCAGGGTCTCCTGCACCTTCTCGGCCTCGGCGCGCGTATGCGCCACGCTCAACAGGTTGGCCACCGCTTGCAGGAAATGGATGTCGGTCTCGGTGAACCGCCTGGGCTTCGCCGTATGTACGCCGAGAACGCCGAACGGGCGATCGTCGCCCTGGACCACCACGTTCATCCCGCTGACCACGCCGTGCTCGTGGAGGAGCGGCGGGCCGGTAAACCGCGTCTCGGTCCGCAGGTCCCCGACGATGACCGGGGCGGCGGCAAGCAAGGTGAACCCGGCCTGCGAGTCCGTACCGGCGCTCACCGTCGCCTTGCCGACGAGCCCGTCGCGCCAGCCGACGCCTGCTCGAAGAAGCAGCGTCTCGCCGCCGGGCAGAAGCTCGAGGACCTTGCAGAATTCGGCGTCGAGCGTCGCGGCGACCTTCCGGGTGGCGTGGTCGAGCAGCGTCGAGAAATCATTACCAGCGAGCGCGCGCTGGCCCAGCGCCGCCACCACCTCCTGCTGGCGGGCGCGGGCCTGCGTCTCCATGTCTGCCTGCACGCGCTTCGTGATGTCGTGCAGCATGACGGTGAAGACGGTCCCCCCGGGAAGGTCGAGTTTCGAGATCGACGCCTCGGCCGGAAACTCGGAGCCGTCCTTGCGGCGCCCGAAGATCGAGGCGCGCTCTCCCATTGATTTGGTGACGGTCTCGGTTTCGGCAAACGATTTGAAATGCCGCCGGTGGCGTTCGTGAATACGGCTCGGTATGAGGGTGTCGAGCGGCTTTCCCAGAACCTCTTTCGCTTCGTAGCCGAAGATCTTCTCGGCGCCGTAGTTGAACAGCGTGATCCGCGCGTGCTCGTCGACCGAGATGATGGCGTCCTGGGCGATTTCGAGGATGCCGGCGAGCCGGCTTTCCGACGCCCGCAGGGCCTCCTCGGTCCGCTTGTATTCGGTGATGTCGGTGACAAGGCCAAAGATCCCCCGGACCTCGCCGTCGTCCCCGAAATGGGGGACGTAGGTGACGTCGAGGTCGTGTTCCCGACCGTCCTTGAATTGAAAATGGACTGCGTGACGCACCGTCTGGCCTGAAAAGGCCCGGTCGATCTCCGGTCGGACCGCCCGGTAATTGGCCTCGCCGGCGAGGTCCGCGACGCGCGCCCCCACGATCTGCGCCCGGGGGATGCCGTACCATGTCTCGTAGACCTTGTTGACGAAGCGGTAGCGACGCTCCCTGTCGACGTAGGAAACGAGGCCGGGCAGGTTGTCGGTGACGAGGCGAAGCTGGGTCTCGCTTTCGCGCAACGCCCGTTTACGCGCTCTGATTTCCTCGGTTCGCTCCTCAACGAGTCTTTCGAGCCCTTCGTGCCAGTGACGCTGGGCCTCCATCATGGCTTCGAAGGTCTTGCCGAGCGTGCCGAACTCGTCGTTCCGTTCGAATCGCGGCGCGGCGGCGCTCCGGTCGCCCTGGACGTAGCGCTCCATCGTCAGGCTGAGCTGCTGCAGGGGACGGTTGATGCGCCGGTTGACGAAGACGAGCGAGACGACCCCGATCGCCAGCACCAGAATGAGCTGAAGCGACGCGACGAACAGGCTGCCCTTCGCCGATCCCACCGCCGTCGCGAGACTCTGATCGACATGTACTTTCACCGCCTGAGCAATATCGAGCAGCCGGTCGATCGCCGTTGTCGCGACCGTCCACCAATGCACGGTGCTTAACGGAACCTCGCGCCCGGCGCGGATACTGCGGTCGATCAGGCCGCGGGCGGTGTCGAGGTCGCCGGAAAACGCGCTTCGGGCCGCCGCGACGAGAGGGCCGAGTTCGTCGGACGCGTCGGCACGGCCGTTCGGCGCCGTTCGCGGAGCAATCTCGTCGATGAATTCCCAGATCAGCTCGAGTTTACTGCGTAATCGCGCTACCTCGTCGATCTGCGCCGGGTTCAGCGGCTCGCGCGCGGCGATGGCGCCGGCGATGAGCGCCCGTTCACGCCCCGCGGTCTCGCTTGCCCGCCAGGCGAGGTTCTGAAGGTGCAGATCTCGCGATAAGAATTCATCGGCCCGGCCTTCGTCGATCACGATCCGCAGCGCGGCGTATCGATCCGTGAACTCATCGATGATCCCGGTCACGACCGAGAACCAGTGGCCGGCGATCTCCGGGGACCGCTCCTCTTTCGGATGGGCAAGAGCCCGATCCACCGCCTGGCGGCGCTCCCCCCCCTTCACCGCGGGCCCGCCGCGGGGGCCGGGGGCCCCGCCCGATTCCCGGCGCGCGCCCCGCGGGCGCCGGGCGCACGGCCCAGGCTGCGAAGCGCCCGGGTTTCACCCGCGAGCACCTGCTCCCAGGCCCGATCGGCCTCGATCCGCGTCTGGTCGAGCGTGCGGCGCTCGGCCGCGGTGATCGCCTCCGGACGCTCGAGCGCGGTATAGGTGAGGCCCCGCTCGACCGCGAACAATCCGGCAGCGTTGAGCAATTGCGCCGCACATTCGTTGACGACATGCTGCTGCTTCGCTGCGGTCCAGTGCTGCCAGGCATTGATCGCCATGACGCCGCTCGTCGCGGTCAACAGGGCGACAAGCGTCCCGACGATGAACAGAATGATGTGCCTTACAGGCATTCTCGAGTTTTGCAATTATCGCGTTAACGATCGGCCGGGAAACCCTACCCGGTAACTATTAACAGGATACGAATGGCGATTGGCGGAGCGCGGAGCGTTCCGCAAGGTCGGCGAGGGGCGGGGCTCGAACACGTCCACGACGCCGCTCGTGACTCTGGTGAGAAATCAGGACTAAGCTGACGGGCGATGCGTCCAACGCT
>JBHHZM010000151.1:0-6537 GCA_046758065.1 Alphaproteobacteria bacterium | reverse complement strand
CAGGGCGGCGACCGCGACCAGATCCGCGCCGTCGCCGCCGGCGAGTGCGACGTGGCGCTGGTCAACACCTACTACCTCGCGCGTCTCACCACCTCGAAGAAGACGACCGATCGCGAAGCCGCGTCCAAGGTGGCGATCTTCTGGCCCAACCAGCAGGGACGCGGCGTCCACGTCAACGTGTCGGGCGCGGGCGTCACGACGAGCGCGCCCCACCGCGACGCGGCGGTCCGGCTGCTCGAGTTCCTGGTCGGCGACGACGCCCAGCGCATTTACGCCCAAGCGGTTTTCGAGTATCCGGTCAAACCCGGCATCGCCCCGGCGGCGATCGTCGCCGGCTGGGGGCCGTTCAAGGCCGACGGCATCAACCTCGCGCTGCTCGCCAAGTACAACGGGGAGGCGGTGCGCATCGCCGACCGCGCCGGCTGGCGCTGATCCGGCCTGACAGGGCGTTGAGAAACGCCGATAGCGGTCCTTTTCCCGTGCTTTGACGGGATCGGCATGAGGACCGGGATATTGGATGAGGACCAGGATATTGGAATCGCGCCATCCTTTATCCTGAGTTCCTCATCCCGAGCCTGACGAGGCTTCCTAAGCAATGTGCGGCCGTTTCACCCTGCGCACGCCCGGCCATCGTCTCGCCGGGGCCTTCGGCGCCGAAGCGCCGCCCGACCTTGCGCCGCGCTACAACATCGCGCCGGGCGAGGACATCGCCGTGGTGCGCCGGACGACAGCCGGCGGGCGGGAATTCGCGTGGCTGCGCTGGGGTCTCATCCCGTGCTGGGCCAGGGATGCGGCGATCGGCAGCCGCATGATCAACGCCCGCGCCGAGACGGTGCGCGACAAGCCCGCGTTCCGCGCCGCCTTCGGCGAGCGCCGCTGCCTCGTCGCCGCCGACGGTTTCTACGAGTGGCAGAAGACCGGCGGCAGGACGAAACAGCCGTGGTATATCCGCCTCGCGGACGACGCGCCGTTCGCCTTCGCGGGCTTGTGGGAGCGCTGGCGCGCGCCCGGCGGCGAGGCGGTCGAAAGCTGCGCCCTGATCACCGTCGCGGCCAACGCGCGGCTCGGACCGATCCATCACCGCATGCCGGCGATCCTGCCGCCCGGAACCTACGGCGACTGGCTCGACCCGGCGCCCGCATCGCTCGACGCACTGGCCGCCCTGCTGCGGCCCTTACCCGACGACGCGCTCGCCGCCCACCCCGTCGGCCGCATGGTCAACGACGCGCGCAACGACGCGCCGGTCTGCATTGCGGCGCCCGACGGCCGATAGGCCACCGGATAGCCGGCGTCGCCTTCCTCGCGCACGGTATATTTTTCTGCCGTCCTCAGGCGGGCGCCCGGGCGGGGCGCAACTCATGCACCAGCCAGAGCGCGACGGTGAACAGCACCATGGCGCCGGCCTGGTGGGCGGCGGCGAGCGGCAACCAGACGACGCTGAGCAGCGTGGAGACGCCGAGCCCGACCTGCAGCGCGACGACCGCGAGCAGCGCGTGACAGGCGACGCGGGCGCGCGGCGGCAGCGGCGCGCGACGGGCCGCGAACCACAGCGCCGGCGCGAACAGCGCCACGCCGATCGCCAGCACCCGATGGTCGAACTGCACGGTGATGCGGTTGTCGAACAGGTTGACGACCGCCGGCTTCATATCGAGCATCCCTTCGGGGATCAGACGGCCGTCCATCAGCGGGAAGGTGTTGTACGAGAAGCCGGCGTCGAGGCCCGCCACCAGCCCGCCCGAAAGCGCGGTCACGACGACCAGCGCGGCGAGGCCGATCGCCCAGCGCGCGAGCCCCGCGCCGGCGCCGGCGCGCGGCGGCGACAGCAGCCCGAGCGCGATCCAGAACATATAGCCGTAGATCAGGAAGGCGGCGCCGAGATGGGCGGTGAGGCGGTAGTGGCTGACGTCGGGCCGGTCGATCAGGCCGCTCCTCACCATGTACCAGCCCAGCCCGCCCTGCAACGCCCCGAGCGCGAACATGACGACCAGGCGCGGCGCGAGCCAGCGGTCGATCCGGCCGCGCAGGAGGAACCACAGAAAGGGCAGAAGAAAGACCACGCCGATCGCCCGGCCCCAGACCCGGTGGACGAACTCGAACCAGAAGATCGACTTGAACTCGGCGAGCGTCATGCCGTAGTTGAGCTCGCGGTATTCGGGAAACTGCCGGTAGTTTGCGAACGCCCTCTCCCACGCGGCTTCCGTCATGGGCGGCAGAAACCCGGTCACCGGCTTCCATTCGACCATCGACAGCCCCGAATGGGTGAGCCTTGTCAGCCCGCCGATCACGACCATGACGAAGATCATGGCGCAGCACGCCAGCAGCCAGAGGGCGATCGCGCGGCGCGCGGCCCGTGTTCGTTGCGACGAGGCGGATGCGGCGGCGGCGTTCATCCCTCTTCCGTTCGTGGCGCGGACGGCTTCCGGCCAGGCGGCCTGCAATCCGCGTCATTGACCTCGGCCGAAAAGGCTTGCGCCATTTACTACGCTGCGGAACAGTCGCAAGCAAAGCGGATTCGGCAAGCGGGCGACGGCGTCGTGGTGCCCGAGCCGGCGGCGCTGCAGCGCTACTGTGAGGACGACGGGGACGCCTGAACGCCGTGGATTTCGGTTTCGCCGCCTATCTCGCCGCCGCCGCGGCGCTCGTCGCGAGCCACGCGGTGCTTTCGGCGCCCAATGTGCGCCCGGCGCTGATCCGCGGCCTCGGCAGGCCCGGGTTCTACGCCGCCTACTCGGCGCTCTCTTTCGCCGCGCTCGGCGCCTTCGTCTGGACCTACGCCGCCGTCGGGTCGGGGTTCCAGCTCTATCAACCGCTGCCCGGAGCGCGTCTCGCCGTCATCGCCCTGATGCCGGTTGCGGTCTTCCTGGTCACCGGCCGGATCACCACGCCCTATGGTGCGCCCGAGGCGCCGCGCCCTGCTTACGGGGTTTACCGGATCTGTCGCTTCCCGGGAAGCGTCGGCCTGCTGCTGTGGGCGGTGCTGCATCTCCTGAACATGGGCGACGCGCGTCGCACCGTGCTGTTCGCCACCATGGCGCTGATATCCGTGCTCGCGCTGATCAAGAACCAACGGCTGCGCCGCGCCAGCGCGCGCGCCGACGGCGACGCCGATTTCGCAGACACCCGCCTGGTGCCGTTTTCCGCCATCCTCGCCGGCCGCCAGCGCCTGGTATGGCGCGAGATCGGCTGGCGCCGGCTGGCGCTGACGCTCGCCGTCTATTTCGCCCTGCTGTTCGGCCACCCCTACCTGATCGGCGTCGATCCGCTGGCTTTCTAGAGCGGATTCCTCACCAAGGTCGCCGCGGCGCCGGCGCGCGCCGTCGCCTGAACCGCCTCAGGCCGCCCCGTAGCGCGCGCGGTCGCGCTCCGCCCAGAGATCGCGCGCCATCGCCTCCGCCGCCTCGATCGTCGCCGCCCGCCCCAGGACCCTGAGCGCGATCGCCGCGCTGCCGACGACCGCGGCGACCGGCCCCGGCGCCTGCCATTCGCCGCGCCACAACGCGGCCACGCGCGCCGGGTCGAGCGGTTCGTCGCGCCACGGGTGGCGTTCGCCCTTGGGCAGCATCGCCGGCCATTTTTCCTCGCCCGGCGCGCCCTCGCGCAGGGTTGCGATCCGGCAGGGTTTCTCCGGATTGCGCTGAGCCTCGCCGCCACCGCCCTTGAAGATCGCCGCGTTGGCGAGGCCGAGCCGTCGCGCGGTCTCGCAATGGGTCGGCAGATAGGCGGGATGAAAGACGCCCTGGATCTGGCAGCGCGCGCCGAGCGGGTTGAGGTCGCGGGCGAAGGTGTTGACCGCCGTGCGTACGCCGAGCAGCGGGCGCAGCCCGAACAGCCGGTCGAGGTCGGGACAGAAGGCGCTGAGCGGCAGATAGGCGAAGCCCCGACCGTCGAGACGCGACGCCGCCTCGTCGAGCGAGGCGCAAGCGCCGATGCCGAGCGCGGCGAGCGCCTTGGGCGTGGTCGCCGGTCCCGCCCCGGCGATACCGTGCATGGCGACGCGCACCCCGGCGTCGGCGAGCAGCAACGCGGCGAGCGCGAAATAGGGGTTCTGACGGTGGCGGTCGGCGTAGGACGGCCAGTCGAGATCGACGGCGGCGTCTTGCGGCGCCGCGATGCGGTCGCGCGCGGCACGCACGAAACCGGCAAGCTCGGCGGGGGTTTCCTTGCGGTAGCGCAGCAGCCCGAGCAGCGCGCCGATCTGCACCGGCTCGACCTCGCCGGCGAGGATCATCGCCATCGCGGCCTGCGCCTCGTCCTCGTCGAGCGGCCGCGAGAGCTGCGCGCCCCGGGCGATGGTGCGCACATAGCCGGCGAAGGGATGCGGCCGAACCGGAGGCGCTGCGGTTTCGGCGTCCGACACGTCGCTGCCCTCCTTCCCCCGCTCGCCCGAAGGCGTTACAAGACGCCATCGTGGTAACCGCCGCCGGGGCTGCGGTCAAGCGCCCCGGGCCGGCAATCGAGGAGGTGCCGTGACGCTCGCCCATCGCACCCTGCCCGAGACCCGGCGCGGCGCGCTCAGGGCGCGGCTCGCGGACGGCCGCTGCCTGCGGGCGATGGAGGCGCACGATCCGCTGTCGGCGCTGATCGCGGAAACCGCTTCGGCCACCGGGCCCGACGGTGCGCAACGCGCGTTCGACGCGCTCTGGCTGTCGGGCTTCGCCATGGCGACGACGCGCGCGCTGCCCGACGCCGAGCTCGCCCGTCTCGAACGCCGGCTCGAAACCGTCGGGGAGATCGTCGCGGCGACCGCCAAGCCGCTGATCGCCGACGCCGACACCGGCGGCGACGCGCTCGCCTTCGCCCATCTCTGCGCCCGGCTCGAAGCGCTCGGCGTCTCGGCCGCGGTCGTCGAGGACAAGGTCTTTCCCAAGCGCAGCAGCCTCGCCGACGGCGTGCGCCACGGCCTCGAAGACCCGGATGTCTTCGCCGCCAAGATCGCGCGCGCCAAACGGGCGCTGCTGTCGGACGACTTCCTGATCTTCGCCCGCATCGAGAGCCTGATCGCCGGCGCCGGCCTCGACGACGCGCTCGCCCGCGCCCGGGTCTACCTCGCCTCGGCGGCCGACGGGATCGTCATCCACTCGAAGGACGCGACCGGCGCGGAGGTCTTCGCCTTCCTCGACGGCTACCGCGCGCTGTGCGCCGAAACGAACGCGACCAAGCCGATCGCCTGCATCCCGACGGCCTACGCCCAGGTCACCGAGGCCGAACTCGCGGCGCGCGGCGTCGCGCTCGTGATCTACGGCAACCACCAGATCCGCGCCGCCTGCCGGGCGATGCGCGCGGTGTGCGAAAGCGTGCTCGCCCACGACCGCGCCCGCGAGGCCGACGAGATCTGCGCGCCGACCGCCGAAATTTTCGACCTCGTCGGCACCGGCGACGAGGAAACGCCGGGCGGCGGCTCCCCGGGCTAATCGGCGCGCGCCGGGCGCAACAGGTTGCGGAGCGGCTCGCCGCGCGCCAAGCGGTCGAGGTTGGCGGCGATGGTGTGCGCGCGCCGCACCATCAGGCCCTCGGTCCAGCCCGAGGCGTGCGGCGTCATGTAGACGTTGTCGAGGGTCTGGAACGGGTGCTTCGAGGGCATCACCGGCTCGCCCGGGCGCTCGGGGTAGCGGTACCAGACGTCGATCACCGCGCCGGCGATCGCGCGCTCGCGGCAGGCGGCGTAGAGCGCGTCCTCGTCGACCACGGCGCCGCGCGCGACGTTGATCAGCACGGCGGTCGGCTTCATCGCCGCCAGCTCGGCGGCGCCGATCAGGCCGCGCGTCTGATCGACCAGCGGGCAGGCGACGACGACGAAATCGGCTTCGCCCAGCATCGCGCCGAGCGTCTCCATGCCGCCGATGGCGTCGACGTTGTCGTCGCGCTTCTCGGGCGAGCGGGTCGCGGCGATCACGCGCAGGCCGAACGCCCGGGCCCGGCGCGCCACTTCGCGGCCGATGTGCCCGTAACCGACCAGGCCGAGCGTCGCCCCCGCGAGCTCGCCGTGCACCGGGCCGTCGAGGAACAGGCTGTCGCGCCAGTCGCCGGCGCGCAGCCGGGCGTCCATGCGCGACAACCCGGTGACCCATTCGAGCATCGCGGCGAACACGTACTCGGCGATCCCGGTCTCGTGGCCGTAGACGTTGCAGATCGCGGCCGACGCCGGCACCGCGGCGAAATCGATTGCGTCGAAGCCGGCGCCCGGAAGCTGCAACAGCCTCAGCTTGGGCGCCGGCGGCATGGCGGCGTCGTAGTGCATGGCGAGCAGGGCGTCGGCGTCGGCGAGCGCCGCGGGCGGCTCGTCCGCGCCCCACGCCGCGACCGTCCAGTCGGTCGTCAGATGGCGCGCGATCATCGCCGCGCGCGCCCTGGCCTTCGATCCCCGGATCAGCAGTTTCATCGTCCCCGCGCCCCGCACCGGCGGCACCATCGCGCGCCGCCTTGGTACAGGAGCGCCCGCCGCCGTTCAAGCGCCGGTGAGGGGCGGCATTTCCCGCCAAACTCAATCTGGTGCAACACGTTGAACGCGGGCAGGTCGGTCCTACTCGGCGTGCTTCT
>JBHHZM010000150.1:0-6641 GCA_046758065.1 Alphaproteobacteria bacterium | reverse complement strand
ATCCTCGACGACCTCGACTTTTCGATCGGCGACGGCGAACTGCGGGTCCTGCTCGGGCCGAACGGAGCCGGAAAGACGACGCTTATCGACATTATCACCGGCCGCTTCAAGCCGGTCTCCGGCAAGATCTACTTCGAGGGCCGGGATATCACGGGCATGCCGCCCGACCGGATCTTCGGCTTCGGCGTGAGCCGCAAGTTTCAGGTGCCCAACATGTACGAGACGTTGTCGGTGTTCGACAACCTGATGGTGTCGCTGCAGAGCAACCGAAGGGTGTTCAAGACGTTGTTCCGCAAGGTTTCGCCCGAGGAGTCCGACCGTATCTGGGATATCCTCGAAATGATCGGGCTCGAGGACAAGGCCGGCGAGCCTGCCGATACCCTGTCGCACGGCGAGCGCCAGTGGCTCGAGCTCGGCATGATGGTCGGATCGAAACCCAAGCTGATGCTTCTCGACGAGCCGACGACGGGCATGACTGAGGACGGCAAACACAAGACCGCCGAGCTGATCAAGAAGATCGCGAAATCGCACTCCGTTCTGCTCGTCGAGCACGACATGCACATCGTCCGCCAGATCGCCGACATCGTAACCGTGCTTCACCAGGGTCAGTTGCTGGCGGAAGGGCCGCTTGCGGAGGTCGTCGCGAACGAAACCGTCCAGGAGGTCTACCTCGGCAAGGGAGGCGCCGGTGACGCTTGAGATCAAGGACATCGATAACTTCTACGGCACCAGCCACATCCTCCACGGCGTTTCGCTGGACATCCCCGAGGGTGGGATGGTCAGCGTTCTGGGCCGCAATGGGGCCGGCAAGTCTACTCTCCTGCGCGCCGTGATCGGCGTCGTCCCACCCAAATCCGGATCGATCATTTTCGATGGAAACGACATCACGCACCTGAAGTCCCATGATCGCGCCATGCTGGGCATTTCCTACGTGCCCCAGGGGCGTGAAATCATCCCCGACCTCTCGGTTACCGAAAACCTGCTTCTCGCCATGCTGGGCAAGGGCATCGCGAACGGCCAGCCGCCGGGCTTCGTGTTCGACTATTTTCCGTCGCTCAAATCGCTTGTGGACCACAAGGGCGGCGTGTTGAGCGGTGGGCAACAGCAACTGCTCGCGATCGCCCGCGCGCTCGTGCAGGAGCCGAAGTTGCTGCTCATGGACGAGCCGACGGAGGGTTTGCAGCCTTCCGTGGTGGCCGAGATTCAGGAGATCATCAAGCGCATCCACAGCGAGCGCGACTGTGCGATTCTTCTGGTCGAGCAGAACCTCGACTTCGTTCGCGAGGTTACGCAGCAATTCGCCATGATGGAAAACGGACGCATTCTCACTAAGGGCCATATCAGCGAGCTGACGGAAGACGTCGTTGCCGCGCACCTCTCGGTCTGAGGCGGCACGTGAATCAGAACGAATTTCGAATGGGGGCTGAACGAACCGATGCAGCGGCGCTCGACGCCGCGATTACAGGGGAAGCGGCGAAAGGACCAGTGCGAACCACTGAATGGAGAGGCAGACATGCTACACGGTGACATCTCTAGCAGTAACGACACGATCGGCGTTGCCGTCGTGAACTACAAGATGCCGCGCCTCCACACCAAGGAGGAGGTGCTGGCGAACGCGCGCAACATCGCCGAGATGTTGCAAGGCATGAAGGTCGGCTTGCCGGGGATGGACCTCGTCATTTTCCCCGAGTACAGCACCCACGGGATCATGTACGACCCCAAGGAGATGTACGAGACGGCCTCGTCGATTCCCGGCGAGGAAACCGATATCTTCGCCGAGGCCTGCCGCAACGCCAAGGTGTGGGGCGTGTTCTCGCTCACCGGCGAGCGCCACGAGGAGCACCCCAACAAGGCGCCCTACAACACGCTCATCCTGATGAACGACCAGGGCGAAATCGTTCAGAAGTACCGCAAGATCATGCCCTGGGTGCCGATCGAGGGATGGTATCCCGGAAACTGTACCTACGTCTCCGATGGACCGAAGGGACTAAAGGTCAGCTTGATCATCTGCGACGACGGGAACTATCCGGAGATCTGGCGCGATTGTGCCATGAAGGGCGCCGAGCTGATTGTCCGTTGCCAGGGATACATGTATCCGGCGAAAGATCAGCAGGTCCTTATAGCGAGGGCGATGGCCTGGGCCAACAATGTCTATGTGGCAGTGGCGAACGCGTCGGGGTTCGACGGCGTGTACTCGTACTTCGGTCACTCCTCGGTCATCGGCTTCGACGGGCGGACGCTCGGCGAGTGCGGCGAGGAAGAGAACGGGATCCAGTACGCGGCGATTTCGAAGTCGCTGATCCGCGATGCGCGCCGCAACATGCAGTCACAGAATCACCTGTTCAAGCTGCTGCACCGCGGCTACACGGGCAAGATCAACTCCCGCGAGGAGGTCGAAGGCGTGGCGGCGTGTCCCTACGACTTCTATCGGAAATGGGTTACCGATCCCGAGGCGACCCGCGAGATGGTCGAAGCTCTTACCCGCGGCACGGTGGGGACGGACGAATGCCCCATGGAAGGCATTCCCAACCAGAAGACGGCGGCCCATCGCTGACGGCGATGTCGGGGCGGGTCGTGCCCGCCCCGACCTTTCCTCCTTGTCGGTCTCAGGCGTCGAGACGTCGATGACCCTCACCTGCGCATCGTTACCGGGCGGGCGGCACTGATCGTGTCGCTGTCGCCCTTGTAGAATCGTGTCGGACGCCCATGGACCAGACCATGCCATTGCACAACTACCGTATCGATCGGGAACCCTACTATCGTCCGATCGGCGACGAGGTCGCCTTGTTCGAGGCGGCCTACGCCAGCCGCATGCCGATGATGCTGAAGGGCCCCACCGGCTGCGGCAAGACCCGCTTTCTCGAGCACATGGCATGGCGTCTGGGCGAACCGCTCATCACCGTCGCCTGTCATGAGGACATGACCGCGTCCGATCTCGTCGGGCGCTATCTGCTCGACGCCCACGGCACCGTGTGGCATGACGGCCCGCTGACTCTCGCTGTCCGCCACGGCGCCATCTGCTATCTCGACGAAATCGTCGAGGCCCGGCAGGACACGACCGTCGTCATACACCCGCTCACCGACGATCGCCGCGTGTTGCCGCTCGAAAAGAAGAACGAACTGGTCGAGTCGCATCCCGATTTCCAGCTCACGATCTCGTACAATCCCGGCTACCAGAGCGTTCTCAAGGATCTCAAGGAATCGACCAAGCAACGCTTCGGCGCCATCGACTTCGACTATCCCGAACCGGGTATCGAGGCCGAGATCGTGGTCCACGAATCGGGTGCCGACCCCGACGTCGCGCACCGCCTGGTGCGGATCGCCGAACGCTCGCGCAACCTCAAGGGACACGGCCTCGACGAGGGCGCGTCGACACGCATGCTTATCTACGCCGCCCGCCTGATCGGCGGCGGCATGGAGATGCAGGCGGCGTGCCGGGCGGCGATGGTTCTGCCGATCACCGACGACCCCGACATCCGGGATGCGCTGACCGCGGCGATCTCGGCCTGCGTGTAGCCGCCGCGGGGCGCCGTCGTGGTCGATCCGAGGGCACGTCTGGGCGAGGCCTTCTCGGCGGACCCCCACCTCGTCGGCACCCTCGATCAGGTGTGGGAGGAGGTGCGGCGAACCTTTCCCGGCGAAACGCTCGAGCGCTGGATCGGCGCCTGTCGGGAGGTCTCGGGCGCCGATCTCGGCCCAGCCTGCATCATGGCCTACATGCGCAGCGCCCCGACCTGCGCAACGGTCGTCGGGCCCGAGGCCGCGGTCGCGCTGGGCGGCGCCTGCGTCGCGGTGGGCCGCGCGGCGGGGAGACGCGCGGCGCTCGCGCTGTTGTCGGCGGCAACCAAGGCGACACGCCGTCTTGATCGTGCGGAGCCGTTCTGCGCCTGGCTCGATATCGTGACCCGGCTGGCGCCGCTGGCGCCCGAATCGATCGCTGCGCTTCTCGACCGTATCGAGACGCTGCTTGCCGAGCTCGACGTGCCGGCATTCGAATCGTGGGCGCTCGCCGGAGTGCGGGCGGCGGGTGGCGAGCCCGACCGCCGGGTCGCCTACTTTTCCCTGGCCGACCGGCGGGCGTGGCTGTGGCTGCACCGCGACGCCGCAGACATCGTCTTCGCCGACGTCGAACGCCGGCTCAAGGCCTACTTGGTGGCGTTGTGGCGGTTGCGCGTGCCCATCCGTACGCCCGGCGGCAACGGCGCGGCCGACACCGTGCCGCACCGGGCGAGCTTCGACAACGGGCTCATCCGCGTGCCCGAGACGTTTCGCGGCGTCGCCGCATGGCAGGCGACCGAGCTGTTCCGCGCCGCGCTCGCGCATATCGGCGCGCATCTGCTGCACTCCGGCGCGCGGTTCCCGGTGGGCAGTCTCAAGCCGGTACAAGTGGCGCTGGTCTCGCTGATCGAGGACGCCCGGGTCGAGACGCTGGCGATGCGCGAGTATCCCGGCCTGCGGCGCTTGTGGCGGCCGTTTCACGTCGCCCGGCCGAGCGGGGCGTTGATCGCCCCGGCGCTGATGGCGCGCCTGGCGCGGGCGCTGATCGATCCGGCTTACGAGGACGACAACGCCTGGGTCCGCAAGGGGCGTGCCCTGTTCTTCGACGCCGAGGATGCATGGGACGACCCGGCGACGAGCCGCCGTCTCGGCGGCCTGCTCGGCAACGATCTCGGCCAGATGCGTGTTCAGTTCAACGCCCGTACCTATGTCGTCGAGCCGCCGTATCGCGACGACAATCTCGGGCTGTGGGATTTCGGTGACGCCGGCGACTCGGCACCCCAGGAGCCCGACACCCTCTTCGAATCGGCGCGGATCGTGGCTGCCGACGACGAAGCCTCGCTGCCCGACCGCGAGCGCAACGACGACGACGACACCACCGACACGGTGCGCCCGCCGGCCGCGGCCGACGAGCCGGTGGAGGAGGCCGGAGTTCCGGTGGCGCGATACCCCGAGTGGGACTACGTCATCGGCCGTGTCCGGCCCCAGTGGACTACCGTCGTTGAATGCCCGGCGAACGAGGGCCGGGCACACGACATCGATCGCATCCTCGACCGCCACCCCGGTCTCATCTATCGTATCTCGGCGCTCATCCGCTCGGCGCGGGTCAGCCGCCCGGTCAGGCTGCGACGCCAGCCCGAGGGCGATCGTCTCGACATTGACGCCTGCATCGAGGCGGCGGTCAGCCGTCGGCGGCGCGAGACGCCGGACCCGCGGGTCTACGCCACCTCGGTCCGCAGGCACCGCGACCTTTCGGTGCTCTTGCTGCTCGACGCCTCGCAATCCACCAACGACGTCGTGCTGGGGGGTATCGCCAGCGTGCTCTCGCTCGAACGCGACGCCACGGCACTACTCGCCCACGCCATGGACGGCCTCGGTGATCCCTTCGCCGTCCACGCCTTCTGCTCGAACGGGCGAGAGGAGGTGCGATACACCCGTATCAAGGATTTCGGCGCAACCTACGATGCCGGCGTCAAGTCACGGCTCGCCGGCCTCACGGGGAGCCTCTCGACACGCATCGGCGCGGCGCTGCGCCACGCCGGCGGCGAACTTGGCGTCCAGTCCAGCCATCGCCGGCTGCTGCTTGTGGTGACCGACGGCGAGCCCTCCGATATCGACGTCGCCGACCGCCGCTACCTCGTCGAGGACGCGCGCCAAGCCGTCGCCGGGCTCGCCCACGCTGGCATCGACGTGTTTGCGGTGGGTCTCGACTCCGGCGGTGACAGCTATCTCGCCCGGATTTTCGGGCCGCGCAACGTACTCGTCATCGACCGCCTCGAACGATTGCCCGAACGTCTGCCAATGCTGTACTTCCGCCTCACCGCGTGACGCCGGCGGCGCCTTCACGGCGTGACGCCCTTGATCGCGTGGGTCAGGCGATAGACCGCCGCCCCGGCCAGCATGCCGGCCACGGGGCCGACCAGATAAATCCAGTAATGGGTGAAGTCGCCGAACGCGAGATAGGGACCGAAGGCGCGGGCCGGATTCATCGCCGCGCCGGCATAGGGCCCCATCAGCATGACCTCGACCCCGACAGTGGCCCCGATCGCCAGGCCGGCGAAGGGGGCGTCCGCGCGGCTGCTGTATGCGGTTCCGCAGATCACCCACATCAGGAGAAACGACAGGAACAGCTCGACGGCGAAGGCAACATCCGGTGTCACGCCGAGGTCAAAGTTGGGAAGATTGGCCCCCATGCTCGCGTGATCGCCCACGGCCCACAATAGCGAAAGACCGGCCGCCGCCGATCCTGACATCTGCGCAATTATGTAGCCGGGAAGCAGTCGGCGATCGAGTCGTCCGAGATAGGCGGCTGCAATCGAAAGCGCCGGATTCACATGTCCCCCGGAGATGTGGCCGAAGGTATAGATGACGATGCTGATGACCAACCCCGCAATCAGGCCGCCGCCGATCGCGCCAAGATTGCCGTCCAGAACAGAGTCGATCATGACCGCCCCGGCGGCGAAAAAAACCAGGGTGTACGTCCCTATGAACTCGCAAATATATTTTCTCCAATCGTCTGCTCTCATTTCTATACCTCCATTTGCCGAAACAGAAGACGATCACCCCTTCATTAAAAGGCTCGACCACAAACCCGGATAATCTAGCCGGTCGATCGAGATTTTTCGAGCGAATCGAACCGTGTA
>JBHHZM010000149.1:0-6820 GCA_046758065.1 Alphaproteobacteria bacterium | reverse complement strand
CTTAAATCGATGCAATCGGTCCGGGATCATAATGAATGGAGGTCCTATCGGCGGGATAAGACAAAAAGGGAAATGGAAACTCAACGCCCGATTCAACAAGACAGAATTGATTCGCCGGTGCAAGAAACTCGCCGAATACCGTGAACGCATCCATATCTCCGGGCGTGACGGAATTAAATTTATCGAAGGCCAGAACTCAGATTCTACGTTCTATTTCATTGATCCTCCATACTTCAACAAAGGGAAAACGTTGTACCTGAACGCCCTAGATGAGGACTACCACGTTGCTCTCGGAGCCCGGTTAGAATCTATGAGGGATGCTGCCTGGGTGCTGACCTACGACGACTGCCCAGAAATCCATCGAATCTACCAAGGCTGGACTTCGATCCGACCATTCTCGCTCCGGTACGCAGCAGCCGAACGGCGAAGCGGGAAGGAAGTGATGATCACCCCTAAGTGGATGCGTCTGCCAACATCCCAAGCGTCCGCCGCCATTACTTGGTAACGCCACGCCGTTAAACAGCGCATCGTCTCAAAAGGCGTAACTTCGCTCCCCTAGCCCACCGCCTCAGCCCGCCGCGCGCTTGCCGGGTTGCAGGTAGTCGGAGACCAGTATTTCGGCGATCTGCACGGCGTTGAGCGCCGCGCCCTTGCGCAGGTTGTCGGACACCACCCACATCGCCAGACCGTTGGCCACCGTCGGGTCGCGGCGCAGGCGCGAGACGTAGACCGCGTCATCGCCGGCGCATTCGGACGGCGTGACATAGCCGCCGTCGGCGCGCTCGTCGACGACGACGACGCCGGGGGCGTGGGCCAGCACCGAGCGCGCCTCGTCCTCGCGGATCGGCCGGGCGAATTCGACATGCACGGCTTCGGCGTGACCGATGAAGACGGGCACGCGAACGCAACTCGCGATGACCTCGATCTCGGGATCGAGGATCTTTTTGGTTTCCTGCGCCATTTTCCATTCTTCCCGGGTCGCGCCGTCGGACATGAAGACGTCGATGTGCGGGATGGCGTTGAAGGCGATGCGCTTGGGGAACTTCTCGGGCTCCTGGGTTTCGTGCACGTAGAGCGCCTTGGTCTGGTCGAACAGTTCGTCCATCGCCGCCTGGCCGGCGCCCGACACCGCCTGGTAGGTGGCGACCACCACGCGTTCGATGCACGCCAGATCGTGCAGCGGCTTGAGCGCGACCACCATCTGGATGGTCGAGCAGTTGGGATTGGCGACGATGTTGCGCGCGCCGTAACCGGCGATCGCCGCCGCGTTGACTTCGGGCACCACCAGCGGCACGTCGGCGTCCATGCGGAACTGCGACGTGTTGTCGACCACCACGCAGCCCGCTGCGGTCGCGCGCGGCGCATGCTCGGCCGAAACCCTGGCGCCCGGCGAGAACAGCGCGAGGTCGGTGCCGGCGAAGTCGTAGCTCGCGAGGTCGCCGACCTTGAGCACCTTGTCCTCGCCGAACGAGACCTCCCTGCCGGCCGAACGCGCGGATGCCAGGGCGACCACTTCGTCGGCCGGGAATTCGCGCTCGGCCAGGGTCTTGAGGAGCTCGCGCCCGACCGCCCCCGTGGCGCCGGCCACCGCAACCTTGTAGCCCATTTCCCCGTTCCTTCCCCGCGCGGTTTTCAGTCCGCCAGCTTGTCGAGTTCGTGCAGCAGCGCGTCGCCCATCACGCTGGTCGAGACCCTGGCCTTCTTGGGCTGCATGATGTCGGCGGTGCGCAGCCCTCCGGCGAGCACGCTTTCGACCGCCTGTTCGATCAGTGCCGCCTCCTCGGTCATCCCGAACGAGTAGCGCAGCAGCATGGCGAAGCTCAGGACCTCGGCGAGCGGGTTGGCGGCGTCGCGCCCGGCGATGTCGGGCGCCGAGCCGTGCACCGGTTCGTAGAGGCCGCGGCTGAAGCCGTCGGCGCCGGGCTCGCCGAGCGACGCCGAAGGCAGCATGCCGAGCGAGCCGGTGAGCATGGCGGCGCAGTCCGAGAGGATGTCGCCGAACATGTTGGTGGTGACGATGACGTCGAACTGCTTGGGCGCGCGCACCAGCTGCATCGCCGCGTTGTCGGCGTACATATGCCTGAGCTCGATGTCGGCGTACTCGTCGTCGTGCAGTGCCTGCACCTCCTCGCGCCACAGTTCGCTGCTTTCGAGCACGTTGGCCTTGTCGACCGAGTGCACGAGGCCGTTGCGCTTGCGCGCGAGCTCGAAAGCGACGCGGGCGACGCGGCGGATTTCGCCGGTGGTGTAGACCTCGGTGTTGACGCCGCGGCGCTCGCCGCCGGCCAGGGTCGCGACGCCGCGCGGCTCGCCGAAGTAGATGCCGCCGGTGAGTTCGCGCACGATCATCATGTCGAGCCCGGCGACGAGATCGCGCTTCAGGGTCGAGGCGTCGGCGAGCGCCTCGAACACCACCGCCGGCCTGAGGTTGGCGAACAGACCGAGGTCCTTGCGCAACCCCAGCAGCCCGCGTTCGGGCCTGAGCGAGAAGTCGAGCGCTTCCCATTTCGGTCCGCCGACGGAACCGAACAGAATGGCGTCGCAGGCCAGCGCCGCCTCGCGCGTCTGGTCGGGGTAGGGCGTGCCGGTGGCGTCGTAGGCGGCGCCGCCGATGAGCCCCTCTTCGATGTCGAAGCTCGCGCCGCGGTGCGCGCCGAGCCAGTCGACGATGCGCCGCACTTCGCGCATCACCTCGGGCCCGATGCCGTCGCCGGGCAGAATCAACAGCTTGCGGTTCGCCGCCATCAACCGGTCCTCCTCCTCGCCGGGGCGTTTCAGGCGTAGAGCCAGGGGCGCTCGACCCGCTGGCGAGACTCGAAATCGTCGATCCGTTTCGCCTTCGCGAGCGTCAGGCCGATGTCGTCGAGCCCGTTCAGAAGGCAGTGCTTGCGAAACGGGTCGATGTCGAACGCGACCGTCTCGCCGTTCGGCCGGGCGATCGTCTGCGCTTCGAGATCGACGGTGAAGCGCGCGTTGGCGCCGCCCCGCGCGTCGTCCATCAGCGTTGCGACCGCCGCTTCCGCAAGCGTGATCGGCAACAGCCCGTTCTTGAATGCGTTGTTGTAGAAGATGTCGGCGAACGAGGCGCCGACGATGCAGCGGATGCCGAAGTCGGCGAGCGCCCAGGGCGCGTGCTCGCGGCTCGAACCGCAGCCGAAGTTCTCGCCCACGATCAGGATTTGCGCGTCGCGATACGGCGCTTGGTTGAGGACGAAGTCGGGCTTCTCCGAACCGTCAGGGTTGAACCGCAGGTCGTTGAACAACGACGCCCCCAGCCCCGTGCGCTTGATCGTCTTGAGGAAACGCGCCGGAATGATCTTGTCGGTGTCGATGTTGATCGCCGGCAGCGGCGCCGCGATCGCGCTGAAGCTGGTGAATTTTTCCATCGGGCGCTTCCCTGCCGCAGTCGTCAGATATAGTCGGGGATGTAGTCGCGGACGTCGGCGAGACGTCCCGCCACCGCGGCGGCCGCGGCCATCGCCGGGCTCATCAGATGGGTGCGCCCGCCCGGCCCCTGGCGACCCTCGAAGTTGCGGTTCGAGGTCGAGGCGCAGCGCTCGCCGGGCTTGAGCTTGTCGGCGTTCATGGCGAGGCACATCGAACAGCCCGGCTCGCGCCACTCGAAGCCGGCCTCGACGAAGATGCGGTCGAGGCCCTCGGCTTCCGCCGCCTCCTTGATCAGTCCCGAGCCGGGCACGATCAGCGCCTGCACATGATCCGCCACCTTGCGGCCGCGGGCGATGCGGGCGGCGGCGCGCAGGTCCTCGATCCGGCCGTTGGTGCACGAGCCGATGAACACCTTGTCGATACGGACCTCGGCGAGCGGCGTACCGGCGGCGAGTCCCATGTATTCGAGCGAGCGCGCGATCGAGCGGCGCCTGGTTTCGTCGGCTGCCTCGGCCGGGTCGGGAACGGCCGCGGTGATCGGCAGCGTGTCCTCGGGGCTGGTCCCCCAGGTGACGAGCGGCGCGACGTCCGAGGCGTCGAGCACGACTTCGCGGTCGTACCTCGCGCCCGGGTCCGAAGGCAACGTCTTCCAGGTGGCCAGCGCCTGCTCCCAGGCGCCCGCCTTGGGCGCCTTGGGCCGACCCTTCAGGTACGAGAAAGTGGTCTCGTCGGGCGCCACCAGACCGGCGCGCGCGCCGGCCTCGATCGACATGTTGCAGACCGTCATGCGCCCTTCCATCGACAGGCCGCGGATGGCGTCGCCGGCGTATTCGATGACGTGTCCGGTGCCGCCGGCGGTGCCGATCCGGCCGATGATCGCGAGGATCAGGTCCTTGGCCGTGACGCCGGGCGGCAGGTCGCCCTCGACGGTGATACGCATGTTTTTGGCGGGACGCTGGATCAGGGTCTGGGTCGCCAGCACGTGCTCGACCTCGGAGGTGCCGATGCCGAAGGCGAGCGCGCCGAAGGCGCCGTGCGTCGCGGTGTGGCTGTCGCCGCAGACGACCGTCATGCCCGGCTGGGTCAGCCCCTGTTCCGGTCCGATGATATGGACGATCCCCTGGCGGATGTCGCTCATGTCGTAGAGTTCGACGCCGAACTCGGCGCAGTTGGCTTCGAGCGCGGCGATCTGGATGCGCGATTCCGCGTCGTCGATGCCCCGGCTGCGGTCGGTGGTGGGCACGTTGTGATCGGCCACCGCGAGCGTTGCTTCGGGGCGACGCACCGGCCGGCCGGCGGCGCGCAGGCCCTCGAAGGCCTGCGGACTGGTTACTTCGTGAACCAGATGCCGGTCGATGTAGAGCAGGCAGGTGCCGTCGTCCTGCCGGTCGACGAGATGACTCTGCCAGATCTTGTCAAACAGGGTGCGGGGACGGGACATCGGCGACTCCTTGGAACCGTGCGAAGGCGTTGCAAGCGCCGTTCCGTATACCTAGGATACCTAGGGCGCGAGCGCCGCCGGCCAAGTCCGCCGCCGCCCGCAGGTTGCGGACCGGGCCCGGCTCAGGTGGCTTCGGGCGTTTCGGCGGCGGCTTTCCGGGCCGCGGTCGCGGCCGCCGCCTTGTCCTGCGCCGCCTTGCGTTCGCCCGCCGCCAGCTTGGCCGCCAATCCCGTCGTCTTTTCGGCGATGCGGGCGCGTTTGCCGCGGCGGCCCCGCAGGTAGTAGAGCTTGGCCCGCCGGACGTCGCCGCGGCGCACCACCTCGATGCCGTCGATGCGCGGCGAGTAGAGCGGGAAAACACGCTCGACGCCCTCGCCGTAGGAAATCTTGCGCACCGTGAACGACGAGTTGAGGCCACGGTTGCGGCGCGCGATGCAGACTCCTTCGAAGGCCTGAACGCGCTCGCGCGTGCCTTCGACGACCTTGACCCGGACGCGCAGCGTATCGCCCGGCGCGAAGGTCGGGATCGCCCGCGCGTCGGACAGTTTCTCGATCTGCTCGCGCTCGATCTCTTCGATGATGTTCATGGCCTTCGCCTTTCCTGATCAACCTTCCTTGCCCGCGACATGCTCCGCCCACAGGTCGGGGCGGCGCTCCCGCGTCGCCCGCTCGGCCTCGGCCCGACGCCAAGCACGAATGCGCCCGTGATGGCCGGAGAGCAACACCTCGGGCACGGTGCGGCCCTCCCACTCGGCGGGCCGCGTGAACTGCGGGTGCTCCAGGAGGTCGGCTTCGAAGCTTTCCTCCTCGAGTCCCGCCGGTTCGCCGACCACTCCCGGCAGCAGTCGCACGCAAGCGTCGATCAGCGCCAGCGCCGCCGGTTCGCCCCCCGACAGCACGAAATCGCCGAGGCTGAGCTCCTCGAGCCCGCGCGCCTCGACGACCCGCTCGTCGACGCCTTCGTAGCGACCGCAAACCAGCGTCACCCGCGGCGTCGCCGCCAGCGCGCGCACCCGGCGCTGATCGAGGCGCCGGCCGCGCGGGGTCAGCAGAATGCGCGCGTCTGCCGCGCCCGGCGCCGCGCTTGCGTCGATCGCCGCAGCGAGTACGTCCGCCCGCATCACCATCCCCGGGCCGCCGCCGAACGGAGCGTCGTCGACGGCGCCGTGTTTATCGCGCGCAAACGCGCGAATGTCCACCGTTTCGAGCGCCCAAACGCCATCTTCGAGCGCCCGCCCGGCAAGCGAGTGGCCGAGCGGTCCCGGAAACATCTCCGGAAACAGGGTGAGCACGCGTACCCGCCAGACCGGGCTCATGTCTCGGCTCCCGTGTCCTCCGCCGCCGTTTCGTCGGGCGGGACGACGACGAGGCGCCCGCCGGCGATGTCGATCTCGGGCACGACCTCGCGGGTGAACGGCAGCATCACCGTCGAACCGCCGGCTTCCGGCGTCAGCTCGAGGACGGCGCCGGCGCCGAAGTCGTGCACCGCCGTCACGGCGCCGAAGACGCTGCCGTCGGTCCGCTCGGCGCTGAGACCGACGAGATCGGCATGATAGTACTCGTCGGTCTCCGGTTCGGGCAGCGCCGCCCGCGGCAGCCAGAGCCGGGTGCCGGTCAGCGCCGCCGCCGACTCGCGATCTTCGACGCCGGCGATGCTCGCCACCACCGCGCCGCCGGCCGTTTCGCGCAGCGCGAGATCGACCGCGCGGCCGTCGGGCGCGTCATAGACCGGGCCGTAGGCCGCGATGTCCGCGGGCCGCTCCGTGTAACTCGTCACATGCATCAGTCCGCGCACGCCCTTCGGCCTGCCGATCACGCCGACGCAGATCCAGCCGGCGCTCACGTCTCCGCCGGCGCTCATTTGCAGATCGAGAGAGTCACGACCACTCCCCCTCCCCCCGCCCTTACCCGCCAGGGGAGGGGACAATCCTATAACGGGCCGTTGAAAAATTCGCCTGGGTTCCCTCATCCTTCGACATGCTCAGGATGAGG
>JBHHZM010000148.1:0-6855 GCA_046758065.1 Alphaproteobacteria bacterium | reverse complement strand
GCCGCTCGGACGCCGTGCTCAACCCCGGCGGCGTGCGCATCGGCACCGCCGAGATTTACCGTCAGGTCGAAAAGATCGACGAGGTGATGGAGGCGATCTGCGTCGGCCAGAACTGGGAAGGCGACGTCCGCGTGGTGCTGTTCGTCGTGCTCAGGCCGGGGCTAAGCCTCGACGACGCGCGCGCCGACCGCATCCGGCGCGAAATCCGCGCCAACGTGACGCCGCGCCACGTTCCCGCCAAGATCATTCAGGTCGCCGACATCCCGCGCACCATCTCGGGCAAGATCGTCGAGCTCGCGGTGCGCGACGTGATCCACGGCCGCGAGGTGCGCAACAAGGACGCGCTCGCCAACCCCGATGCGCTCAAGCTATACGAGGACCTAGAGGAACTGAGGACATAGATGACCGGCTTCCAGGACTACGACTCATACGACGCCCTCGGCCTCGCCGAACTGGTGCGCAAGCGCGAAGTCAGCGCCGACGCGCTGCTGGACGAGGCAATCGCCCGGGTCGAGGCGCTCAACCCCAAGCTCAACATGGTCACCGTCGAATTCCACGACATGGCCCGGGCGGCCATCGCGGCGGGGCTGCCCGACGGGCCGCTGTCCGGTGTGCCCTTCCCGCTCAAGAACCTCGGCGCGGCCATGGCGGGGACACCGATGACCAACGGCTCGCGGCTCTACGAGGACTACGTCTGTGACGCCGACAGCACCCTGGTGGTACGCTACAAGGCCGCCGGGTTAGTGATGTTCGCGCGCACCAACTCGCCCGAGCTCGGCCTGAGCTACGCCACCGAACCCCTGCTTCACGGGCCGACGCGCAATCCCTGGAGCCCCGGCCACATCCCCGGCGGATCGAGCGGCGGCGCGGCGGCGGCGGTGGCGGCGGGCATCGTACCGGCGGCGCATGCCTCGGACGGCGGCGGTTCGATCCGCGTGCCCGCCTCGTGCTGCGGGCTGTTCGGGCTCAAGCCGACGCGCGGGCGCACGCCCTCGGGACCTTTCGAGTCGGACGGCTGGGCGGGCATGTCGATCAGTCACGCGATCACGCGCAGCGTGCGCGACAGCGCCGCCCTGCTGGACGCCGTCAGCGGGCCCGAGCCCGGCGATCCCTACGCCGTGCCGCCCAACGCGCGGCCCTTCCTCGACGAGGTCGGCGCCGACCCGGGCAGTTTGCGCGTCGCCTTCTCGGCCCGGCCGCCCGCCGATCTGCCGGTCCATGTCGACTGCGTCGCGGCCATGGAAGGCGCGGCCAGGCTCTGCGCCGACCTCGGCCACCGGGTCGAGGAGGCCGAGCCCGACTACGACCGCGCGCTGATCGATCCGGCCCGGGTCGACGTCATCACGGCTTACGCCCGCGCCGACATCGAGGAGCGCGCCGCCGAGCTCGGCGTCGAGCCCCAGGCCCTGGTCGAGCCGGCGAGCTGGGCGCTGGCCGCCGGCGCCGATGGGGTGAGCGGCGCCGCCGTGGTCGCCGCGCTCAAGACCATGCGCCGGGTGAGCCGCCAGATCGGCCGCTTCTTCATGGACTATGACGTGCTGATCACGCCCCAGCTCGCCGAGCCGCCGCTCGAGATCGGCGTGCTCGACCCGGCGACCGACGACATGGAGGCTTATATGGCGGCGATCACCGGCTTCTCGGCTTTCCCCGGCCTGTCCAACGCGACCGGGGCGCCGGCGATGTCGCTGCCGCTCTCCTGGAACGGCGACGGTCTGCCGATCGGGGTTCAGTTCGTCGGCCGCTTTGGCGACGAGGCGACGCTGTTCCGTCTCGCCGCGCAGATCGAAGCCGCCGCGCCCTGGACCGGCCGCCGCCCGGTGGTCGAACGGGCCGATTGAGCGCCGCGCTCAGCGGTATTCGCCGCCGGCCGCTTCGGCGAACAGCCAGTCGCGGAACGCCTCGACCTTGGGCCGGGCGCGCACCGCCTCGGGACAGACGACGTAGAAGCCGGCGTCGGTCGCCATCGTGATGTCGAAGGGGCGCACGAGGCGGCCTGCGGCTAGATCGTCGGCGACGAGCGCGCTGTGGGCGACGGCGACGCCGAGGCCGGAGACCGCCGCCTGCAGTAGCGCGGTGGTTTCGCTGAACGTCGGGCCGCGCGAAAGATCGATGCCGGTGACGCCGGCGGCCACCAGCCAGCGCTGCCAGTCCTCGCGCAGGTCGTCGTGGAGCAGGGTGACGCGGCGCAGGTCTTCGGGCGCACGCAAACGGTGCGGGCGGTCGCGGAGGTCGGGGTTGCACACCGGATACATGTCGAGACACATCAGCAGTTCGGCGTCGAGCCCCGGCCAGTCGCCGCGGCCGAAGCGCACGGCGACGTCGATGTCGTCGCGCGCGAAATTGACGAGTTCCATGGACGGACTGAGGCGCACGTCGATGTCGGGCTGCGCGGCATAGAAGCGGCCGAGCCTGGGCACCAGCCAGCGCGTCGCGAACGCCGGGGTGGTGGCGACGGTGAGGGCGCCGGTTTCGTCGCCGGCGCGCAGGCGCTCGGTGGTCTCGGCGATGACGTCGAGAGCGTCGCGCAGCACCGGATAGAGCGTTTGCCCGGCGTCGGTGAGCCGCACTGCGCGGGTGAGCCGGCGGAACAGCTTGACCCCTAGGTGCTCCTCGAGCGCCTTGATCTGATGGCTCACTGCGGCGTGGGTGACGTTGAGCGCGTCCGCCGCTTTGCTGAAGCTCAAGTGCCGCGCCGCGGCCTCGAAGGCGCGCAGGGCATTCAGCGGCGGAAGCCGGCGGGTCATGAGTGATATGTAATTATTTCTAACATGTCACATGAAGATTCATCGTTTGTCACCGAGTCATAGATCGCATATCACTCTAGTCAACACGCTATCACATTCCGCGGCGCTCTTCAGAGGTGTTAGAAAAATGCACATATCCGATCCTCTCCTGCGGGCCTTTCTGACTGCCGCTCATGCACCCGACCCCTTTGCGGCCGCGGGCCGTACGGCCGAGGTGCCCAAGGCCACGCTCGCCGTCCATCGGTCGATCACTTTCGTCGCCTGCCTGCTCCGCAACACGCTCGGCGCGCTCCGTATCCGGCGCAACCGGCGCGCCACGCTCCACGAGCTCTCGGCTCTCCCCGACGCGACGCTCAAGGACATCGGCCTGCCGCGCAGCGAGATCCGCTACGTCGCCGAGACCCTGAATCGGCCGACTCCGATTTGGCGCCCATGCTCGGGGCGCGGGGTCAAACCGGTCGCGGCCAACGACGACGAGGCCGAGGCCGCGGCCTGAGAAGCGGCCGGTTCAGCGGCGCTCAGCGGCGCGCCGTCTCGGCCATCAGCCAGTCGCGGAAAGCGGCGATCTTGGGCCGCCCGGCGCTCGCTTCGGGGCAGACGAGGTAGTACGCGAACTCGGCCGGCAGGCTGACGTCGAAGGGGCGCACGAGGCGGCCCGCGGCGAGATCGTCGGCGGCGAGCGCGCTCCGCCCCAGCGCCACCCCCTGGCCCTCGACGGCGGCCTGGACGAGCATGCCCGAATCGGTGAAGACCGTGCCCCGCGTCGGATCGATGTCGTCGATCCCGGCGGCGAGCAGCCAGACCCGCCAGTCGCCGTGACCCTCGTCGTGCAGCAGGGTGTAATGGCGCAGATCGGCGGGCGCGCGCAAGGGGTGCGGTCCGTCCAGCAATTTCGGGCTGCAGATCGGGAAGATGTCCTCGGTCATCAGCCGGTCGGCGCGCAGTCCCGGCCACACCCCACGGCCGTAGCGCAGCGCGACGTCGACGTCCTCGCGGGCGAAGTCGGTGAGGTGAAGCGACGGCGCGATGCGGACGTCGATATCGGGCTGCGCCTCGCGAAAACGACCGAGGCGCGGCACCAGCCACTTGGTAGCGATCGACGGCAGCACGCTGACGGTCAGCGCGCCGCGGCTGTCCTGGGCGTGGAGCCGCGCGGTCGCTTCGGCGAGACGATCGAAAGCGTCGCGCACCGGCGGCAGATAGGCCTGTCCGGCGTCGGTGAGCAGCAGCGCCCGGTTGATGCGGCGGAACAGCAGCACGCCGAGACGGTCCTCGAGCGCCTTGACCTGATGGCTGATCGCCGCCTGGGTGACGTTGAGTTCCTGCGCCGCGCGGGTGAAGCTCAGGTGGCGCGCCGCGGCCTCGAAGGCGCGGAGCGCATTGAGCGGCGGCAGCCGTCGCGTCACGCGCCCGTCCCCCGGGCGCAATCCCGCCCGCCCGATTCACGCGCCCGCCAGGGCGAACGAAAAGCGAATCGACGTAAAACCGGCGGCGTTACGACGGTGCGGTCGAGCCGCGATTCGAATGAGCCCACTTTATTAAAACTTCCTTAACCATCGCCACCAGACGGGCTCTTAACGGCGTCCCGTTCGGGTCATGTGCCGCGCCTCGTCGGGAAAATCACTTTACCCGCAAGATCCGGATATATCCACCCAGAAAAGGCGGTTAGGTTCGGATCGCGGGTCCCGGACGGCGCGGCGGTCGGAATCATCGCGCCGGTCGGGAAACGAACAGTGTTCACATGAGATTTTCTAATCATCCCTATGAGGAATCATCGTTTGTCGCCGCGCCCGGATCGGCGTATCGATCGGGTCAAGCACGACGGTTCACGGCGGAGGCGAACCCCGGTTCCCTTCAGGCCGGTTCCCTTCAGGAAGGAGCAGCAAAATGACCATGAACGTGTCACGCGCAACCTGCGCCAGCGCAGCATCCTACATCTCCCGCACCGGCACCCTGCCGCGGCGTCCCCCCGAGGCGGCCCTCGGCGCGGCCGTCGTCGGCGCGCTCGTCGAATTCGCCGAAGCGCTCCACGTCTGGCAGGAACGCTGGCGCCAGCGTCATCGTCTTCTGGCGCTCGACGATCGGCTGCTCCAGGACATCGGCCTCAGCCGAAGCGATGCCGAGGAAGAAGCGAGAAAACCGTTCTGGCGCCCCTGACCCCCCGCTCCCGCACTCGCCTGTTTGGCCCTTCCCTGACTTGGGGGAGGGCCGTTTTTTACCCCGCTCCCGGCCGCGCCGCGCCTGACCGACCGAGCCGATTTGCACCGATCAAATTGGTTTCTACCAGCCGGGAAGCGCTCTAAGCTCCGTCGCCGCCGACCGCCGCCCCCACCGATATTCGGATGCAGGACCCGGGATGAAACCGCTCGACATTCTGATCGCGGTCGCCGTGCCGGTCGCCTGGGGCATGGGCATCGTCATCGCCAAGCCGGTGGTCGACCAGTTCCCGCCGATTCTCCTGATGGCGCTGCGTTTCAGCGTATCGGCCCTGATCCTGGTCTGGTTCGTTCCGATCCCCCGCGCGGCGCTCAAGGTGTTGTTCTGGGCGACGCTGGTCGGCTCGACCTTTCAGTACGGGCTGACCTTCAACGGCCTGCGTTATCTGGACGCCGGCACCACCGCGCTGATCGTCCAGGCGGAAGTGCCGTTCATGGTCCTGACCGCCGCGGTTTTCCTCAAGGAGCGCCTCGGCCTGCGCCAGATCGTGGGCATGACGGTCGCCTTCGCGGGCATTTATCTGATCGCCGGAGAACCGCGCATCCAGGGCCAGACGCTCGGCGTCGCGCTGGTGCTTGGGGGTGCGTTGATGTGGGCGTTCGGCCAGATCATGGTGCGCCGGCTGGGCGAGATCGGCGGCGTGAGCGTGATCGCCTGGGTCTCGGTGTTCGCCGCGCCCCAGCTTTTCATCGCCTCGGCGCTCTTCGAGCACGGGCAGTTCGGCGCGCTCGCCGGCGCCGGTCCGGTCCTGTGGGGCGCGGTGGTCTATCTCGGCGTAGTGATGACGGCGATCGGCTATAGCTGCTGGTACCATGTGCTTGGGCGCTACCAGGCCAACCGGGTCGCGCCCTTTCTGCTGCTCACCCCGGTTGCTTCGGTGCTTGGCGGGTTCGCGCTGCTGGGCGAGCCGCTGACCCTGCATCTCGTTATCGGGGGGAGCATCGTCATCCTCGGGGTTGGCCTGCTGGTGATCGAGCGCCGCACCGCGGCGGAAGTGCTGGAGCCCCTGCCCGGGCCGGACTGACCAGCGGCACCGGTGCGCTGACACAGCAGCCGGTCAGTCGAGGTCGATCATGCCCCGCACCTCGGCCGGGCTTTTCCCGGCGCTGCGCAACGCCCTCAGGGTCACCGCCCGGTTGCGCTTGGCGAGACGCAGGCCGTTGGGATCGGTGATCATCGGATGATGGAGATATTCCGGCGTGCGCAGTCCGAGCAGCGCCTGCAGCAGGCGGTGCACGTGGGTCGCCTGGAACAGGTCGTCGCCGCGGGTCACCAGCGTCACGCCCTGGAGGTGGTCGTCGAGCGTGACCGCGAGGTGGTAGCTGGTCGGCACGTCCTTGCGCGCCAGCACCACGTCCCCGGCCGAAACCGGGTCGGCGCGCACCCGCCCGGCCTTGCGGTCGTCCCAGGTGAGCGCACCGACGCGCGCGCAGGCCTTGGCCATGTCGATGCGGAGCGCATGCCCCTTGCCGGCGCGAATGCGGCGGTTCTGCTCCTGGCGCCCGAGCTTGCGGCAGGTCCCCGGATAGTTCGCGCCGTCGGGGCCGTGCGGCGCGGCGTCGGCGTTCTTGATCTCGGCGCGCACCTCGGCGCGGGTGCAGAAGCAGGGGTAGAGCAGCCCGAGCCGGCTCAGTTCCTCGAGCGCCGCGGCGTAATCCGCCATGTGCTCGGCCTGGCGGCGCACCGGTTCGTCCCAGTCGATGCCGAGCCAGGCGAGGTCCTCGTAGATCGCCGTCTCGAACGCGGACCGGCAGCGGCCACGGTCGATATCCTCGATGCGCAGGCGGAAGCGTCCGCCCGCCGCGCGCGCCAGACGCCAGCCGACCAGCGCCGAATAGGCGTGGCCCAGGTGCATGTAACCGGTCGGACTGGGGGCGAAGCGCGTGGTCGGCGG
>JBHHZM010000147.1:0-7154 GCA_046758065.1 Alphaproteobacteria bacterium | reverse complement strand
GCGAAGGCGAAATCTTCGTCATCATGGGGCTTTCGGGCTCGGGCAAGTCGACGCTCGTGCGCTGCATGTCGCGGCTCATCGAGCCCACCGCCGGCGCCGTCATTTTCGAAGGCCAGGATCTTCTCAAGGCCAGAGAGCAGGCGCTGATCGAGATCCGCCGCCACAAGATGGGCATGGTGTTCCAGAACTTCGCGCTGTTGCCGCATCTCACGGTGCTGGGCAACGTCGCCTTTCCGCTCAGCGTGCAGGGGGTCGACAGGGCGACGCGCGAACGCCGCGCCCATGAGGTGATCGAACTCGTTGGGCTCAAGGGCCGCGAATCCTACTATCCGCGCGAGCTGTCGGGCGGCCAGCAGCAGCGCGTCGGCATCGCCCGTTCGCTCTCGGTCGAGCCCGAAATCTGGTTTCTCGACGAGCCTTTCTCGGCGCTCGACCCGTTGATCCGCCGCGAGATGCAGGACGAGTTTCTGCGCCTCCAGAGCATGCTCGAAAAGACCATCGTGTTCATCACCCACGACTTCGACGAAGCCATCCGACTCGCCGACCGCATCGCCATCATGAAAGACGGCGAGATCATCCAGATCGGCACGCCGGAAGCGTTGGTGACCAACCCGGCGACCGATTACGTCGCCGAATTCACGCGCGAGATCCCGCGCGCCAAGGTGCTCTCGGCGCGTTCGGTGATGAGCGCCGTCGACGGTCCCGCCGAGTTTGCCGGCGCGGTCAGCGCCGACACCCGTATCGAAGATCTTGCGGCGCGGACGATCGACGCCGACGCCCCGCTCGCGGTGACAGATGCCGACGGAAAGGTGATCGGCCAGCTCGGCCGCGACGCCGTGCTCGAAGTCCTGGTGCGCAAGGAGACGGACGAGGGTGACGGGGGAGGCTGAATCGTGAGCGCGCCGTCGTCCGCGGCGCTAGCGCGCATTTCCGGGGCGCGGTCGGGGCTCGTGCTTTGGGCCGTGGCGCTGGCGCTCACCGTCGCGCTGTTCGCCGCCAGCGACCTCGTCCCCTGGGCGTTCAAGTATCCCCGGGGCTGGACCGTGCCGCTCAGGTTCTGGATCAGCGATTTCATGAAATGGCTGGTCAACGACGCCGATCTTGGACTGTTCACATTCAAGGAGCTGACGCGGTCGTTTTCGTGGCTGCTCAACTGGCCGCTCGATCTCGCCGACGGCCTTCTCGCCGAAGGCTTCAGAATTGTGACCGGCGCGGAGGAGACCGTCTACCGGCTTCCCCGCCTCTCATGGCTGGGCGTGATCGTGGTCGTCGCCCTGCTCGGCCGCCAGGCGCGCGACTGGAAGCTCGCCGGCCTGACGGGCGCCTGCTTCCTCTACCTCGCCGTGTTCGGCCAGTGGGACAGCGCCATGGTGACGCTGTCGTCGATTCTCATCGCGGTGCCTATCGGCGTGACGTTGGGGCTGCTTGTCGGCGTCTTCGGGCATCGCGATCCGCGCATCGAGGCGGCGCTCACGCCGGTGCTCGATCTCATGCAGACCGTGCCGGTGTTCGCCTATCTCGTGCCGGTGCTGTTTCTTTTCGGCTTCGGATCGGTCGCGGCGATGATCGCGACCATCATCTACGCCATGCCGCCGATGGTCCGCTGCACGCTGCTTGCGCTCAAGACGGTGCCCGCTGAGGTCGTCGAATTCGGCCGCATGGCGGGGTGCTCGCGGCGCCAGCTCACCTGGCGGGTGATGATCCCGGCGGCGCGCCCGACCCTGATGGTCGGCGTCAACCAGGTGATCATGCTGTCGCTCAACATGGTGATCATCGCCTCGATGATCGGCGCCGGCGGCCTCGGCTTCGACGTGCTGACCTCGCTCAAACGCCTCGCCGTCGGCAGGGGCCTCGAAGCGGGGATCGCGCTCACCCTGCTCGCCATCGCGCTCGACCGTCTGAGCCAGGCTTTCGCCGCCAAGCCGCCGCCGGCGCACCGCGACGCGGCCGCGAGCCTGTGGCGCCGCTACCCGAACCTGACGCTGGCGCTCGCCGTCGTCGTGCCGCTGACGCTGCTCGGCGCCGTCGTGCCGGCGTTGCAGTCGTTTCCCGAGAGCCTCTCGGTGACCACCGGACCGATATGGGACGACCTCGTTTCCTATATCAACCGGAACTTCTTCGACGAGATCGACGCGGTCAAGTCGTGGCTGCTGTTGAACGCGCTGATCCCGTTCAAGCGCTTCCTGTTGTCGTTGCCGTGGATCGCGGTGGTCGGATTCGTCGCGCTCGCCGGCTTCCAGCTCGGCGGCCTGCGGCTGGCCGCGCTGGTCGCCGGACTCGCGCTGTTCATCGCCGTCACCGGCAACTGGCAGAAGGCGATGATCTCGACCTACCTGTGCGGCATCTCGGTGGTGATTGCCTCGCTGATCGGCATGCCGATAGGGGTCTGGGCCGCGCGCAACGATCGGGCGCACCGCGTCGTCCAGGCGGTCATCGACACGCTCCAGACCCTGCCCTCGTTCGTTTACCTCATCCCCGTGGTCATGCTTTTCCGGGTGGGCGACTTCTCGGCGATGATCGCGGTCGTCGCGTATTCGCTGGTTCCGGTGATCCGCTACACCGATCACGGCATCCGTCAGGTGCCGCCGTCGATCATCGAGGCGGCGGTCGCCGCCGGTTGCTCGCGGCGGCAGATTCTGTGGCGGGTGCAAATTCCCCTGGCGCTGCCCGAGATCATGCTGGGGGTCAACCAGACGATCATGATGGCGCTCTCGATGCTCGTCATCACCGCGCTCGTCGGCACCCGCGATCTCGGCCAGGAAGTCTACATCGCGCTCACCAAGGCAGATACCGGGCGCGGTATCGTCGCCGGCATGTGCGTCGCCTCGATCGCCATGATCTCCGACCGCCTGATCTCGGCCTGGAGCCGGCGCAAGAAGCGCGAACTGGGCCTTGAATAGGATGGGCGGCATGGCGTTTTGCAGAGCGCCCGAATCCGGATTGGCGCCGGCCGCAAGAAGGTCGTCATGAGCGACGCGGCGCAAATCAAGGCGGCGGCGCTTTCCTGCTGGTCGGGGCCGGTCGAGCCCGAGCCCCTGCCGGGCGGCATCACCAACCGCAACTTCGTCGTCCGCGACCGCGGAACGCGCTTCGTCGTGCGCATCGGCGACGACATCCCGGTCCACGGCGTCATGCGCTTCAACGAGCTCGCGGCGAGCCGCGCAGCCCACGCCGCCGGAGTCTCGCCCGAGGTGGTTCACGCCGAGCCGGGCGCGCTCGTGGTGCGCTTCATCGAGGGCAAGACCTACGGCGAAGCCGAGGTGCGCGCCGCCCATGGCGCGGGTCGCATCACGCCGCTGATCCGCCGCTTGCACGACGAGATTCCGCGGCACTTCACGGGGCCGGCGCTGGTCTTCTGGGTGTTCCAGGTGGTGCGCGGCTACGCCAAACTGCTGCGCGAGGGCGATAGCCGCATGACCGGGGAACTCCCCCGGTTTCTCGCCGCCAACCAGGCGCTCGAAGCCGCGGTCGGGCCGGTGCGCATCGCCTTCGGACACAACGACCTGCTTGCCGCCAACTTCATCGACGACGGGACGCGCCTGTGGCTTGTCGACTGGGACTACGCCGGCTTCAACAGTCCGCTGTTCGACCTCGCCAACCTGGCGTCGAACAACCGGTTCACGCCGGACGACGAGGACCGCTTGCTCGAAGCCTATTTCGAGGCGCCGGTCACCGACGGCATGCGCCGCCGGCTCAAGGCGATGAAGGCTGCATCGCTGCTGCGCGAAGCGATGTGGAGCATGGTCTCCGAAATCCACCTCGACATCGACTTCGACTACGTCGCGTACACCGCCGAGAACCTCGCGCGCTTCGAGCGCGCCTATGACGACTTCTTATCGGCGTGAGGTCGCGATGACGGCGTTTCCCACCCAGGCCCGGGTCGTGGTCATCGGCGGCGGCATCGTCGGCTGCGCCACCGCCTACCACCTCGCCGGCCTCGGCTGGCGCGACGTCGTCGTGCTCGAACGCAAGAAGCTGACATCGGGCTCGACCTTCCACGCCGCCGGTCTCGTCGGCCAGTTGCGCACCTCGGCCAACGTCACCCGGCTGCTCAAGTATTCGGTCGAGCTCTACGACCGCCTCGAAGCCGAAACCGGCCAGGCGACGGGCTGGAAGCGCAACGGCGGCCTACGCCTCGCCTGCAACGCCGAACGCATGACCGAGATCAGGCGCCAGGCGACGACCGCGCACAGCTTCGGCCTCGAAATGCACCTGCTGACGCCGAACGAGGCGCGCGATATGTGGCCGCCGATGGACATCTCAGACGTGGTCGGCGCCGCCTTCCTGCCGACCGACGGCCAGGCCAACCCGTCCGACATCACGCTGGCGCTGGCCAAGGGCGCGCGCGTAGGCGGGGTGCGGATCATCGAGGACACGCCGGTCACCGCCGTTCGCGTCGAAAACGGCCGCGTCGCCGGGGTGACGACGCCCGCAGGCGAGATCGCCTGCGAGATCGTCGTCAACTGCGCCGGACAGTGGGCGCGCGAGGTCGGCGCGCTTGCCGGGGTCACGGTGCCGTTGCAGTCGGTGCAGCACCAGTACATGGTGACCGAAGCGATCGCCGGCGTGGCGCCCGGGCTGCCCACGCTGCGCGACCCCGACCGCCTGATCTATTTCAAGGAAGAGGTCGGTGGGCTGGTCATGGGCGGCTACGAGCCCGACCCGGTTCCCTGGGCGCTCGACGGCATTCCGAAGGATTTCCATTTCACCCTGCTCGATTCCGACTGGGGGCACTTCGAGGAGCTGATGGAACAGGCGCTGGCGCGCGTGCCGGCGCTCGAGAACGCCGGCGTCAAGCAACTCGTCAACGGTCCCGAAAGTTTCACGCCGGACGGCAATTTCATTCTCGGCGCGGCGCCCGAGGTGACAGGGTTCTTCGTCGGCGCCGGCTTCAACGCCTTCGGCATCGCCGCCGGCGGCGGCGCCGGCAAGGCGCTCGCCGAGTGGATCGTCGGCGGCGAGGCGCCGATGGATCTCTGGGTGGTCGACATCCGCCGCTTCGCCACGATGCACCGCGATCAGGCATGGGTGCGCGAACGGACCCTCGAACTCTACGGCAAGCATTACACCATCGCGTGGCCGCAGGAGGAACACGAAAGCGGCCGGCCGCTCCACGTCTCGCCGCTCTATTCGCGTCTCGCGGAGCAGGGCGCCTGCTTCGGTTCCAAGCTCGGCTGGGAGCGGCCCAACTGGTTCGCGCCGGCGGGCGTCGAGCCGCGCGATCGCTACTCCTTCGGTCGCCAGAACTGGTTCGAGCACGTCGGAGCCGAACACCGGACGACGCGCGAACGCGTGGCGCTGTTCGACCAGAGCTCGTTCGCCAAGTTCACGCTGTCGGGCCGCGACGCCGAGGCCGTCCTCGACCGGACCTGCGCCAACGACGTGACCAGGCCGCCGGGCCGCCTGACCTATACCCAGATGCTCAACTCGCGCGGTGGCATCGAATGCGATCTCACCGTCGCCCGCCTGGCCGAGGACAGATTCTACATCGTCACCGGCACCGCCTTCCGCACCCATGACTTCAAGTGGATCGAGAACGATATTCCGGCCGACGCCGAGGCCCGGCTCGACGACGTGACCGAAGCCTACGCCACCTTGTCGCTGATGGGACCGCGGGCGCGCGACGTGCTGTCCCGGGTGAGCGACGCCGATCTGTCCAACCGGGGTTTCCCGTTTGCCTGCGTGCGCGAAATCGTCGTCGCCGGCGCTCCGGTTACGGCGCTGCGCGTCACCTATGTGGGCGAACTCGGCTGGGAGCTGCACATGCCGGCCGCGGCGGCGGCGCAGGTTTACGAAGCGCTGATGGCGGCGGGCGCGCGCCACGGCATCGTCAACGCCGGCTACCGCGCCATCGAGAGCCTGCGGCTGGAAAAGGGCTATCGCGCCTGGGGGTCCGACATCGGCCCCGACTACACCCCGCTCGAAGCCGGTCTGGGCTGGGCGGTCAAGCTGAAGAAGAACACGCCCTTCAGAGGGCGTCGGGCGTTGATCGAACAGCAGGCGGCGCCGCTTGCGAAACGTTTTGCCTGCTTCACCGTCGACGATCCCGGGATCGTGCTGCTCGGCCGCGAGACGATCTACCGCAACGGCGAACGCGCCGGCTGGCTCACCAGCGGCGGCTGGGGCTACACGGTGGCCAAGAACATCGGCTACGGTTACGTGCGGAACGGCGGCGGGGTGTCCACCGGTTATCTCACCTCGGGCGCCTACGAGCTCGAGGTCGCGACCGAGCGCGTGCCCTGCACGCTCCATCTCGCGCCGCTCTACGACCCGAAGATGGAACGGGTGAAGCGTTGACGTAACGCCATACCGCCGGCAGACTTTGCGGTTCGCCGCGGTAAGGGGGGAACCAATGACGGCGGTGCTCTGGGCTGGAACCGTCGTCGGCGCGGTTTTCGGCCTGCTCCACGCCGGCTACGTCTATCGCCTGGTGGCCGTCGACGGCCACGCCCGGGCCGGCTACTACGCACTCTGGACGCTCGTCCTCTGGCTCCTGTTCGGCAGCTACGTGCTGGTGCTGTGGGTCATATCCGTCGTCGCCTACGCCATCGCGAGGCCCTTTCGATGGCGGATGTGAGCGGTGCGCGCAGGGTCGCCATCGTCGGTGCCGGCGTCGCCGGGCTGGCGACGGCCCGGATGCTGTTGCAGCGGGGCCTCGACTGCGCGGTCTTCGAGCGGGGCCCGGTGCTCGGCGGCGTCTGGACGGTCGGCTATTCGAACTTCGGCGTGCAGGTCCAGCGTGAGCTCTACGAGTTCCCCGACTGGCCCTTGCCCGGGGACACGCCCGACTTCACGCCCGGGCCGGTCATCCAGAAATACCTCGAGGACTACGCCGAGCACTTCGCCATCACGCCCTGCATCCGTTTCGGCGCCGACGTGACGAACATCGCCGAGCGCGACGGGCCGGGCTCGGGCTGGACGGTGACCTGGAATCGAAACGGCGAGACCCAAAGCGACGCCTTCGATCTGGTCGTTGTCTGCATCGGACTCTATTCGAACAAGCCCCACATGCCCGACTTTCTCGGCCGCGGCGGCTTCGGTGGCGAGGTCATGCACATCTCGGGGCTCCAGTCGCGCGACCAGCTCGCCGGCAAGCGGGACCGACGCGGCGCTCGAATCGGCCGCCGTGGCGGCGGAGACCCACATCGTCGTGC
>JBHHZM010000146.1:0-7197 GCA_046758065.1 Alphaproteobacteria bacterium | reverse complement strand
CGGCGTTTCGCTGGCCGCGTTCTTTGTCCTGCGGGCCTGGCAGGATGCCGACACGCGGGCCGAATTTGAGAACCACGTACGGCATCATACGGTCGCCCTGCGCCACCGCGCGGCCATGGGTCTTTTGGCGCTTCGCTCGGTCCGCAGCCTTTTTTTAGCCTTGCCGGAGGTCACCCCCGCCGAGTTCGAGGCGTTCAGCGGCGTCGTGCTGCGCAACCATCCCGAGATCGCCGCGCTTTCGTGGGTTCCGCGGATCCCGGCGGGCGACGGCCGGGCGTACGAAAGGGCGCGGGACGGCGCGCTGACGGTCGCGACCGCGCTCCGACCGTTCGGCGGGGACAAAGTCGACCGCTATGGCGTGGCGATCATCGAACCGATCTATCGCAACGGCCTGCCTCGCCTGACCGTCGCAGAACGCCGCGCCAACCTTGCGGGCTTCGTGCGCGGGATTTTCGATATCGAGGCGCTGGTCGAATCCGCTCTCGTAAACGATACGTCGCCGTCCGGTCTCGACATTTACCTCTACGACGATGCGGCGCCGCCCCGCGAACGTCTGCTTTACTATCATCCGTCGCGGGTCCGCAACGCGCCAAGCGCGCCGGCGCCCGAAGAAGAGGTCCGCGCCGGGCTGCACTGGAGCGGGACTTTCGACGTCGGAACCCGCCGCTGGACCGCCCTGTTCCGTCCGGTTCCCGATTACTTCTACGGGGAACGGGAGGATCGCTGGACCTCATGGGGACTGCTGGCGTTTGGGCTGGGGGCGACCGCGCTGCTCGTCGCCTTCCAGATCACCGTGTTGAAACGAAACAGCGAGCGCGAACGCGCCGCGGCGGCGCTGCGCGAGAACGAAGCCCTGTTTCGTCTGGTTACGGACGCGCTTCCCGTTTTCATCGCCTATGTCGACACCACCCTTCGCTACCGGTTTATCAACAGATGCGGCACCGAGTGGAATGCGCAACCCCGGAGGAAAATCATTGGGCAAAGGGTCGGCGATGTCGTGAGCGAGGCGACCTACCGGAAGATCGCGCCCCATATGCGAACCGTCCTCACCGGCGAAAACTGCACGTTCGAAGATGAAATCTCCTCCCGCGACGGCAACGATCGGATTGTCGAGGTAACCTACCTGCCGCATTTCGGCGGCGACGGAAAAGTTCGAGGCTTCTTTACCCTGGCGCAGGACATCACCAGACGCAAGCAGGCCGAGGAAGCGTTGCGCAAGAGCGAGGCCCGCCTCACCCGGGCGCAGCGTATCGCCAAGATCGGCAACTGGCGTTGGGAAATCGACACCGAAGAACTGACCTATTGCTCGGACGAGTTTGCCCGTATTCACGGCATCTCGATGGACGAGATCGGGGATCTGATGCGGGGTCAGAGGGGCCGCGTGATCCACCCCGACGACCGCGAGCGGGTCGATCGCGAGTTCCGCAAGTTCGACGAGGAAGGTCTCGACTATCAGATCGAGTATCGCATCGTCCGCCCCGACGGCGAAGTGCGTCATTTCGTCGAACTCGGCGAGGCGGTCTTCGACGAAACCGGCCGGGCCATCGCGCACACCGGGACAATACAAGACATCACCGAACGCAAGCGAGCCGAGGAAGCGTTGCGCGCGGCCAAGGAAAGGGCCGAGCTCGCCGATCGCGCCAAGTCCGAATTCCTCGCCAACATGAGCCACGAGCTGCGCACGCCCTTGAATGCCATCATCGGTTTTTCCGAAATGATCCGCGACGGTATTTTCGGCCCTCTCGGCAATCCCAAGTACGTTGAGTATTGCGCCGATATCAACACCGCCGGCGTGCACCTCCTCGGGATCGTCAACGATATCCTCGACCTCTCCAAGATCGAGGCCGGCAAGATCGATCTCGACGAGGAAGCCGTCGCCGTCGCCGAGATCGTCGACGCCGTCTTCGCCGTGGTCAAGAACCGCGCCGCAAGCGGCAGGCTGCGGCTCGAACGGCGGCTTGCCGGCGATTTGCCGGGCTTGCGCGCCGACAAGCGCAAGCTCAAGCAGATCCTTCTTAACCTGCTCGCCAACGCCATCAAGTTCACCCCCGAGGGCGGCCGGGTGACGCTGAGCGTCGCCGCCGGCCCGCGTCGCGGCTTCGTGTTCAAAGTCGCCGACACCGGCATCGGAATCGCGGCCGACGACATTCCGAAGGTGATGGCGCCGTTCGGCCAGGTGGAAAGCGACCTCGATCGTCGCTACGAGGGCACCGGGCTCGGGTTGCCGTTGTCGAAGGCGTTCACCGAGATGCACGGCGGCAGTCTCGAAATCGAGAGCGCGCCGGGCCGCGGCACGACGGTCATCGCACGCTTCCCGCCCGACCGGATCATCACGACGAACGAGTCTGCTCGTCGCGCGGCAAACAGTTGAAATTGCTCTAGCAGGCTGCTGAAAAACCCCTGCGAACGGTCTCCGATCCTTCGAGACGCAGCCCTCCGGGCTGCTCCTTGAGGCATGAGGAGTCTACATATTCAAGGGCTTACCCTCATGCTGAGGAGGCGCGTCCTTCGTCCCGTGGGCCTCGTGCCTCAAGGAGGCCCGCAGGGCCGTCTCGAAGGAGAGGCCCACGGCTCGGGATGAGGGCGCCGTCTCGAAGCATGGGGCCATCGTAGAAACCATTTTTAGCAGCCTGCCCGTGGATGGCCGCGTGGGCAGCGGCGGAATTTCACGCCCGCGCGCGAACCGGGGCGGACTTGTGGATGAGCTCGGCCAGAAGCTCGATGCCGGGCTCGATGCGTTCGAGCGGGACCGACGACAGCCCGAGGCGGAAGTAGTTGCGCGGCGCGTCCTCGGCGAGGAAATGGATGGCGCCGGGCTCGACGATAACGCCGTGATCGCGCGCCTCCCTGGCGAGCGCCCCGGCATCGAGCCCCGCGGGTCCGCGCACCCAGAAGCTGGTGCCGCCGAAAGTCGGCTCGCGCGATGATTCGGGCAGGTGGCGGGCGAGCGCCGCGCCCATCGCCTCCCAGCGCGCCCGGTAGGCGCGGTGCAGCCGGTGGATCAGCGCGTCGTAATGGCCGCCGCCGAGGAACAGCGCCACGGTGCGCTGGTTGTTGCTCGGCGGGTGGCGCAGCATCAGCCGGCGCAGCACCCGCGCTTCGCGGATCAGCGCCGGCGGCCCCACCATGTAGCCGAGCCTGAGCCCCGGCGCCAGCGCCTTGGAGAAGCTGCCGATGTAGACCACGCGGCCGGTCTCGTCGAGCGACTTGAGCGCCGACGTCGGCTGGCCGAGATAGTTGGTTTCGGCCTCGTAGTCGTCCTCGATGACGATGAAGCCTTCGGACGCCGCCCGCTCGAGAAGCGCCAGGCGGCGCGCCAGTGGCATGGTCACCGTGGTCGGCGACTGGTGGCTCGGGGTGACGTAAACGTAGTCGCAACCGGCGAGGCGATGATCGACGGCGAGACCGCCGGCGTCGACCGCGAGCGGCTTCAGCCGATCGGTCACGAGATGGAAAATGTTGCGTGCATCGACATAACCCGGCTCTTCGACCCCCACCGTCGTCTCGCCGTCCATTAGGAGACGGGCGAGCAGGTAGAGGGCGTGCTGGGCACCCATCGTCACCAGGATTTCGTCGGCCGCGGCGCGCACGCCGCGGCGCAGGAGCGCGCGGCTGCGCACCTGTTCGACGAGGAGCGGATCGTCGTCGGAGAAACGATCGTTGGCCCATTCGTTGACCGCGCTTTTGGCCAGCGCCTGCCGCGAGCATTCGCGCCACGCGGTGAGCGGGAAGAGGTCGGGATCGACCTGGCCGTAAATGAAAGGGTAGGGGTACTTCTGCCAGTCCGGCGGCTTGACGATGTGGGCCTCGCGCGAAGGCGTGAGCTTGAGGCGCGCGCTCCAGTCGGCGTCGGGGCCGGCTTCGCCTGTCGGGCGGAGCGCGGGCTCGACCCGGGTTCTGAGGATTTCGCCATCGACGAAATAGCCGCTGCGCTCGCGCGAGACGAGATAGCCCTCCTCGATCAGGCTCTGGTAGGCCAGCACCACCGTATTGCGCGCCACGCCCAGCCGCCGCGCGAGCTTGCGGCACGAAGGCAGACGGCTGTCCGGCGCGATCTGGCCGTCGAGAATCGCGGCGACGAGTATCCGCCTGAGCTGACCCTGAAGCCCCTCGGGATCGTCGCGACGCAGATGGAAGACGAAATCCGACACCGTCTGGCCTAGTGCATTTGTCGAACTGGACCTAATCGCTTGTGCGCCAAGATCGTACGTTGTTTGCTTGACGGGCTCAACACGCGCCGCGTTATGCTACCTTCCGAACCGGAGGGGTTCGGACAGAAGGGAGGGCCAGATGCAATACGCTTCGAACACCCTGGAAAACTACTGGATGCCGTTTACGGCGAACCGTGAATTCAAGGAAAACCCACGGCTGATCGAACGCGCCGAAGGGATGTACTATTGGAGCCATCGGGGCGACAAGGTGATCGACGGCTCTTCCGGCCTGTTCTGCGTCGCCGCGGGCCATGCCCGGCACGAAATCGCCGACGCCGTGTCGCGCCAGTTGAGGGAGCTCGACTACAGCCCGCCCTTCCAGTTCGGAAACCCGCCAGCGTTCGAACTGTCGCGCCGGATCGCGGCGCTGCTTCCGGGCGACATGAACCACGTGTTCTACGGCAACTCGGGTTCGGAGGCGGTCGAATCGGCGCTCAAGATCAGCCTGGCGTATCACCGGGCGCGGGGGCAGGGCCAACGGACCCGCCTCGTCGGGCGCGAGCGGGCCTATCACGGCGTTAACTTCGGCGGCATCTCGGTTGCGGGGCTGGTAAAGAACCGCGAGGCCTTCGGTCTCGGGCTGCCCGGCGTCTGCCACCTGCGCCACACTTGGCTGCCCGAGCAGCGTTTCAGCAAGGGACAGCCCGAGGTCGGTGCCGAACTCGCCGACGACTTGCAGCGTCTCGTCGATCTGCACGGCGCCGAGAACTTCGCCGCCTGCATCGTCGAGCCCATCGCAGGCTCCTGCGGCTGTCTGGTGCCGCCCAAGGGCTATCTCGAGCGGCTGCGCGAGATCTGCGATCGCCACGGCATCCTGCTCATCTTCGACGAGGTGATCACCGGCTTCGGCCGCACCGGCAAGGCCTTCGCGGCGCAGAGCTTCGGCGTCCGGCCCGATATGATCACCATGGCCAAGGCACTGACCAACGGCAACGTGCCGATGGGCGCGGTCGCGGTGCGCGACGGGATCTACGAAACCATCGTCGATGCGGCGCCCGACAAGCAGATCGAGCTTTATCACGGCTACACCTATTCGGGCTGTCCGGTCGCGGTCGCCGCGAGTCTGGCCGCGCTCGACATCTACGAGAAGGAGAACCTGTTCAAGCACGTCGCCGAGCTTGCGCCCTACTTCCTCGATGCGGTGCACGGCCTCAGGGACAGTCCGCTCGTCACCGATATTCGCGGTTACGGGCTGCTCGCCGCGCTCGATATCGAACCCGGCGTCGCCCCGGGGGTGCGGGGATACGAGCTGTTGCAGCGCACCTACGAGGCCGGCCTGATGGTCAAGATGACCGGCGACGCGGTTCTGCTCTCGCCGCCGCTGGTCGCCGAACGCGAGCATATCGACGAGATCTGCGACAAGCTGCGCACGGCGCTCGCGCGCATCTGAGCCATTGGGAACGACGGGGACGCGCCGCTTGACTGCGGTGCGCGCCCGCCCGATCATCCACGGGATCGGGAGAACGCCGTTGAAAGTAATCGTTGCCGCCGTATGTCTCGCCGTCGCCCTGGCGTTCTCGCCGGCGAGCGCGGCGGAAAAGACCGTCGCCGTCGGTTATCAGCTCATCTACAACCCGTGGAAAGCGGCGATCGCCGAAGGCGCCTTCGAAAAGGCGGCGGGGTGGAAGATCGACTGGCGGCGCTTCGATTCAGGCGCCAAGGTCATCACTGCCCTGGCGGCCGGCAACGTGCAGATCGCACTCGCCGGCTCGAGCCCGGTGGCGGCGGCGGTAAGTCGCGGCATTGCGATCGAACTTTTCTGGATCACCGAGGACATCGCCTCGGCCGAAGCGCTCGTGGTGCGCGACGGCTCCGGCATCACGGCCCCCCAGGATCTCAGGGGCAAGACGATCGCCGTACCGTTCGCCTCGACCACCCATTTTCACCTGCTGTTCGCGCTCGAGCAGTTCGGCATCGCCCGGCAGGAAGTCACCATCCTTAACATGCAGCCGCCCGAGATCGCTGCCGCATGGCGGCGCGGCGATATCGACGCGACCTTCATCTGGGACCCGGTGCTGAGCGACGTGAAGAAAAACGGAAAAGTGCTTATTACGTCAGGACTTTTATCACGCTGGGGAAAGGCGACGTTCGATGGTCTCGTGGTCGACCGCCGCTTTGCCGCCGAAAACCCCGAATTCATGTGCCGCTTCGTGAAAACGATCGCCGCCGCCGACGAACGTTACCGGCGCGATCCCGACGCCTGGACGCCGGAGTCGCCCGAGGTCAAGGCCATCGCCGAACTCACCGGTGGCGACCCGCGGGCCGTGCCCGGCGTGCTTGCGCTCTACGGCTTTCCGACGCTTGCCGAGCAGGCATCCAAGCGCTGGCTTGGCGGCGGAGCGGAGGGGGGCGCGGCGCGCGCGCTGAGGTTCACGTCGGAATTCCTCAAGAGCGAACGCAAGATCCCTTCGCTGCTCGACGACTACAGCGTGGCTGTCAATCCCCATTGGGTCGAAATGGCGCTTTCCGGGGGCTGTTAAGGAACGGGCATCGGTGAGATGCCATGAGGTCCGCTAATGAAGGGAAGAGAAGAGAAAGTCGCGTCGTTGCCGATGGTCGGGCAGGCGGCTATGATACCGCCGCGCGCCATCTTGTACGGGGTTTCGGGCGCGCGTTTCATTGAATCGAGCGTTCGCACGATAGGGAGGACAGCGCGATGAAGGTCGCCTTCTTGGGTCTCGGCAACATGGGCTTCCCGATGGCGGGGCATCTCGCCGCCAAGGGCCACGACGTCACGGTGTACAACCGCACCGCCTCGAAGGCCGAATCCTGGACGGCGCAGCACGGCGGAACGGTCGCGCCCACGCCGCGCGAGGCGGTCCAGGGTGCCGAACTCACCCTCGCCTGCGTCGGCAACGACGACGACCTGCGCTCGATCGTCTACGGCGATGACGGATTGCTTGCCGGCATGGCCTCGGGCTCGGTTTTCGCCGATCACACCACCGCTTCGGCCGAAGTTGCGCGCGAGGTGGCACAGGCCGCGGCG
>JBHHZM010000145.1:0-7266 GCA_046758065.1 Alphaproteobacteria bacterium | reverse complement strand
TTGTCGCAAATGCGCTCCGTCAGAATGGTTCTATCTCATCACATCTCGCTCTAGCGGCTTGAATCGGCCGGGTTCGAACTGTAAACGCGGGGGTGGAGAACCTGCCGATGACCGTATTCTTCGCCGAGAGCGCGCTGCTGCCCGAGGGCTGGGCGCATGACGTGCGTTTCGAGGTTTCCCGCGAGGGCGTGCTTACGGAGGTCGCCGCAGGGTCGCACGCCGACGGCGCCGAACGCCTCGCCGGCCCCGCCGTCCCCGGCATGGCGAACCTGCACAGCCACGCCTTCCAGCGGGCAATGGCCGGCCTCGCCGAGCGCGCCGGCCCCGGCGGGGACAGCTTCTGGACTTGGCGCCGGGTGATGTACGACTTCGTCGCCCGGCTCGGACCCGGCGACGTCGAGGCGATCGCCGCCCAGCTCTACGTCGAGATGCTGAAGGCGGGCTACACCGCGGTCGGCGAGTTCCACTACCTGCACCATGCGCCCGACGGCCGGCCCTACGAAGATCCCGCCGAAATGTCGGCGCGGGTGATCGCCGCGGCGCAACGCACCGGCATCGGCATCACGCATTTGCCCGTGCTCTACGCCTGCGGCGGCTTCGGCGGCGCGCCGGCGACCGAGGACCAGCGCCGCTTCCTCAACGACGCCGGAGGCTTCATGCGGCTGGTCGAGCGTCTCGCGGCGCAGCACGCCGGCGACGGTCAAGTGCGTATCGGCATCGCGCCGCACAGCCTGCGTGCCGTGACGCGCGAACTGCTCGCCGAAGTGATCGCCGCGCTCGACGCCCTCGATTCGCGGGCGCCGATCCACATTCACATCGCCGAGCAGGAGAAGGAGGTCGCCGATTGCCTCGCCTGGTCGGGCGCCCATCCGGTCGAATGGCTGCTCGCCAACTTCGAGGTCGCCAAACGCTGGTGCGCCGTCCACGCCACCCACATGAGCGAAACCGAGACCGGGGACCTTGCGGCGAGCGGCGCGGTCGCCGGGCTGTGTCCGACCACCGAGGCCAACCTGGGCGACGGGCTGTTCCCGCTCGGCGATTTCATCGCCGCCGGAGGCGTTTTCGGCATCGGTTCGGACAGCCATATTTCGGTCAGCCCGATCGAGGAGCTGCGCTGGCTCGAATACGGCCAGCGGCTGGCGCGTGAACGGCGCAACGTCGCCGTCATGCCCGAAAACCCTTCGGTCGGCGCCGGGCTGTGGCGCGCCGCGCTGGCGGGCGGCGCCCGGGCGCTCGGCCGACCGATCGGCGCGCTCGCGGCGGGCATGCGCGCCGATCTCGTGGTGCTCGACGGCGACCATCCGCTGCTCGCCGGACGCGACGGCGACGTGCTGCTCGATTCGCTGGTCTTCTCGGGCAACGCGAACCCGGTGCGCGACGTCATCGTCGGCGGCCGCGTCGTCGTCAGCGAAGGCCGCCACAGGTACGAGGACGCGATCGTCGCCGCATACCGAAAGACGGTCGCCGCCCTGGTTTAAGCAAAATCCGCCGTGCGGCGTTGCCGCCCGTGGCTACGCCGCGCTCGGCAATAGCCCGTCCGGCAGCAACGCGACGAGTTTCCCCTCGCGCACCAGCGTCTTGATCGCCGCGATATCAGGCGCGAAGTAGCGGTCCTCCGTATAGGCCGCCACGCGCTCGCGGATCAGGGCGACGGCCCGTTCGAGCGCCTCCGACGACCGCAAGGGACGGCGGAACTCGATTCCCTGCGCGGCGGCGAGCAGTTCGATGGCGGCGATGCCGGCCGCGTTGTCGGCCATCTCGCCGAGCCGGCGCGCGGCGTAGGCCGACATGCTGACATGATCCTCCTGATTGGCCGAGGTCGGCAGGCTGTCGATGCTCGACGGGTGCGCCAGCGCCTTGTTTTCGCTGGCGAGCGCGGCGGCGCTCACCTGGGCCACCATGAAACCCGAGTTGAGGCCGCTCTCGGCGACGAGGAACGGAGGAAGCTCGCTCATGTGCGCATCGGTGAGCAGCGCGATGCGGCGTTCGGCGAGCGCGCCCGTCTCGGCGAGGGCGAGGGCGAGCACGTCAGCCGCCATCGCCACCGGCTCGGCGTGGAAGTTGCCGCCCGACAGCACCTCGCCGGTATCGGCGAAGACCAGCGGATTGTCGGTCACCGCATTGGCCTCGCGGGCGATGGTCCCGGCCGCGAAACGCAAGGCATCGAGACAGGCGCCCATGACCTGGGGCTGGCAGCGCAGGCTGTAGGGGTCCTGCACCCGGTCGCAATCGACGTGCGAGGCACGGATGGTGCTGCCCGCCAGAAGCTGGCGATAGACCGCGGCCACGTCGGTCTGACCCGGCTGGCCGCGCAGATCGCTGATGCGCGCATCGAACGGCACGTCGCTCGCAAGCGCGGCATCGACGCTGAGCGCGCCGGCGACCAGCGCCGCGGCGAAAACGTCCTCGGCGGCGAACAGCCCGTCGAGCGCGAGCGCGGTCGACACCTGGGTGCCGTTGAGCAAAGCGAGCCCTTCCTTGGCCGCGAGTTCGAGCGGCGCGAGGCCGGCACGCGCGAGACCCTCGGTCGCAGGCAGCGTCTCACCGCCGATTTGCACGTTCCCGCTACCGATCAGCACGGCCGAGAGATGGGCGAGCGGCGCGAGATCGCCGGAGGCGCCGACCGACCCCTTGGCCGGCACGCAGGGGGTCACGCCCGAGTTGTAGAGACGGACGAGGGCGTCGATGGTCTCGGGGCGGACTCCCGAACGGCCACGCGCCAGCGCGTTGATCTTGAGCACGATGACGCGGCGCACCGTCGTCTCGGCAAGCAATGGTCCGGTGCCGGCGCTGTGCGACAGGACAAGGCGGCGCTGGAGCTCGCTCAACTGGTCGGCCGAAATCGCCGTCCGCGCCAAGCTGCCAAAACCGGTGTTGATGCCGTAGATGCGTTCGTCGCCCTCGGCGACTTGGCGCACCAGCCGCGCCGCCGCGGCGACGCCGTCGCGGCAGGCGGGGTCGAGCGCGATCTCGGCTGGCTCGCTTTCGAGGCGACGCAGATCGGCGAGGCTCAAGGTGCCGGGGCGCAGGACGAAAGGTGCCATCGCCTGCCGCCGTCGCTCGCCGCTGCCTAGACCCAGGGGCAGTTGCTGTTGCTCGCGCCGAAGGCGCCGCCCCTGGCGAAGCGGTCGAAGGCGAAAGGTTCGAGCTCGGCAACCTTGTTGCCGCCGACGAGCAGCCTGGCGACCAGCTTGCCGACCCCGGTCATCTTGAAGCCGTGGTTCGAGTCGGCGATCATGTAGACGTTGGGCAGCGCCCAGTCAAAGACCGGCACGTTGTCGGGCGTAAACGCGCCGATACCGCCGTTGCGGCGCTCGCGGAACCGGTCCCGGTGTCCGGCGAAGCGGCCCATGAGCTGAGCCATCGCCGCGCACATGTAATCGGCGAACCAGGGCTCGGCCTGATAGGCATCGTTGGCGTGGCCGTAAGGATCGACCACCGCGTCGGGGCCGATCTTGACCGGGATGGTGCCGCCCTGAAGACCCGGCCTGTCCATGCGCTCGGCGCCGTTTTTCCAGTAGATGTACGTGTGGTCGGCAAGCTCCTTGCCGTTTTCGTCGCGGACCGGCGTGGTCATCAGCTCGACGTGGAGCACCGGCGGGTCACGGCCCTCGGCGCTGCGGTAAGGCGCGTCGTGATACAGCTCGCCTTCGAGCAGCCGCCAGAAGGTCCACATGTCGCGGTTCTCGACCACGCTGCCGTCGGCGTAGTGCAGATCGAGCGTCATCGGCCGGCCCAGCATGTCCCAGTGCCGCGCGGTCCACGCCCCGAGACCGAGCACCACCGCGTCGCAGGCGATGTCGCCCTTTGCGGTGCGGACCTTCTTCACCACGCCGCCTGCGATGTCGTAGCCGGTCACCTCGACGCCCTCGAGCACGCGCACGCCATGCTGGCGGCATTTGTCGGCGAGGCCGCGGCAAGCCTGCATGGTGCCGGCGTAACCCGAAAGCTTTTCGTGGATCGCCACCTCGATGCCGTCGGTCTTGAAGTCGGGCCAGATGCTTTTGAGAAACGTCTTGGCGTCCTTGCCGACATAAACGTCGGAGGGATAGTCGACCGCGTTCTGGCTCTCGTGGATCTTGGCGTAGTCCTCGATCTGGTTTTCTTCGCCGCAGGAAATATAGCCGACCTGCTGGAAACCGAAATCGACCGGGTCGTACATCCAGACATCGACCGAATGGCGCAGGATCGCGTGCAGCGGTTCGGTCATGTAGAAGTTGCGCACGCACCCGCAGGCGATGCCCGAGGCGCCGGCGCCGACGCCCGACTTGTCGAGCACGACGATATCGTTGCCCGTACCCGAACCGCGGGCCTCGAGCTCCATCGCCAGATGCCAGGCCGTCGACAGGCCGTGAATGCCCGCCCCCACGACGACGTAGGTAACGGACGCAGGAACTTCGGTCATGCTGAACTCCCTCCCGTGACCGGTCTGCGACGATTTCCGGGTTGGTCGCGACCCGCCCAAACGCGTTCGTCGGGGCGACACTAGGCGCAAAGATTGCGGGCCGCAAGCGCGATTGAATGGCCCGCGGAGCGCCGTTCGGGGAGACAACGCGCGGGGCGCGCAGGCCGTACAACCGGACGCGGTGAAAGGTCAACGTCCGCCGCCCAAACGCACCGCAACCCATCTGTTTACAAGGAAAAATCGGGGGCGTACCGTGTTCCGCCGGCGGCCGCGAGAATACTACGACAAGGCCGCCCGCCAAGCGAGGTCGGGGAAGGAGCCATGTCGCATCAACGCCGTTCGCGTCGCCGCGCGCCGCGGGGAAGCGGCCGTCCCGGCCAGCTTCCGTGGCGGGAGATCGTCAACCCCTACAGCCCCATCGAGGTGCTGAGCGCCGATCAGGTCGAAACGATTCACCTGGCTTCGCTTCGCATCCTCGAGGAAATCGGCATGGAGATCCTGGGCGATGCGGCGCTCGACGTGCTGGTGAAAGCCGGCGCCGACGTCGACCGCGAGACCCGACGGGTGCGCTTCGACCGCAGCCTGATCGAGGAGAGCGTCGCCCGCGCGCCGGCCGAATTCACGCTCCACGCCCGCAATCCGGCGCACAACATCACACTCGGCGGCAACCATATCAATTTCTGCCCGGTCGGCAGCCCGCCCCACTGCTCGGACCTCGACAGGGGCCGGCGCGCCGGCACGTACGCCGATTATTGCGACCTCCTGCGGCTCGCCCAGAGCCTCAACGTCATGCACTTCATCGGCGGCTATCCCGTGGAGCCCACCGACCTGCCGGTCCCGACCCGCCATCTCGACTGCCACTACGCCTTCATCACCCTCACCGATCGGGTTTGGCACGCCTATGCGATCGGCCGCCAGCGCTGCGCCGACGGCATCGACATGGTGTGCCTCGCGCGCGGCGTGAGCCGCGACGAGCTGGCCCGCGAACCGGGGCTCGTCACGGTCGTCAACACCAACTCGCCGCTGCGCCTCGACGGACCGATGAGCGACGGATTGATGGAGATGGCGCGCGCCGGCCAGGCCGTGGTGTTGACGCCCTTCACGCTGGCCGGCGCGATGGCGCCGACGACGCTCGCCGGCGCGCTGGCCCAGCAGAACGCCGAAGCGCTCGCCGGCATAACTCTCGTCCAGATCGTCAATCCCGGCGCGCCCGTGGTCTATGGCGGCTTCACCTCGAACGTCGACATGAAGACCGGCGCGCCCGCCTTCGGCACCCCCGAATACAGCCGCGCGGCGCTCGCCGGCGGCCAGCTCGCCCGGCGCTATCGCCTGCCTTACCGGTCGAGCAACGCCAACGCCGCCAACGTCGTCGACGCCCAGGCAGCGTACGAATCGGGGATGTCGCTGTGGGCCGCCGTCATGGGCCACGCCAATATGATACTGCACGGCGCGGGCTGGCTCGAAGGCGGGCTCACCGCGTCGTTCGAGAAGATGATAATCGACGCCGAGATGCTGCAGATGATGGCCGAGTTCCTGCGTCCCATCGAGGTCAACGACAAGACGCTCGGGCTCGATGCGATCGCCGGGGTCGGCCCCGGCGGGCATTTCTTCGGCGCCGCGCACACCCTCGAACGCTACGAGACCGCGTTCTACGCCCCCCTCGTCTCCGACTGGCGCAATTTCGAGACCTGGGAAGAAGCCGGCAGCCTGACCGCGACCGAGCGCGCCAACGCGATCTGGAAGCAAATGCTCGCCGACTACGAGCCGCCGCCGCTCGACCCCGCGATCGAGGAGGCGCTCAGGGACTTCATCACCCGGCGCAAGCGCGAAAAAGGGGCGAAGGCGGCGTGATGCGCCGGCGCCGTCCCGCCCTCGCCCGTCGGCGCAGCACTAGTGGATCGGTAGATCTTGATGGCGCGTGACTCAAAACGGCGGCACAGGCGCCGCGAGGTCGGAACGTTCAAGCAGCTTCCCTGCCGGGAAATCGTCAATCCCTACAAGCCGATCGAGGTGCTGCGCGCCGATCAGATCGAGCGAATTCACGCCGCTTCGCTCGATATCCTCGAGACGCTCGGCATGGAAATCCTGGGCGACTCGGCGCTCGATCTGCTGGTGAAGGCCGGCGCCGATGTCGACCGCGAGACCCGACGGGTGCGCTTCGACCGCGGCCTGATCGAAGAGAGCGTTGCGCGGTCGCCGGCCGAATTCACGCTCCACGCCCGCAACCCGGCACGCAACGTGACCTTCGGCGGCAACCGCATCGCCTTCAGCCCGGTCTCGAGCACGCCCAACTGTTCCGACCTCGACCGCGGCCGGCGGCCGGGCAGCTACGACGATTTCTGCAACCTTCTGCGCATCGCCCACAGTCTCAACGTCATGCATTTCATCGGCGGCTATCCGGTCGAACCGCTCGACCTTCCAGTACCGACGCGCCATCTCGACTGCCATTACGCCTTCATCACGCTGACCGACCGGGCGTGGCGCACCTACGCGCTGAGCCGCGAGCGCTGCATCGACGGCATCGACATGATCTGCCTCGCCCGGGGCGTGAGCCGCGACGAGCTCGCCGAGACGCCGGGTTTGATGACGATGATCAACACCAACTCGCCGCTGCGTCTCGATGGACCGATGAGCGACGGGCTGATCGAAATGGCACGCGCCGGCCAGGCGGTCGCGATCACGCCGTTCACGCTCGCCGGCGCGATGGCACCGACGACGCTCGCCGGCGCGCTCGCCCAGCAGAACGCCGAAGCGCTCGCCGGCATCGCGCTCGTCCAGATCGTCAATCCTGGCGCGCCCGTGGTCTACGGCGGCTTCACCTCGAACGTCGACATGAAGACCGGCGCGCCCGCCTTCGGCAC
>JBHHZM010000144.1:0-7369 GCA_046758065.1 Alphaproteobacteria bacterium | reverse complement strand
ATCGCCGCCGCGATCTCGTCGAGGCCGGCGTCGAGCGCGCCGTTGGGCACCAGCAGCCGGGGCGGGCGCACCAGCCGGTTCGACCTGATCTTGCGCCGGGCGCGCACGTCGAGGCTGGCGAACAGGGCGTCGGCATCGCGCAGTTCAACGCTGAGGTAGCTGTTGAAGCGGGTGCCGCCGATCGAGGTGTCGGCGATCTGCGGCCAGGGCACCTTGTCGAGCCCCCAGTCGGCGAACCACAGGCCCTCGCCGTCGAGGGTCATGCGCGGTTTCCGGTTGCGGGCGGTAACGACGACGTAGCCCAGTACGCCGGCGGCAAGAACGAGATTGACGGCGCCGACGAGTCGGCCGTCGGGCAGCGCCGGGCCGGCGAAGACGAAGCTCGCGAGGCCGATGGCGCCGAGCACGGCGCCGAGCAGAACGCCGTGCTGCAGTTTCGAGCGCGAGATGCGGAAGGCGCGATGGAAACCGTTCGCCGTCATCCGCTTTTCCCCGTGCGACGGAAGACCGCGACCAGACTCGTCGCGGCCCTATCGGTGAACATCGTCGCGGCGCCGGCGACGGGGACGCCGGCAGGCGGCGCCCCCGTCGGTGTCGGAACTACGGTTGCTTGTAGTGCGATCCATGCGCCTTGAGCGCTTCGACCAACGTCTCGGCGTTCGAGATTTGCATCGCCTCGCTAAGCATTTCCTTGTTGGAGTAGTGCCGTTCTTCCTTTTCGTACACCGAATTCTCCCAACGGATCTGGATGAGATGCCAGATGATCCAGGTCACGATGCCGATCAGGGCAAACAGCGTTTCCCAACCCGGCAAGGGATACATTGGCCCGATGTCGAGAAGGTTCATGTTCCAGGTTTCAATTCCGGTCGACATGTCTCTTTTCTCCCTTGCTTGGCGCTAGATCAGGCCGCGGGCGCGGCCTTCTTCCTGCTCGGCGGCGAAGACGTCGGCCTTGTCGAGATAGCGGCCGTGGTATTCGCTGAGGTCGAGCCCGGCGAGTTCGACGCGCTCGGGAATGCGCAGCAGTCCCATAGACTTGAGGACGCCCGCCAGGATCCAGGCAGGAATGAAGCCGAGCACCCAGAACATGATCATCGCGCCGATGAACTGGCCCCAAGGCGTGATCGCCGGATAGTCGGCGTTCATCGACGAGGGATAACCCCAGAGCACGATGCCGGCGATGAAGACGCCGAACCAGCCGGCGTAGCCGTGCACGGCCACCGCGCCGACCGCATCGTCGATCTTGAACTTGCGCTCGACCCAGAAATGCAGCTTGTACATGAAGACGACCCCGACTCCGGCGATGATCATGGCCTGTATCGGGTGGTAGAGGTCATTCCCCGCCGAAGCCGCGATGATGCCGGCGAGACCGCTCGAGTAGGTCCAGAACGCGTCGCCCTTGGAGATGATGTAGCCGGTCATCAATCCGCCCGAGAGCGACATCAGGAAGTTCACCGTGATCGCCGAGGTCGTCGTCGGTGCGAGGTAGATGTTGGTCGTCGAGAAGAACGACTCCTTCATCCCCGCCGCGCCGCCGATGTCGAATATCGGAATGTTACAGGCGACGTAGAAGCCCCAGAAGCCGGTATAGATCAGGAACAGACCGATGGTCACCAGCCAGGGATTGTGCGGCACGATGTTGCGCGGCGTGCCGTCGGCTCTGAACTTGCCGATACGCGCGCCGAGATGGACCAGAATGCCGAGCGCGAAGCCGCCGGCGATGGCGTGGATCACGCCCGACGCGTAGGCGTCGTGATAACCGAGAAGCTGAACCATCCAGCCGTCGGGCGACCAGCCCCAGGCGGCGTCGATGATCCAGGTGAACGAACCGATGAGAACGGCGAGCAACCAGAACGCGCCGGAGCGGATGCGTTCGATCACCGCGCCGGAAACGATCGACGCCGCGGTCCACGAGAACAGCAGGAACGCCGCCCAGAACACGCCGTTGATGCGCGCCCAGCCCATGGTGTCGGCGGCGGTGAGGTCCGGGCTCATGGGTTTGCCGCCCATGTGGGGGCCCATCAGCTCGCTCCAGGGCGTCGCCCAGGGGGCGTCAATGACGCCGCCGGTGATGAACGGGCCGTTCGCCCAGCCGAAATAGATCCACCAGCCGAAGTAATAGAACGTGACGGTGACCAGCGGGATCAGCATCGTGTTCTTCATCAGCGTATGCATCATGTTCTTCCTGCGCGACGCGCCCACCTCGTACATGCAGAAGCCGACGTGGATAAAGAACATGAAAACCACCGTGATCCAGTAGTAGGTCTCGGTGAAAATGATCGTTAGCGCCTCAAGTTGATCTGCCACTCTTCCCTCCTTGTCGTGCTTGCCGCTGCGTTTTGATCACATCAATCGGCAGCCGGCCGGAAGCGGCCGCCTCTTCACGGTCCGCTTCTCCTCATTGGGGCACGCTTCCCTTGCGGGAATGCCGGTCCCTTGAATCGGTGGATTGTCGATTGGAACCGTTCGGCGTTACAATGGCGCAAAAGAGATACCCCGTAAGGGAGAGTCCCACCGGGAAGGGACACAGGGAGGGCCGCCGCAGCAAGGCGGCGGGGACGGATGAGAGTACTTGTGGCGGACGACCATGCCTTGTTCCGGCAGGGACTTCGGCTGATTCTCGGCGAACTCGACGACGCCGTCGAAACGGTGGAAGCGGGCAATTTCCCCGACGCCGTCGCCAGGGCGGAGGATTCGGGCCCCTTCGATCTCGTGCTTCTCGACCTCGGCATGCCCGGCATGCCGCCCTTCGAGGGGCTCGCCGCGTTGTGCCGGCGTCTGCCGGAAGTCCCGGTGGTGGTGCTGTCGGCTTCCGAGCGGCCGAGCGACGTGAGCCGTGCGATCGACACCGGGGCGCGCGGCTACATTCTCAAGTCGTCGCGGCCGGAAGTGCTGTGCCACGCCTTGCCGCTGGTGCTGGCGGGTGAACTCTACGTGCCGCCGGTCATGCTCGCCGGCCGCGAGGCGCCGGCCGTTTCGGCGTTGCCGGGCAACGACGATGCGATCGGCAAGCTCACGCCACGCGAGCGCGACGTGCTCTCCCACCTCGTCGCCGGGCGGTCGAACAAGCAGATCGCCCAGGAACTCGCCATCGACGAGGGGACGGTCAAGGCTCACCTCAAGGCGCTCATGCGCAAGCTCGAGGTCGCCAACCGCACACAGGCCGCGATGCTCGCAGTGCGCGAGGGATGGGTCGAGGCCGACGGCGATCAGGCCTGAGCGACCGACCGCGCGGTCTCGGCGTCGCACAAGAGAATGGACGCAATTGCGGCGCGCAGCGCGTCGGGATCGACCGGCTTGTGCAGAAGCTCGTAGCCGCTCACCCGCGCTTCGCGCAGGCGGGCGGGTTCGGTGTCGCCGGTGAGGATCAGTCCGGGGACGCGGCGGCCGACCCGCGCGCGAATGCGTTCGATGGCGACCGCTCCCGTGACATTGCCGCGCAGCCGGAAGTCGGCGACGATGAGATCGGGAGCGGCGGTCGCGCTCAGCCTGGACGACGCCTGTTCCGCCGTGGTCGCCGCCACCACGCGGCAACCCCATCCTTCGAGCACCAGCCTGAGCCCGGCGAGCTGCTCCGGTTCGTCGTCGACGATGACGACGAAACGATCGGCCAGGTCGACGGCCGGCGCCGCCGACACCCGAATCCCCGGCTGCGCCGCCACCACCGCGCGCGGCACCTCGATGGCGAAGACCGAACCCCTGCCGGGCGTCGAATCGAGCGTTACCCGGTGAGCGAGCAGACGGCTCATGCGATCGACGATGGCGAGACCGAGGCCGAGGCCGCGGGTGCGGTCGCGCTCGGGATTGCCGAGCTGGTGAAACTCCTCGAAGATCGCTTCGCGCTGGTCCGGGGGGATCCCGTCACCCGTGTCCCAGACTTCGATGCGCAAACGGTCGCCTCGCCGACGGCATCCGAGCAGGATGCGCCCGCGCTCGGTATAGCGCACGGCGTTGGCGAGCAGATTGCGCAGCATGTCCTCGAGCAGCGCCGGATCGCTGCGCACCGCGACGCCGCACCGCGCCAGCCGCAGGTCCACGCCTTTCGCTTCGGCCTGGGGACGAAAGCCGGCGGCGAGCCGCGTCAGAAGCTCGCCGATCGCGAAGTCGACGATCTCGGGCTTGAGCACGCCGGCGTCGAGCTTGGAGATGTCGAGCAGCGCGTTGAGCAGGCCGTCGGTCGATTCCATCGCGTCCTCGATGTGACCGATGATCTCGCGGTTCTCGGCCTCGCGGGTGCGGACGGCGAGCGCCGCGACGAACATGCGCATCGCCTGTAACGGCTGGCGCAGGTCGTGACTTGCGGCGGCGAGGAATTTCGACTTGGCGAGGTTGGCCTCTTCGGCCGCTTCGCGCGCCAGGCGCTGGCTCTCCGCCTGGTTGCGCTCGGTAATGTCCTGTCCGATGGCGAGCAAGCCGCACGCGACGCCGTTCTCGTCGCGCAGAATCTTGTCGTACCAGGCGATCTCGCGCGTCCGGCCGTCGCGCGTGATGATCGGCGAAATCTCGCCGTGTCGTTCTTCGGCGTCTTCGGCGTTGCGCCTCAGGCCCGAGCGCCGGCGCGCCTCATGCGGCAGGAAGACGTCGCTCCAGCGCCGGCCGCGCACCCGCGACAGGCGATAGCCCGAAAGCTCCGCGAAATAGGGATTGAAGCGGACGATGCGCCCGTCGTCGTCGAGCAGGAGCACGATGACCCGGGCGTTTTCGACCATGCTCTCGGCGAAGTCGCGCTCGCGGCGCAGCGCCTCCGCCGTTTCCGCCGCCTCGGCCATCGACTGACCCAGCATGCGCAGAATGACGATCCAGGCGACGAACAGCACCGTGAAGCTGGCTGCGGCGATCGCGGTATCGCGATAGGCTTGGCTGTATCGCTTGTCGAGCGCCGTCCGGGCGTAGCGATCGAGCGCGTTTAGAAGCGAGTCGATCACGGCCATTCGGGCGATGTAGCGGGCCTTGAAGAAAGCGCTGCGCCATTCGGTCTGCGCCTCGTCGCGCCGGCCGGCGCGCAGCAGGGCGAATATCTGCTTGTCGAGAGTGCGCAATTGGCGCTCGGCCACGGCGAGTCTCTGCACATCGGTGCCGGTGAACGCTTCGGGCGCAAGCGACCGCGCGTTCTTGAGGGCGGTGTCGAAACGGCCGGCGCTGCGGTTGTAACGGTCCTCCCAGGCGGGATCGCCGCTGCCGACCGCCGCCTCGACGACAAGTTGCATCGTCTTCGACTCGTAAACCAGCGCGTCGCTCAGACGGCCGAGCGGCAGATCGATCGACTGAAGACGCTGAAAGGTCCGATACGCGCTCCAGATGTAGGATGTGGCGCCGGCGAACAGACCCAGCATCATGATGGTCAGCGGAATGGCGATCATCAGTACCTGAAGCGGAAACCGCCGCGCCGGTGGGGGCGTTGGCAGGATCTCGGTAAAGGTCGAGGCGGGCTCTGCGACGCGCCCGGCGTCGGGTGTCCGGGCTGCCACGCTTTCGGCCGGGTTCCGATCGACGGGCACGTCGATTGGCATCAGGCCCTCGCGTGCTGCGCGCCGCGACGCGCGAGCCCGTTTGGCGACGCGCCGCGGTTTGGGCTAGGCTGGCGCGATGGTTGCCATGGATCGTGAGACTGCGAAGGAGGGCGGGTCCGACACGCGATTGCGCGATCATTTCCTGGGATGGCAGTGCCGCCTGCGCCAACACGCCATGCGCCGGTTCGGCGGGCGGCCTTCGCCGGGAATGCGGCCGCGCGTGATGCGCGAACACGGGGGCGAGATCGCGCCCGCGATGACCGTGCTGCTCGTCGAACGCGACCCCGCCGAGTCGGTCGGCCTGTTCCGTCATGTCGTACGCAAGACGCACGACCCGGAACGGCGCTACCGCGATGCGCTGCGGATGCTGTCATCGGCCTACTTCCAGCAGCCACGGAGCTTCTCGGACGTCATGACCGCGCTGTTCTCCCGCGAGTCTGCGGTCGCCGATACGCTCGTCTCCGAGGGGCGCTGCCGCCTCGAATTCGAACAGTACGGCCAGCGCTACCGCGTGCCCTGTACGGTCGCAGAACTCGCGTCCGGCGATCCATCGTTCGAGGCGACCTATTGGCACAATCACATGTTCAACCCCGCCATGCCGGGGGCGATGCGAGTTCTCGCATTCACCCCCGACTGGCGGCGGGCGGCGGGCAACCCCCCGGTTTAGCCGCCGACCCGTCCGCCTGGCCCTCCGGGCCCGGACGCCGCTGCGCCCGTCCCCCCAGAAATTCTCGCGTCCTAGCCGTCTGCCGAAAAACGTCCTGGAGCCTTCGGCCGTTCTTCGAAAAGCAGCCCTCGGGGCAACTCCTCGGAATGGTGTTCGAGAGACTTCAATTGGACACCCTCATACTGAAGACGCGCACCCTTCGGCACGCGAACCTCATGCCGAGGAAATCCGTAGGACCGTCTCGAAGCATCTGGCGTCATGATAGGGCGCTTTTCCAGCCGCGTTCTAGAACTTTCTGTACGCTTTATTGAGCACCATCAGCGGATGATTCGGCGACATCTGGAACTTGATCAGGAGTTCGCGCGCAATCATGTCGCGATCCTGCTGGTTGTCGGGCAGTTCCATGTCTTCGGGCACGCTGACCCAGCCGTTGATGTTGCGGTCGAACACCGCCGGCCGACCTTCCTCGTAACCCATGTGGACGTCCTCGAGCCAGTTGAGGTCGTCCCAGCCCATGACCTCCATGTAACGCTTCAGAAAGGGCGTGAGCCGCGCATAGTCGGGCACCAGGTTGATGTCGTAGCGGTAGCCGATGTGCTGGCCGATCTCCTTTTCGCGCTCGCTGTCGAGGCCCTCGGACTTGAGGAAGTAATCGACGTCCTTGTTTTCCGTCTCGCTCATCGCCGGTCTCCTAGTAGCGCGTCATGTCGGGCCGCCCGACCGTGTGCTGGGTGCCGGCGAGCGGCACCATCGCCATCGCCGAGGCCTCCATGGTCAGCGCCGCGAGGTCTTCGGGTTCGAGCGAGTGCACGTTGGTCTTGCCGCAGGCGCGCGCCATCATCTGGCATTCGATCGTCAGCGTGTGCAGGAAATTATACACCCTTTCGGCCGCCTCGTCGGGGTCAAGCCGGGCGCGCAGTTTGGGGTCCTGGGTCGCGACGCCGACCGGACAGCGTCCGGTGTGGCAGTGGTAGCAGTAACCCGCCGGGACGCCGATCTCGTTCTCGAAGTCGGCTTCGGGTATGGCCTTGTTGCAGTTGAGCGCGACCATCGCCGCAGTGCCGATGGCGACCGCGTCGGCGCCCAGCGCCAGTGCCTTGGCGAGATCGCCGCCGTTGCGTACCCCGCCGGCGTAGATCAGCGAAATCTCTCCCGACTTGCCGAGATCGTCGAGCGCCTTGCGCGCCTGGCG
>JBHHZM010000143.1:0-7497 GCA_046758065.1 Alphaproteobacteria bacterium | reverse complement strand
CTCTGCCGCATGTCGTGGATCGTGCCGGCGCGCTAACGGGCCGTGACCTTGACGTAGGATCCCGGGGCGTCCTCGATCGGCTTGAGCTTGCCGTCCCCGGGTTCTCGCGCCGCGACCTTGGGACCCGAACGACGGGCGTTCCACTTGTGCCAGTCGGGCCACCACGAGCCGGGGTGCTCCTCGGCGGCGTCGAACCAGGTGTCCGGCGTGTCGGAAATATCCGGGTTGATCCAGTGCGAGTACTTCTTCGCCGCCGGCGGATTGATGACTCCGGCGATATGTCCGGAGGCCGCGAGCACGAAACGCACCGCTCCGGCGTAGATCTGCGTCGCCGCGTAGGTCGATTTCCACGGTGCGATATGGTCCTCGCGGGTCGCTAGGATGTAGGCGGGCGTCTCGATCTTCGCAAGTTCGATCGGCACGCCGGCGAGGCTGATGCCGCCCGGCTCCACGAGCTTGTTTTCCTGGTACATCTTGCGCAGGTAGAAGCTGTGCATCTTGGCCGGCATGCGCGTCGAATCCGAGTTCCAGTACAAGAGGTCGAAGGGGAAGGGATCCTTGCCCAGCAGATAGTTGTTGACGACGAACGACCAGATCAGATCGTTGGCGCGCAACATGTTGAAGGTCGTCGCCATCGCCGAGCCCTCGAGGTAGCCTTTCTCCTGCATGCGCTCCTCGAGCGAGGTGATCTGCTCCTCGTCGATGAATACGGAAAGCTCGCCCGCTTCGCTGAAGTCGACCATCGAGGCGAAAAAGGTCGCCGCCTTGATGCGGTCGTCGCCCTTCGCCGCCATGTAGGCGAGCAGGCAGGCGAGAAGCGTGCCGCCGAGGCAGTAGCCGATCACGGTTGCTTCGTTTACGCCGGTCGCCTTCTCGATGGCGTCGAGCGCGGCGAGCGGTCCTTCGAGCAGGTAATCGTCGAACGATTTCTCCGACAGCTTCTCGTCCGGATTGATCCAGGAAACGACGAACACGGTATAGCCGCGCTCGACCGCCCACTTGATGAACGAGTTTTTCGGCTGCAAATCGAGGATATAGTACTTGTTGATCCACGGCGGGATGACGAGCAGCGGCCGCTTGTAGACCCGTTTGGTCGCCGGCGCATACTGAATTAACTGCATCAGATCGTTCTGGTAAATCACCTTGCCCGGCGAAAGGGCGATGTTCTTGCCCAACTCGAACGCCTGATAGTCGGTCATCTTGATCGACAGCCGGCCCTTGCCCCGGTCGAGGTCGTCGAGCAGGTTGTTGAGACCGCGCACCAGGTTTTCGCCATTGCTTTCGATGGTGGCGCGCAGCACTTGCGGGTTCGTCATGACGAAATTGCTGGGCGCCATGGCGTCGACGAACTGGCGCGTATAGAAATCGATCTTCTTGGAGGTCTTGTCGTCGAGCCCTTCGACATCGCGCACCGTCGACTGCAGGCAGCGCGCGGTCAGGAGGTACGATTGCTTGATGAAGTCGAAGAGGTGGTTCTCATCCCACTCGGGATCCTTGAACCGGCGATCTCCGGGCTCGGGCGCGATCACCGGCTCGGTTTGCTCGCCGAGCATGCGCTGGGCGGTGCGCTGCCACAGCGTCATGTAATCGTTCCACAGATTCATCTGCGCCTGCATGAGCTTGGCGGGATCCGCCATCATCCGGGCGGTCATTTCGAGAAAGGCGCTGCCGATGTTCAGCGGATCGGCCAGGCCGAGGCCACTGCCATCTGCCTGTCTGGTAAGGAACTCGCTGACGATTCGTTGGCTGCGGGCGGCAATCTCGGCCATGCCGTCCGCGGTGCTCGCTTGGCCCGGATCGTCGGGCTCGCGCATTTTCTCTCCGCTCATTTCCTTGCCTCACAGCTATGCCGTGGTCCGGTGTCACCGATGCGCTTCCGTCCTTTATAGGCGGCGGTAAATCAGGTAATCTGTTTCGGCGCAAGGTCAAAATTCTTAACCACGCCTTGACTATCAATCGGTTACTCGCGCGGGTGGACTTCTCCGTGCGAAAGGTGGGACGAACAGACGTTATGCAACGATCGGACCCGCAAGCCCCGCGCTTTTGCCGGGAATCGCGCGCGGCCTATGGCGCGGCGCTATTTCTCGTTGTCACGTCGATATCGGGCTGTTCGCAAGTGCCGGACTATGCCAACCCCGTCGAGTGGTACAACAGCGCGGTCGGCGCCTTCGACGAGGAGGCGAAGCCGGAGACGGCGGCGAACGCCGAGGAGGTGCCCGGCGCCGACGAGCCTTTCCCCAACCTCGCCGCAGCGCCCGAGCCGCCTTCGCACGAAGTCAAGCTTTCGGAACTGGAGACCGTCACCGAGGGTCTCGTCGCCGATCGCGAACACGCGCGCTACACCGACGAGGCGCTGGGACCTTCGAGCGAAGAGCCCGAGACGTTGCTGCAACCGGCGCCGATCGCTGCGGTGTCGCCCCCGGTGGCCAATGCGCCGGTGACCGCGGCCAAGGTGCCGCTTCCGGCGTTGGAACCCGCACCCGCCCCGCAGCCCCAACCGGCCGTCGTTCAGGCTGCGCCCGCACCGCCTCCCCAACCCGTCGTCGTTCAGCCCGCGCCGGCCGTCCAGCCTGCGCGTGTGGCCGCCGCTCCGCCCGTGACGTCCAACGTCAATGTCGGGGCGCTGTTCAACGAGATGTTCACCGCGTCGGGGCCGAAGGCCGTGGCTCCGGCATCCGGGGCGAACCCGCCGGGAACGATCACGGCGCCGTCCCGGACGACTTCTTCGGTCGCAGCCGTGGCCGACGCGCGCGCAGTCCTGCCGGTTACCGATGCTTCAACGGCTCCGGTTCACGGCACCCGGCTCGGCGGCGCTCCGGGTCGCTCGCTCAGGGCGGCGGTCATCGTCTTCGCGCGCGGTTCGTCGAAACTGAGCGACGACGCCCGCAATGCGTTGCGCAAGGTCGCCAAGCTGCACAAGACGCGCGGCGGCACCGTTCGGGTTGTCGGCCACGCCTCGAGCCGCACCAAGGAGGTGTCGATCGAGCGCCATAAATGGATCAATTTCTCGATCTCTTTCGATCGGGCGCAAGCCGTGGCGAAGGCGTTGATCCGACTCGGGGTCGAACCGGACGCGATGTTCGTCACCGCCGTGTCCGATAACGACCCGGTCTACTACGAATGGATGCCGTCGGGCGAAGAAGGCAATCGCCGGGCGGAAGTCTACCTCGATTTCTGAGCCGATGCGGGTCCGCGCAGGCGCACGCCCGTCGCCCGTGCGGCGAACCGTGCGAGAGGGACAGGCGTGAGCGCACCGCTGCGGATCGGCATTGCCGGGCTGGGAACCGCGGGTGTCGGCACGGTCAGGCTGCTTACCGAACACGCCGATCTGCTCACCCGACGTTGCGGTCGCCGCCTCGAACTCGCCGCCGTCTCTGCCCGCGACCGCAGTCGCGACCGGGGCATCGACATGGGCGCCGCGCGCTGGCACGATGACGTTTGCGCGCTCGCCGCCGATCCGGGAATCGATGTCGTCGTCGAGCTCGTCGGCGGCGCCGACGGCGTCGCGCTCGCTCTGTGCCGGGCGGCGATCGCCAACGGAAAACCGTTCGTCACCGCCAACAAGGCGATGCTTGCCCACCATGGCGATGAACTGGCGCGCGCCGCAGAAAAAGCGGGCGTGGCCGTCGGCTACGAAGCCGCGGTGGCGGGCGGCATTCCGATCGTCAAGGCGCTGCGCGAGGGGCTCGCCGGCAACGACGTGGAGCGCGTCTACGGCATTCTGAACGGCACCTGCAACTACATCCTGACCGCCATGCGCGACAGCGGACGCGAGTTCGCCGAGGTGCTCGACGAGGCGCAGCGGCTCGGCTACGCCGAGGCCGATCCGAGTTTCGATATCGACGGCATCGATACCGCTCACAAGCTGGCCCTTCTGGCGAGCCTCGCTTTCGGCCGCCCGGTCGACTTCGATTCGGTGCAGGTCGAAGGCATCCGCGAGGTTGGCGCGCTCGACATCGGCTTCGCCCTCGAGCTCGGCTACCACATCAAGCTGCTCGGCATCGCCGCCCGCACCGAGCGGGGCATCGAGCAGCGGGTGCATCCCTGCATGGTGTCGAGTGCGACGCCCATCGCCCATGTCGAGGGCGCGTTCAACGCGGTCGTCGTCGAAGGCGATTTCGTCGACCGCACGATGTTCGGTGGCCGCGGCGCCGGCGCGGGCCCGACCGCTTCGGCGGTGGTCGCCGATCTCGTCGATATCGCCCGCGGACAATGCCTGCCGGTGTTCGGCATTCCCGTCCGCGATCTCGCGGCAATCCCGGGGGCGCCCATGGCCCGGCACCGTGGCGCATACTACATCCGCCTGATGGTCGTCGACCGACCCGGCGTGATGGCCGACGTCACGGCGGCGCTGCGCGACGAGCAGGTTTCGGTCGAAGCGTTGATCCAGCGCGCCCGCAATCCCGGCGACGTGGTGCCGGTGGTGCTCACCACGCACGAGACCGAGGAGGCGGCGATGTTGCGCGCGCTCGCCGCGATCGATGACCTCGATACGGTGCTTGAGCCGCCGCGTATGATAAGAATAGAAGAGCTGTAGAGGAGAGGTGTTGCAGGGGGAGGAAATCAGCATGGCCGAAGGGTGCAGTCTCGACAGGAACCTGGCGCTCGAGGCGGTGCGCGTCACCGAGGCGGCGGCGATATCCAGCGCGATGTGGATGGGACGCGGCGACGAACACGCCGCCGACCAGGCCGCGGTCGATGCGATGCGCCAGGCGCTCAACGGGCTCGACATCGAAGGCACCGTCGTCATCGGTGAGGGCGAGCGCGACGAGGCGCCGATGCTGTACATCGGCGAAAAGGTGGGAACCGGACGCGGGCCCCGGGTCGACATCGCGCTCGATCCGCTCGAGGGCACGACGATCTGCGCCACCGGCGGAACCAACGCGCTGACCGTGCTGGCGATGGCCGAGGACGGCGGCTTCCTGCACGCGCCCGACACCTATATGGACAAGATCGCCGTCGGCTGCGATCTGCCTGAGGACGTGGTCGATCTCGACGAGACGCCGGCCAAGAATCTCGCCAACCTCGCCCGCGCCCGCGGCCGCGAGGTCGCGGACCTCGTGGTGATGATTCTCAAGCGACCGCGTCACGAGGAGCTGATCGCCAAGGTGCGCGAAGCCGGCGCGCGCATTCGCCTGATACAGGACGGCGACGTCGCCGGGGTCATCGCCACGACGCGGCCCGAAACCGGGATCGACATCTACATGGGGATCGGCGGCGCGCCCGAGGGCGTGCTCGCGGCGGCGGCGCTCCAGTGCGTCGGCGGCCAGATGATGGGACGGCTCGCTTATCGCAGCGGCGAAGAGCGCGAACGGGCGAAACGCATGGGTCTCGAGGATCTCGACCGCAAGCTCACCCTCGGAGAGCTCGCGCACGGCGACATCATGTTCGCCGCCACCGGGGTGACCGGCGGCTGGATGCTCAAGGGAGTCCACCGCCGGGCGGACGGCATCAGCACCCAGTCGCTCGTCATGCGTTCGAAAACCGGCACCGTGCGCGTTATCGACGCCGCTCATAACTTGAACCGCAAGCCGATGCTCAAGGGCGCCGCCCGCTGGCCCGCCTGATGGACGCCGTGCTCGGCGTCGAACGCTCGGTCAGTGGACGGCGCTGGCGGCCACGGCTCGGCGACGCCCGCGCCGGCCTCGCGCTCGCCCAGCGTCTCGATCTGCCCGAGATCGTCGGCCGGGTGCTGGCCGCCCGGGGCGTCGCAGCCGAGAATGCGGAAGACTTCCTCAACCCCAGCCTGCGAAACGCATTGCCGGATCCGTCGCGCCTTGTCGGCATGGACGCGGCGGTGGCGCGTCTGGCGCGCGCCGTGCAGTCCGGAGAAACAATCGTCATATTCGGAGATTATGACGTTGATGGGGCAACTTCGGCGGCGCTATTAAAGCATTACCTGAATTCCATCGGTGCGACGGCGCGCATCTATGTGCCCGACCGTTTGTCGGAAGGTTACGGACCCAACGCCCCGGCGCTGCTGCGGCTCAAGGCCGAGGGCGCCGGGCTGGTGGTTACCGTCGATTGCGGCGTGAGCGCTTATGATCCGCTCGAACAGGCGGCCCGCGCCGGGCTCGACGTCATCGTCGTCGATCATCACGTCGCCGAGCCGCAATTGCCCCGGGCGCTGGCGGTGGTCGATCCCAACCGGATCGACGACGACTCGGGTTGCGGCATGCTCGCCGCCGTGGGCGTCGGCTTCCTCGTGGTGGTCGGTCTCAACCGGGCGCTGCGTGCGGCGGGCTGGTTCGCCGACCGGCCCGAGCCCGATCTGAGGCGCTGGCTCGACCTGGTGGCGCTCGGCACGGTCTGCGACATGGTGCCGCTTACCGGCCTCAACCGGGCGCTGGTGGCCCAGGGACTCAAGGTGATGGCGTTGCGCGGCAACGTCGGGTTGAACGCGCTCGCCGACGTCGCCGGGATAAGCGAGCGGCCGGGTGCCTATCACGCGGCCTATATCCTCGGACCGCGGGTCAACGCCGGCGGACGTGTGGGCAAGGCCGATCTCGGCGCGCGCCTGCTTACCACCGATGATGCCGACGAGGCCGTCGCGCTCGCCCGGCGGCTCGACGAACTCAACACCGAGAGGCGCGCGATCGAGGCCGAAGTCGAGAGGGCGGCCCGCGCCCGGGTCGAGAGCGAAACGCCGCGGGCGATCATCTTCGCCACCGGCGAGGGCTGGCATCCGGGTGTCGTCGGCATCGTCGCCAGCCGGCTTGTCCAGCATTTCCACCGGCCGGCCTTCGTTATTGCGCTCGCCGACGGCGTCGGGAGGGGTTCGGCGCGCACCATCCCCGGCGTCGACGTCGGCGCGGCGGTGATCGCCGCCCGTCAGGCCGGGCTCCTGATCAACGGCGGCGGCCATCCGGCGGCAGCGGGTCTTACCGTCGCCGCGTCAAAGACCCAAAGCCTGTGCGATTTTCTTGCCGAGCGGCTGGCGCCCGCGGTCGAGGCACAAGCGGCGGTGCGCAGCCTCGGCGTCGACGGCGCCATCGCCGTGAGCGCGGCGACGCCCGAGCTGGTAAGCACGCTCGAACGGGTCGGACCGTTCGGGGTGGGCAACGCCGAGCCGCGTTTCGCCGTCGCCGGCAGCCGGGTGGTGCGCGCCGACGTGGTCGGCAAGAATCACGTGCGCTGCGTATTCGCGGGCGAGGGCGGCGGGCGGCTCAGCGGGATCGCCTTTCGCAGCCTCGAAACGCCGGTCGGCGAAGCGTTGCTCACCGCCTCGGGCGCGGCGCTGCACGTCGCCGGGCATCTGCGCACCGACAACTGGCGCGGGCGCGAGCGGGTCCAGCTCCTGATCGAGGACGTCGCCCCGGCGCGCCTGTGATGACGGTGAGCAACACGCCGCCGCCACGCCCGGCGCGGCGGCGAAACCGCTTGATTTTGCGCCGCGACGCCTCTAAGTCTCTGCCGGCTCCGTCCCCTTCGTCTAGAGGTCCAGGACACCACTCTTTCAAGGTGGAGACACGGGTTCGATTCCCGTAGGGGACACCA
>JBHHZM010000142.1:0-7542 GCA_046758065.1 Alphaproteobacteria bacterium | reverse complement strand
TGAAGCGCAGCCCCATCATCATCATGCGCGCGACCCAGAAGAAGATGATGTCGAAGCCGGTGACCAGCACGTCGGTCGGATAGTAGCGCGCGAGCTCGGGGGTCTCTTCGGGCCAGCCGAGCGTCGAGAACGGCCACAACGCCGAGGAAAACCAGGTGTCGAGCACGTCGGTCTCGCGGGTGAGTTCGACGCCGCGGCCGTAGTGCGCCTCGGCCGCCGCTCGCGCCTCCTCTTCGGTATGCTCGACGAAAATGCGGCCGTCGGGACCGTACCAAGCCGGGATCCGGTGGCCCCACCAGAGCTGGCGCGAAATGCACCAGGGTTGGATGTTGCGCATCCACTCGAAGTAGGTGTTCTCCCACTGCCGCGGCACGAAGCGCGTGCGCCCCCGTTCGACCGCTTCGATCGCCGGACCGGCCAGCGTCTTGGCGTCGACGAACCACTGGTCGGTCAGCCAGGGCTCGACGGCGACGCCCGAGCGGTCGCCGTAGGGCACCGTGTGCACTTGGTCCTCGACCTTGACGAGGAGCCCCTTCTCCGCCATCTCGGCGACGATCTTCTTCCGCGCTTCGTAACGGTCGAGGCCGCGATAGCGCTCCGGCGCGTTGTCGTTGAGGCGCGCATCGCGGTCGAAGATGTTGATCATTTCGAGGTCGTGACGACGCCCGACCTCGAAGTCGTTGAAGTCGTGCGCCGGCGTCATCTTGACCGCGCCCGAGCCCTGTTGGGGATCGGCGTAATCGTCGGCGACGATGACGAGGCGCCGTCCGGTCGAAGGCTGGATGCAGTATTTCCCGACGAGTCCTTGGTAGCGCCCGTCGTCGGGGTGGACGGCGACCGCGGTGTCGCCGAGCATCGTCTCGGGCCGGGTCGTCGCCACCGTGATGCGGGCGCCGTCGGCGTCTTCGAGCGGGTAGTCGAAGTACCACAGCTTGCCCTTGACCTCGCGCTGCTCGACCTCGAGGTCGGAGATCGCGGTGTGCAGCTTGCAGTCCCAGTTGACCAGGCGCTGGTCGCGATAGATCAGGCCCTGCTTGTAGAGATCGACGAAGACCTTGCGCACCGCCGCCGACAACCCTTCGTCCATGGTGAAGCGCTCGCGCGACCAGTCGGCCGAGGCGCCGAGGCGACGGAGCTGCTCGGTAATCGCGCCGCCCGATTCGGTTTTCCACTTCCACACCCGCGCGACGAAGTCCTCGCGACCGAGGTCGTGCCGGGTCAACCCTTCGTCGGCGAGCTGGCGTTCGACCACCATCTGGGTGGCGATGCCGGCGTGGTCGGTGCCCGGCTGCCACAGCACGTCGCGCCCCTGCATGCGTCGCCAGCGGACCAGAATGTCCTGCAGCGTGTTGTTGAGCGCATGGCCCATGTGCAGGCTGCCGGTGACGTTGGGCGGCGGGATGACGATGGTGTAGGGCCGTGCGTCCGGTCGCCGGCCGCAGGCGAAAGCGCCGGCCCGTTCCCAGGCGGCGTATTGCCGCGCCTCGGTCTCGTGATGGCGATACGTCTTGTCCAGCATCGCTGAACCTGTTTCCTCGGACGAACGTGGGTGGGGCGACGAATGCGGAGGGCGGTCGGCGGATGGCTCAGTCGGGTTCGGAACGGCGCACGAGATGGCGAATTTCCTTCTGCACCAGGCGCTCGACCATCGCCGGCAGGTTGTTGTCGAGCCAGTCTCTGAGCATCGGCCGGATGAGCTCCATCACCAAGTCCTCGACCGTGCGGCCCGAATCGCCAAACCGCAGTTCCGAAGCCGCGGGCGCGGGCGGTTCGGTAGCGCGTGCAAGTTCGGCGAACGCCTTGATCGAGGCGGCGGCGGTATCGTCCGACATCAGCGGCTCCGACGGCGGCGGCGCTTCGTCGGCGGCGAGCACAAGTTCCGAATCAGGCTCGGGTTCCGGCTCGGGCTCAGGCTCTGGTTCCGGCTCGGGTTCCGGTTCCGGCTCGGGTTCCGCCGCCGGTTCGGGTTCCGGCTCGGGTTCCGCCGCCGGTTCGGGTTCCGCCGCTGGCGCGCTCAAATCGACGGTCGAACCGTCCTCCTGAACCATCTGGGTAAGCTCGAGCACGTCTTCCCCCGGTCCGCTTTCGGCGGCCTCGTCGGGCGCCGTGCCGTCGGCCGGACCGACCTCTTCCTCTTGGTTCCCGGTTGGCTCATCCGCCGTCTCGGCCATCTTTTCCTCCGCGCCCTCTTCCGGTTCCCCCTCCTCGGAGATGATGCGGCGGATGGAGGCGAGAATCTCCTCCATCGAGGGCTCTTTCTGCGGATTCTCCTCGCTCATCCCCACACCTCAGACGGCCAGATCCGCGCTACACTAGGACACAAGATGAACATATGCCAGCACAACATGGTTAATCAAAGACAAACGCTAGTCTTCGCACAAAATCCCCAGCAGACTGTTGAAAAACTCGCCTGGGTGCCCTCATTCTGAGCCTGCCGAAGCAGGGAAAACGGACCGGTATCGGCATTTCTCAGCGCCCTGCCAGAGTTAAAACACGAAGCCCGGCTCGATCCTGAAGCCCGGCAGGAGCGGCGTCGCGGCGTCGAACAGGACCCGCCGCGACAACGCGCCGTGCACGCGCAGCATCAGCGTCGCCTTGCCGACGCGTGAGCCGCCGGTGACCACGGCGACGAGCCGGCCGCCCTCAGCGAGCTGCCCGGTGATCGTCTCCGGCACGGCGTCGACCCCGCCTTCCAGCACGATCGCGTCGTAGGGCCCTTGCGTGGCGTAGCCCTGTTCGAGCGGACCCTCGACCACCGCCACATTATCGACATCGAGCTCGGCGAGCCGCGCCGTGGCGTCCTCGGCGAGCGTCGGGTCGCTTTCGACGGCGACCACGGTGGCGGCGAGGCGGGCGAGCACCGCCGCCGCGTAGCCCGTGGCGCAGCCGATGTCGAGGACGACGTCGTCGGACTCGATTTCCGCCGCCTGCAGCAGTCGCGCCAGCACCATCGGCTCCATCAGATAGCGCCCCGGAGCGATCGCGAGGTCCTCGTCGACATAGGCGACGCCCTGGAGACGCTTGGGCACGAACAGTTCGCGCGGCACCGCCTCGAGTGCCGCGAGCACGCGGGCGTCGGTCACCTTGTTGGTGCGGATCTGGCTCTCGACCATGTTGTGGCGGATGGCGGCGAAGTCGGTCATGCTCGGCACCGTCGGATGATTGGAAACGAGGGCGGCAAACGACATGCGCGCCGCGCGCGGGCGGCCGCGAGGCGTCTTATACTTGGGCGCGGCTGCGAAGACAACGGCGGAGACGGGCGCCACACGGTACGACGGACAACCGGCGGCAATCGACACCGACCAACCGAACCCGGCTCCGATACGGATCGCTTGACCGCCTTGCCGCCGCCCTCCTATATACCCCGGACATGCGCCGGCCCGGTGGCTGAGTGGCTAAGCAGCGGACTGCAAATCCGTCTACGTCGGTTCGATTCCGGCCCGGGCCTCCAAATGTTTTCAATGATTTGCGAGCATAAATAGGCGACCTTCGCGTCACCTTTGATTGTTTGAGCGCCACAGGGCATCACGCGACGCGATTTCGCGCTGACTGTGATGCAACGCGCGTATACGAAAATCTTGTTGTTTTTCATGCACCTGTGGCTGGCGGTGTTCATCCCGGTAGGGGCCTTCCGTAGCCACTCGGTAGCACAGAGTTTTTGAATTTCCTGCCTTTCCCGTTCTAGTGGAGACCTCCGGCGGAACGCGTCGCCGCGCTCGCCGGACGGCTCGGCTTCAAGGGCGGAGGAAGACGATGGGAAAGCTTCCGGTCCTGCTGCTTCTGGTCGGTGCGCTTGCCGCCTGCTCGGTCAAGCGGACGGCGGTCGACATCGTCGGCAACGCGATCTCGGGGGGCGGAGACGCCTACGCCTCGGACGACGACCCCGAACTGATCCGCGAGGCCATGCCCTTCGGCCTCAAGACTTACGAGAGTCTGCTCGAGGTCTCGCCCGGGCACGAAGCGCTGCTGCTGTCGGCGGCGCGGGGATTTACCGCCTATGCCTACCTGCTTCAAGAAGAGGCGGATCGGCTCGACGCGGCCGATCTTGAGCGCGCGCGCACGCGACGCGACAGGGCGCGCAAGCACTACCTGCGCGGGCGCGACTACGCGCTGCGCGGCCTGGCCGTCGCGCACCCCGGGTTCGCCGCGGCGCTGCGCCAGGATGCCGCCGCCGCCCTAGCCGCCACGGACGTGGCCGACGTTCCCTTCCTCTACTGGGGCGGCATCGCCTGGGCGGGAGCACTCAGCGCTGCCAAGAACGATCTCGACCTGCTCGCCGAACTGCCCCTGGCCGCGGCGATGGTCGGACGGGTAATCGAGCTCGACGAGACCTACGAGAGCGGCGCCGCCCACGAGTTCTTCATTGCATACGAAGGCGGGCGCCCGGGCGGCAGCGCCGACCGCGCGCGCGAGCATTACGCCCGCGCCCTCGAGCTGTCGGGCGGCGCCCGCGCCTCCGTTCACCTGGCGCTCGCCGAGGCCGTGGCGATCAAGCAACAGGACCTGGCGGAATTTCGCGACCTGATCGGCGCCGCGCTCGCCATCGATCCCGACCGCAGGCCCGAGCTTCGGCTGGTCAACACCATCGCCCAACAGCGGGCCCGCTGGTTGGAATCGCGGATTCCCGACCTCTTCGTCGAGGCGAGCGACGAGGAGGGCGTGATATGAAACGCACCATCGTGGCGCTGATCGCGGCGCTGCTCGTCCACGGCGCGAGCATCGCGGCCTCGGCCCGGACCATCAAGCTCGGGACGCTGGCGCCCGAAGGCTCGATTTGGCACGAGATCATCCGTGACATGGCCGAGGCCTGGAAGGCGGCGCCCGGCGCGGACATCGGTGTCCGCGTCTACCCCGGCGGCGTCGCCGGCGACGAGGCCGACATGATCAGGAAGATGCGGATCGGGCAGCTCCACGTCGCCGCTCTGTCGGGCGTCGGCCTAGCCATGATCGCGCCCGAGATCCAGGCCCTGCAGATGCCGATGATGTTCCGCTCCGACGCCGAGCTCGACTACGTCAGGCAGCGTCTCGGGCCGCGGCTCGAGGCCATCCTGGAAGCCAACGGCTTCAAGCTGGTGACCTGGGGCGACGTCGGCTGGGTGCGCGTCTTCGCGCAGCGGCCGGTGGTCTATCCCGACGACTTGAAGCCCCTGAAGCTGTTCACCTGGTCGGGCGACACCGCGACGCTCGAAGGCTGGCAGAAGGCGGGGTTCCGGCCCGTGCCCCTGGCGGCGACCGATATCCACACGGCCCTGCAATCGGGTCTGATCAATGCCTTTACGACGACGCCCATCGCCGCCCTGTCCTTTCAGTGGTTCGGTCTGGCGAAGCACATGACGGACCTGAAATGGGCGCCGCTGATCGGGGCAATCGTGGTCTCGACCCGGACTTGGCGGGGAATTCCCGACGAGGCGAAGCCCGATCTCTTGCGCGCGGCGCGCCACGCCGGCGCGCGGCTGAAGCAGGCAGTGCCGAAGCTCGGAGACGAAGCGGTCGAGGTGATGAAGAAGCATGGCCTGGTGGTGCATCAGGTGCCCACAGACGCGGTGGCGGCGTGGGAACGGGGCGCCCGGGCCGGCTATGCGAGCCTGGTGGGCGTGGTGGTTCCGGCCGAGATGGTCGCCGAGGTCGAGCGCCTCCGCGACGCCTACCGGGCCTCTCTGGCGGCCGACTGAGATGACCGCGCGGGCCGGCATCCCCGGGGTCATGGCCTTGGGACGACAAGGCGAGAACGTCCTGATGGCAGTCGCCCTGCTCGCCATGGGCGTGTTCCCGGTGCTCGAAATGGTCTTGCGCACGCTGTGGAACACCGGCATCCCCGGCTCGTCGGGATACGTCCAGCACCTGACGCTGTGGGTTGGTTTTCTCGGTGCCATGGTGGCCGCTCGCGAGGGGCGGCACCTCAGCCTATCGACCGGCATGATGAGCCTCCCGCCGCTGGTCGACAGGCTGACCGACATCGTCGCGGCCGCGATCTCGACCGCCGTCGCCGCCAGTCTGTTCTGGGCAAGCCTCAGTTTCGTTCAGGCCGAGTTCTACTCGCCGGTGCGCATCGGCGGCTGGCTGCCGCTCTGGGCCGTCGAGACGATCCTGCCGGTCTCCTTCGCCGTGGTCACGGTCCGCTTTGTCACCCGGGCCGGAACCTGGACGGACCGCGCCTGCGTCTGTCTCGGCATCCCCGCAGCGGCGGCCATCGGGTTTCTCCTCGAGCCCTACGCCGGTGAGATCGTTCTGCCGGCCCTCGTCGGACTCGTCGTCGCGGCGTTTCTCGGCGCGCCGATTTTCGTCGTCCTCGGCGGCGCCGCGCTGGTGCTGTTCTTCGCCGAAGGCGTGCCGGCGGCGGCCATCCCAGTCGAGGCTTACCGCATCATCGTCTCGCCGACGATCCCGACGATCCCGTTGTTCACGCTGACCGGCTATCTGCTCGCCGAAGGCGGCGCGAGCCGGCGGCTGGTGCGGCTGTTCCGCGCCCTGTTCGGCTGGCTGCCGGGAGGCCTGGCGATCGCCGCCGCCGTTGTCTGCGCGTTCTTCACGACCTTCACCGGCGCGTCGGGGGTCACTATCCTTGCGCTCGGCGGGCTGCTTCTGCCCGTGCTGTTGGCCAACGGCTATCCCGAGCGGTTCTCGCTCGGCCTGCTCACTGCGACCGGTTCGATCGGGCTGCTGTTTCCGCCCAGCCTGGCGATCATTCTCTTCGGCGTGGTGGCGCATGTGCCGATCCCCGATCTGTTCAAGGCCGGTGTCGTGCCGGGGCTGTTGATGGTCGTCGCCGTCGCCGGTTTCGGGATCTACACGGCAATCCGGGCGGGGGCGCCACGACCGCCGTTCGACGCGCGCGAGGCAGCGGCGGCGCTGTGGCAGGCGAAGTGGGAGATCCTGCTGCCCGGCGTGGTGTTGTTCAGCATCTTCGGCGGTTTTGCGACGCTGATCGAGGCCGCGGCGATCACCGTCCTCTACGCGCTCGTGGTCGAAGTCCTCATTCACCGCGACCTTCACCTCACGCGGGACCTGCCGCGCATTCTCATGACAAGCGCAACGCTCATCGGCGGCGTCTTCGTCATCCTCGCCGTCGCCATGGGGATGACCAACTATCTGGTCGACGCGCAGATCCCCATGAAGGCAACCGCCTGGGTCACAGCGCATATTGACTCGCGACTGCTGTTCCTGCTCATGCTCAATCTGTTCCTGCTGGTCGTCGGCTGCCTGATGGACATCTTCTCGGCGATCGTCGTCGTGGTGCCGCTGATCCTGCCCATGGGCCAGGCGTTCGGCATCCACCCGCTGCATCTGGGCATCATCTTCCTGGTCAACCTCGAGCTCGGCTACCTGACGCCGCCGGTGGGCATGAATCTGTTCCTCGCCGCCTATCGCTTCGAGCGGCCGCTGGTCGAGGTCGCGCGCAGCGCCCTGCCGTTCCTGTTGGTGCTGCTGGCGGTGGTGCTGCTGGTCACCTACGTGCCGGCGCTGAGCTTCGTAATCGTGGGAGGGGGCTAGACTATATGTCCGTTGGGGTTTGGCACAGGTGACCCGACTCACCGAAGTATG
>JBHHZM010000141.1:0-7640 GCA_046758065.1 Alphaproteobacteria bacterium | reverse complement strand
GGTATCGACGCCGATCTCGCGCAGCACCGCGATCGAGGCGTTGCGCATGATCTGGTATTCCTTGTCGGTCAGGGTCAGCGCCGGCGCCACGGTTATGCTGTCGCCGGTATGAATGCCCATCGAATCGACGTTTTCGATCGAGCAAACGATGATGCAATTGTCGGCACGGTCGCGCACCACCTCCATCTCGTACTCTTTCCATCCCAGCACCGATTCCTCGATCAGCACCTCGTGCATCGGCGAGGAATCGAGCCCGTTGGCAACCGTGGCCTCGAACTCGGCGCGGTTGTAAGCGATGCCGGCGCCGGTGCCGCCGAGCGTAAAGCTCGGCCGGATGATCGCCGGCAGACCGACGAGTTCGAGCGCGGCGTGCGCACCGGCCATGTCGTGGACCAGCCGGCTGCGTGGACAATCGAGACCGATGCGCGTCATCGCCTCGCGGAACAGCTCGCGGTCCTCGGCCTTGTCGATGACCTCTGGGCCGGCGCCGATCATCTCGACGCCGAACGCGTCGAGCACGCCGGCGCGCGACAGTTCGCAGGCCGTGTTGAGCGCGGTCTGCCCCCCCATGGTGGGCAGCAGCGCGTCGGGACGCTCGCGCTCGATCACCTTGGCGACCATCTCGGGAGTGATCGGTTCGATGTAGGTGGCGTCGGCGAGGTCCGGGTCGGTCATGATCGTCGCCGGATTCGAGTTGACCAGAACGACGCGGTAGCCCTCGGCCTTGAGCGTCTTGCACGCCTGCGTGCCCGAATAGTCGAACTCGCACGCCTGGCCGATGACGATCGGTCCGGCGCCGATGATCAGGATCGAGGATATATCGTCGCGCCTAGGCATCGACGTTTCCCGGCGATTTAATTGAACCGCCAAGGCACAGAGACGTAGAGAAATGGCACGGAGGCCGAATTACCACGCCCTCCCCCTCGATGGGGGAGGGTTGGGAGGGGGTGACGAACCCGCAACCCGGCGTTTTGCCGAACCGTCTACTCGCTCCGGCCTTGCTGTTCGCAGAGCGCGTTGTGAATGGCCTCCACCACGCCATCGGTGTTGCCGAGCACGTCGTTATTCCAAAAGCGCAGAACCTCGAAACCTTCGCCGTCCAGCCACTTCGGCCGTTTCGCATCGGCCGTCGCGTCCACGGCGTGCTGTCCGCCATCGACTTCGACGACAAGCCTTCGGGCAAAGCAGACGAAATCAACGACATACCGGCCGATCGGAGCTTGGCGACGAAACTGGCAGCCTGCGAGTTGGCGACTGCGCAAGCGTTCCCAAAGACGACGCTCTGCGTGGGTCGGGTTCTTTCGCATATGACGCGCAATTTCCGATGGCATGGCGCAAGTATACCCCCCACCCCGCCCCTCCCCCACAAGAGGGGAGGGAGCCGATAGCATCCAACGCCGATGACCGGGATCGAGGCGATGTCAGTGTGCCGGGGCATGTCGTTCCATCATCCCCACGAACCTTTCGAACAGGTAGTGGCTGTCCTCGGGGCCGGGGGAGGCCTCGGGGTGGTATTGCGCCGAAAAAACCGGCCGGCCCTCGACCGTAAGCCCTTCGAGGGTTCCGTCGAACAGCGAGACATGGCTGGCGATGACGCCCGCCGGCAGGCTGTCGGCGGTAACGACGAAGCCGTGGTTCTGGCTGGTGATCTCGACCCTGCCGGTCGCAAGGTCCTTGACCGGGTGGTTGGCGCCGCGATGGCCGAACGTCATCTTTTCCGTGCGCCCGCCCAGCGCCAGCGCCAGCATCTGGTGTCCGAGACAGATGCCGAAGAGCGGCGTTCCGGCGTCGAGTATTCCGCCGATCATCGGCACCGCGTAGGCGCCGGTCGCCGCCGGATCGCCGGGTCCGTTCGACAGGAACACCCCGTCGGGCGCGCACGCCAGCACCTCGGCCGCGGTCGCCGTCGCCGGCAGCACGGTGACGCGGCAGCCGGCGCCCGCCAGACAGCGCAGGATATTGCGTTTGGCGCCGTAGTCGACGGCGACGACGTGGAAGCGCGGATCCTTCTGCACGCCGAAGCCCGTTCCGAGCGCCCAGCCGGTCTCGTCCCAGGCATAACTCTGGCGGCAGGTCACCTCCTTGGCGAGGTCCATGCCGACGAGGCCGGGCCAGGCCGCCGCCTCGGCGCGCAGCGCGGCGACGTCGAGATCACCGGGCGCGCCGTTGACCAGCGCCGCCGCCTGCGCGCCGTGATCGCGCAGGTGACGGGTGAGGCGACGGGTGTCGACCCCGGCGATGCCGACCAGATCATGGGCCTTGAGCCAGTCGTCGAGGGGGCGGGTCGCGCGGAAATTCGAAGGCTCGGTGATGTCGGCGCGCAGCACCAGCCCACGCGCCGCCGGCGTCGTCGCCTCGACGTCCTCCGCATTGGTCCCGACGTTGCCGATGTGGGGGAAAGTAAAGGCGATGATCTGTCCGGCGTAGGACGGGTCGGTGAGGATCTCCTGATAGCCGGTGATCGCGGTGTTGAAGCAGACCTCGCCGACGCGCCGGCCGCGAACGCCGACCCCGCGACCGAGGAACGCCGTGCCGTCGGCAAGAACGAGCGCCGCCGTGGCCGAAGGTTCGGGCCGGGCGTCGGTCGTCGATGTCAATGGGCCCCTCAGAGGTCGGGGTTCCTCCGCGCGTCGGGCGCGCGGACCGGCGCGGTCCGTGCGGTTGGCGCGGAAGATAAGCAAAACCCGTTCCGGCGTCAACCCCGGCAGGAAAGAAAATATTGTTATTTATCAATGAGTTGTAAAAGCTTTTGCGTTTGCCAGCGAGGTGCTTTCGGTCTATGCTTGCGCTTTCGTCAAACCCCATACCCCACGCACGAGATGTTGAGAGAGCGTCTGACCGACGAACTCAAGGCGGCGATGAAGGCGAAGGAGAGCCGCAAGGTCTCGACCCTTCGGCTCATTCTCGCCGCGCTGAAGGACCGCGATCTCGCTGCCCGCGCGGCCGGCGAGGCCGACGGCGTCAACGACGACGAGATCCTGCAATTGTTCACCAAGATGATCCGCCAGCGGCATGAGAGCATCAAGCTCTACGAGGAAGGCGGGCGTGTCGATCTCGCCGCGCAGGAAGCCGAAGAGATCGGGATTATCGAAGAGTTCCTGCCGCCCCGGCTCGACGATGACGAAGCCGAAGCGGCGGTCGCCGAGGTGATCGCCGAGCTCGGGGCCACCGGCCTCAAGGACATGGGTCGCGTCATGGGCGCGCTGAAACAGCGCTATCCGGGCCGCATGGACTTCGGCAAGGCGAGCGCGCGGGTCAAGAAGGCGCTCGCCTGACGGCCGGCGCGGCGATGGCCTTCCCGCCCCAGTTTCTCGACGAGATACGGGCCCGAACGTCGCTGTCCGAGGTGATCGGCAAGCGGGTGAATCTGGTGCGCCGGGGCCGCGAGCACGTCGCGCTCTGCCCCTTCCACAAGGAAAAGACGCCGTCGTTCACGGTCAACGAGGACAAGGGCTTTTTCCACTGCTTCGGCTGCGGGGCGCACGGCGACGTGATCGGCTTCGTCATGCGTGCCGACAACCTGAGCTTCCCCGAGGCGATCGAACATCTGGCGCGCACCGCCGGGCTCGCGCTGCCCGAGCGCAGGCCCGAGGACCGCGAGCGGGCCAAGCAGCGCGCCTCGCTCTACGAGGTGATCGAGGCGGCCTGCGTCTGGTTCGAGGCCGGACTCGCGGGCGGCGGCGGCAAAGCGGCGCGCGACTATCTCGCCGGGCGCGACCTCGAGGCCGATGCCATCGCCAAGTTCCGGCTCGGCTGGGCGCCCGATTCGCGCCACGCGCTCAAACGCGCACTGGTCGCAGAGGGCGTTCCCGAAGGCGCGCTGGTCGACGCCGGCCTGCTGATCGCGCCCGAGGGCGGCGGCGCGCCGTATGACCGCTTTCGCGGGCGCATCATTTTCCCCATCGCCGATCGCGGCGGCCGGGTGGTGGGCTTCGGCGGACGGGCGCTCGGCGACGGGACGCCGAAATACCTCAATTCACCCGAGACGCCGCTTTTCCACAAGGGCGCCCTGCTCTACGGCCACGCGCTCGCCGCCGCGCCCGCGCGCGAATCGGGCGAGGCGATCGTCACCGAGGGCTACATGGACGTCATCGCGCTCCACCGCGCCGGCTTCGAGAACGCGGTCGCGCCCCTCGGCACGGCGCTCACCGAGATCCAGATCCGCGAACTGTGGCGGCTCGCGCCCGAACCCGTCGTCTGTTTCGACGGCGACGATGCGGGTCGTCGGGCCGCCCTGCGGGCCGTCGAGCGGTCGCTGCCGCTGCTCGCGCCGGGGCGGTCGCTGCGTTTCGCCCTTTTGCCGCCGGGCGAGGATCCCGACAGCGTCATCGCCCGGCGCGGGAAGCAGGCCCTCGAAGAGGCGCTCACCCGCGCGCGTCCGCTCATCGATCTGCTCTGGGAGATGGAGTACGCGGGCCAGCCCACCGACACGCCCGAACGCCGCGCCGCGATCGAGAAGCGGTTGAGCGAGGCGGTGCGGCGCATCGCCGATCCCGGGGTGCGGCGCGAGTACGAGCGCGAAGTCAAGGCTCGCCTGTGGCGGGCTTTCAGCGATGTCCGGCAGGGGCGCGCCCGCCGTCCCCCCGGCGCCGGTCGGTCACCGCCCGAGCCGCCGCTGCCCGACGGCCTCGGGAGCGACCCTGCGGGTCTCGGCGAACGGCGCGAACGGCTGTTGATCGCCATGATCGTCAACCATCCGGCGCTGCTCGACACCGTGACCGAGGAGTTCGCCAAGATCGAGTTCGCCGACGCCGAGCTTGACAGGCTGCGGGGGGCCATCCTAGAAATCGCCGTTCTCGAACCGGGCCTTGACTCCGCGGCGCTAAAAAACCACCTCTCAACCCGAGGGTTTTCGGGAGTCGTCGACCGGCTGTCTGGGCCGCTCGACTGGTCCGAGCGCGGTCTCGGGGACAGATTGGGGAAATCGGAGGCGCCGCTGTCTGAGTTGGAAAAGAGATGGCGGTACGCCTCGTCGCGCCATAGTCGGCTGGTGACGCGCAGGATCGAATTGAAGGCAGCCGAGCAAGCCCTTGCCGAGAACACGACGGAAGAAAACTTTGCCCGTTTCGAAGCTATCAGGCGTCAGATCGCTCTCGGCGAGCGCGAGGAAAACGACGATTTCGAACTGACGTCGGGCGGCGACGCGCCTTAGGCCCGCCGGACGGGCCCGTGGCGGTTCCGGGTCGAGGAGAAAAGGTATCAAGAAGCAACGGGGTCTTGGACGGATGGCGGCTACCAAGGTTTCAGCGCGGGACGACGAGGCCGAAACCGGCGAGGAGGGCGCGGACAGCCCGCTTCTCGATTCGGCGACGGCGACGGTCAAGAAGCTGCTGGCGCGCGGCAAGGAACGCGGCTACGTCACCTACGACGAACTCAACGCGGCGATGCCGCCCGAGCAGGTCTCGTCGGAGCAGATCGAGGACACGATGGCCATGCTCTCGGAGATGGGCATCAACGTCATCGACAACGAGGAAGGCGACGAGGCGGCGGTGAACGACGACAAGAACTCGAAGGCGGCCGCCACACCCGCTTCGACGAGCACGGCGAGCGACGAGAGCGGCTCGACCGACGATCCCGTGCGCATGTACCTCCGCGAGATGGGCAGCGTCGAACTCCTGTCGCGCGAGGGCGAGATCGCCATTGCCAAGCGCATCGAAGCGGGCCGCGACGCGATGATCGGTGGGATCTGCGAAAGCCCGCTCACTCTCGCCGCCATCGCCGAATGGCGCGAGGCGCTCGAAGCGGGCCGCATTCTGCTGCGCGACGTGATCGACCTCGACGCCACCTACGGCGGTCCCAACGCCAGGGAAGGCGCGACGGTTCAGGCCGCCGGAAACGGCGCACAAGCGCCCGACCAGGAGGTCCGGGCCGCCGGCGGAGATATTCAGGCCGGCGACGGAGACGGCGTCGCGACGGTCGGCGAAGGGGCGGGCGACGGCGTCCAGGCGGCCGGAGAAGAGGGTGAGGGCGAAAAGGGCGGGGACGGCAGCGACGCGGCCGGCGAAGGCGACGACGACGCCGAAGAAGAGGCGAGCCTGTCGCTCGCGGCGATGGAGAAGGCGGTCCTGCCCGAGGTGCTCGATACCTTCAGGCAGGTGGATCGCGCCTACGCCCGGGTGCGCCGGTTGCAGGCCAACCGGCTTGCCGCCGCCATGGCGGGCCAAAAGACCTCGGCCGGCCAGGACCGGCGCTACGCCGGCGCCAAGCGCACGGTGTTCGACCTAATGCAGGACGTTCACCTCAATAACAACCGCATCGAGCAACTGGTCGCCGAGCTATACGCCGCCAACCGCCGGCTCATCGGCCTCGAAGGCAACCTGCTGCGTCTCGCCGAGAAGTACCGGGTCGCGCGCGCGAGCTTCCTCGAAGAATACCGGGGCCACGAACTCGATCCCGACTGGCTCGAACGCGTCGGCGGGCTTCCGGGTCGCGGCTGGAAGACCTTCGCCAAGAAGGGCGGCGCCGAGGCGACGCGGCTGCGCGGCGAGATCGCCGCTTTCGCCCAGGAGGTCGGGCTCGACATCGCCGAGTTCAAGCGCATCGTCAAGACGGTGCAGAAGGGCGAGCGCGAGGCCGGCCAGGCGAAGAAGGAGATGGTCGAGGCCAACCTGCGGCTCGTCATCTCGATCGCCAAGAAATACACCAACCGCGGCCTGCAGTTCCTCGACCTCATCCAGGAAGGCAACATCGGCCTGATGAAGGCGGTCGACAAGTTCGAGTACCGCCGCGGCTACAAGTTCTCGACCTACGCCACCTGGTGGATCCGCCAGGCGATCACCCGCTCGATCGCCGACCAGGCGCGCACCATCCGCATTCCCGTGCACATGATCGAGACGATCAACAAGCTGGTGCGCACCTCGCGTCAGATGCTGCACGAGATCGGCCGCGAGCCGGCGCCCGAGGAGCTTGCCGAGCGCCTCGGCATGCCGCTCGAAAAGGTCCGCAAGGTGCTCAAGATCGCCAAGGAGCCGATCAGCCTCGAGACCCCGATCGGCGACGAGGAGGACAGCCACCTCGGCGACTTCATCGAGGACAAGAACGCGGTGCTGCCGCTCGACGCGGCGATCCAGTCGAACCTGCGCGAGACCACGACGCGCGTGCTGGCGAGCCTGACGCCGCGCGAGGAGCGGGTGCTGCGCATGCGCTTCGGCATCGGCATGAACACCGACCACACCCTCGAGGAGGTCGGCCAGCAGTTCTCGGTGACGCGCGAGCGCATCCGCCAGATCGAGGCCAAGGCGCTCAGGAAGCTCAAGCACCCGAGCCGCTCGCGCAAGCTCAGGAGCTTCCTCGACTTCTAAAACGCAGCCGAAAGTCGTTGCGGCGCCCTGCCGGAGCGCGCCTCCTGCCCGTTTCGAACCAACCGCGACGACGATGGCGCGAGTGGCGGGCGCAAGCTATGCACGGGAAGCATACCAGGTTCGCACCTGCCGTACTGGAAACTCGCGCACGAAGTCTCTATCTAAAGAGTCAGACGGACGGTGCTGCGGCGCATTATTGCGCGGGCGCCATCCGCCGCCGAATAGCCCCCTGTTCGGCGGTTCGGATTCCGGGCGCAATACCCGGAATCAAGGGTCTTCGGATCCTACGTCTCCCAGACGTGAAGCCTCCCTGTATACCTTGGCCGGACCTCACGGTCC
>JBHHZM010000140.1:0-7676 GCA_046758065.1 Alphaproteobacteria bacterium | reverse complement strand
CCTTGACGTAGAACACGTCGACGGCGCGCTCGCCGAAGGTCGAGACGTGCGCGGTCACCACCGAAACGCCGAGCTCGGCGAAGGCGCGGGTCACGTCGTGCAGGAACCCGGGTCGGTCGCGACCGTTGATCTCGATCACCGTATGGCGGGTCGAGGCCCGGTTGTCGATCAGCACCCGTGGTTCGACCGTGAACACCGCCGCGGCGCGGGCCGGCAGATGGCTGCGCCGCTCGGCAAGCTCGGCGCGCGGATCGAGCCTGCCGGCGAGCGCCTGCTCGACCAGCGCGGCGAGCCGCGCGAGACGGTCGGACCGCCCGAAGGCACCGCCGTCGGCGTCCTGCACCCAGAAGATGTCGAGCGCCATGCCTTCGCCGGTGGTGAAGATCCTGGCGTTGACGATGCTCGCCCCGGCGAGCGCCATGGCGCCGGCGACCTTCGAGAACAGGCCATGCTGATCGGGCGTGTAGAGCGTCACCTCGGTGACCGCGTGATAGCGGTCGATGCGGGTATCGAGGGTGAGCGGCGCCCCGCTACGCTCGGTCTCGCGCATCAGCGCGGCATGGCGGCGATGGGTCGCGGCGTCGAAGCCCAGCCAGTAGGGCGGGTAGAGACGCGCGAGGTGCCGCGCCACCTCGTCTTTCGGCCAGTCGGCAAGCGCCTCGGCGAGCGCTTCCCTGGCGAGAGCGACGCGGCGCTGCTTGGCCTCGGCCGCGTGGCCCCCCGAGATGACTTCGGCGGCGAGCGAATAGAGTTGGCGCAGGAGCGCGCCCTTCCAGGCGTTCCACACGGTCGGCCCGACGGCGCGGATGTCGGCGGCGGTGAGCACGAGGAGCAGGCGCAGGCGCTCGAGCGACTGGACCTCGGCGACGAAGTCGCTCACCGTCTTGACGTCGCTCAGATCGCGCTTGAAGGCGGTGTTGCTGAACAGCAGATGGCGCCGCACCAGCCAGGCGACGGTCTCGGTCTCCTCCGGCGAGAAACCGAAGCGCGGCCCCAGCTTGAGCGCGACCGCGACGCCGCTCTCGGAATGGTCGCCGCCCCGCCCCTTGGCGATGTCGTGCAGGAAGGTCGCGAGATAGAGCACGCGGCGCGACAGCAGCTCGTGGACGAGTCCGGTCGCCAGCGGCAGCGCGTCGCCGAGCGCGCCGCGTTCGATGTCCGCGAGCACGCCGATGGCGCGGATGGTGTGCTCGTCGACGGTGTAGACATGGTACATGTCGTGCTGCGTCTGCCCGACGACGCGGCCGAAGTCGGTGATGAAGCGTCCCAGTACGCCGGCCTCGTTCATCCGCCGGAGCGCGGTCTCCGGGTCGTTGCGCGAGGTCAGTATCTCGACGAACAGCCGATTGGCTTCCGGGTCGGCGCGCAGCGCGGCGTTGACCCGCTTCAGGTTTTGGGTAAGCACGCGCAGCGCCCAGGGATGAATGTCGAGACCGCGCGCGTCGGCGAGGTGGAATAGCCGGATCATCGCCACCGGATCGCGCGAGAAAACGTCGGCCTGCGCGATGCTGAGCCTCTTGCCATCGACGACGAAGCCCTCGAGCCCGCGCTCGCGAAAGCCGAGACGCAAGAGCCCGCGCGCGGGGGCGGGGTCCTGCTCGGCCTCGATCGCGGCGCAGAAGATGCGCGTGAGGTCGCCGACGTCCTTGGCGGTCAGGAAATAATGCTTCATGAAGCGTTCGACGCCGCTCGCGCCGGCGCGGCCGACGTAGCGCATGCGCCGGCCGATCTCGGGCTGGACGTCGAAGGTCAGCCGTTCTTCGGCGCGCCCCGCGAGATAGTGCAGGTGACAGCGCACGGTCCACAGGAACTCCTGCGCCTTGGCGAAGCGGGCGTGTTCTTCGGCGGTGAGTACGCCCTTGTCGACGAGGTCGGCGATGTCGGCGACGCGGTAGAGGTCCTTGGCGATCCAGAACAGCGTATGCAGGTCGCGCAGGCCGCCCTTGCCGTCCTTGACGTTGGGTTCGAGCACGTAGCGCGAATCGCCCATCCGCCGGTGGCGGGCGGCGCGCTCGTCGAGCTTGGCGCGCACGAACGCGGGCCCGGTTCCCTTCACCACCTCGGCGACGAAGCGGCGGCGAAGCCGTGTGAACAGCGCCCTGTCGCCGATGACGTGGCGGGCTTCGAGCAGTGAGGTTCGGATGGTGACGTCGCGGCGCGCGCGGGCGATGCATTCGTCGAGCGAGCGCGTCGCGTGGCCCGGCTTGAGACCCGCGTCCCACAGCATGTAGAGAGTGTATTCGATGATCTGCTCGATCCAGGGCGTCGGCTTGTAGGGCGTGAGAAACAGCACGTCGACATCGGAGTGGGGCGCCAGCTCGCCGCGGCCGTAGCCGCCGGTGGCGACGACCGCCAGGCGCTCGCCGGTCGTCGGGTTGACGCGCGGATAGACGGTCTGCGCCGCGTACTCGAACAGGGTGCGCAGAATCCGGTCGAGCAGATAGCTGTTGGCGGCGACCACGAAGGCGCCGGTCGCGCCGTCCTCGAAGCGCCGGCGGATCTCGCCGCGGCCGCGGTCGAGCGCCTCGCGGAAACAGGCGAGCGCCGCCGCCCGCGGGGCCTCGGCGGCGAGACGCGAAAGCGCGCCGGTGAGTCTGCGGCGGTCGACGATGCGGCGTCTGTCGGCGATCCCGGCCATGGCCTTCAGGTGTCCCCGCCGGCGAGCGATTTCAAATAATAGATCAGCTCGAGCGCCGCCTTCGGCGTGAGCTCGTCGGGGTGGACCGCGGCGAGCGCCTCTTCGAGCAGGCCGGGAGCCGTGCCGGACGCCGGTTTCGCCGGCATGGCGGCGAACAGCGGCAGGTCGTCGGCAAGCCGTGCCAGATCGCCCGACTGTTCGCCGCGTTCGAGGATGGCGAGTATCTGCTCGGCGCGTTCCACCACCGCCTGCGGCAGACCGGCGAGGCGGGCGACGTGGATGCCGTAGGAACGGTCGGCGGCGCCGGCCGCGACTTCGTAGAGGAAGACCACCTCGTCACGCCATTCCTTGACCCGCATGGTGTGGCAGGCGAGCGCGTCGAGCTTGGCGGCGAGCGCGGTGAGCTCGTGATAGTGGGTGGCGAAGAGCGTCCGGCAGCGGTTGACCCCGTGCAGGTGCTCGACCGTCGCCCAAGCGATCGACAGCCCGTCGAAGGTCGCGGTGCCGCGGCCGATCTCGTCGAGGATGACGAGGCTGCGCGCGCTCGCCTGACTGAGGATCGCTGCGGTTTCGACCATCTCCACCATGAAGGTCGAACGCCCGCGCGCCAGGTCGTCGGCCGCGCCGACGCGGCTGAACAGGCGGTCGACCACGCCGATGTGCGCGGCCTCGGCGGGCACGAACGAGCCCATTTGGGCGAGCACGGCGATCAGCGCGTTCTGGCGCAGGAATGTGCTCTTGCCCGCCATGTTGGGGCCGGTGACCAGCCACAGCCGCGCCTCGGCCCCGAGGTCGCAACCGTTGGCCACGAAGTCGGCGGGGCCGCCGTCCCTCCCGGCGGCGAATGCCTCGACGACCGGATGGCGTCCGCCCTCGATGCGGAAAGCGCAGCTCTCGTCGACCACCGGACGGGTGTAGTGCGCTTCGACCGCGAGCGCGGCGAGACCGGCGGCGAAGTCGAGACCGGCGAGCGCGCCCGCCGCGCGGGCGATGTCTTCGGCGCGCACCGCGACCTCGCCGACCAGATCCGCGAACAGCGCGAGCTCGACCGCGAGCGCGCGTTCGGCGGCGCGGCTGATCTTGCCCTCGAGCTCGCCGAGTTCGACCGTGGTATAGCGCACCGCGCTGGCCAGCGTCTGGCGGTGGATGAAGGTCTCGTCGAGCTTGTCGGCGTGAATCGGCGTGACCTCGACGTAATAGCCGAGGACGTTGTTGTGGCGCACCTTGAGCGAGGCGATGCCGGTGGCCTCTTGATAGCGGCGCTGGAGCTCGGCCACCAGCCGGCGGCTCTCGTCGCGCAAGGTCACGAGATCGTCGAGATCGGGGGCGTAGCCGGGGGCGATGAAACCGCCGTCGCGGGCGATCAGTGGCAGATCGGGGCGCAGCGCGCGGGTCAGACGATCGACCAGCGCGTCGTGTTCGCCGAGCGCCGCGCCGAGCGCCGCGACCGTTGGAGGCGGCGGACCCTGTCGGTGTCCGGCGAGAACGCCGCGCAGCACCGCGGTCTCGGCCAGCGCGTCGCGCACGGCGGCGAGATCGCGCGGCCCGCCGCGCCCCAGCGTCAGGCGCGACAGCGCGCGTTCGAGGTCGGGACAGTGGCGCAAGGTCTCGCGCAGTTCGCCGCGCAAGGCTGCCTCGTCAACAAAAAAGGCGACCGCCTCGAGGCGCTCTTCGATCGCCGCCGGATCGGTCAGCGGCGAGGCGAGTCGGGCGGCGAGCAGACGCGCCCCGGCGCCACTCACCGTGCGGTCGATGACGCTGAGCAGGCTTCCCGTTCGCTCTCCCGAGAGCGTCTGGGTGAGTTCGAGGTTGCGCCGCGTCGCCCCGTCGATCGCCATCACCGCGCCGGCGGCGATACGGCGCGGCGGCGCGAGTCGCGGCAACCGGCCCTTCTGGGTCAGCTCGACGTAGTCGGCAAGCGCGCCGCAGGCGCCGATCTCGGCGCGGCCGAAAGCGCCGAAGCCGTCGAGCGTGGCGACGCCGTAGAGCGCCTTGAGGCGCCGCTCGCCGGCGGCCGAATCGAACCGCGTGGCGGGCTGCGGCGTCAGCGCCGCCCGCCATTCCGCGAACAGCTCGTAGAACGCCGGCTGCTCCAGGAGACCTTCGGGCACCAGCAGTTCGCCCGGCGCGATCCGCACGAGCTCGGCGGCGAGGTCGGCGACGGCCACCGGTGCGACGGCGAAATCGCCGGTCGAGATGTCGAGCCAGGCCAGCGCGAATTCCCCGCCGGCGCGGCCGAGCGCCGCGAGGTAGTTGTGGCGCCGCGCGTCGAGCAGCGTGTCCTCGGTGATCGTGCCCGAGGTGACGACGCGCACCACCTCGCGCCTGACCAGCGACTTCGAACCGCGCTTGCGCGCTGCGGCCGGGTCCTCGACCTGTTCGCAGATGGCGACCCGGAAGCCCTGGCGGATGAGCCGCTGGAGATAGGATTCGCTGGCGTGTACGGGCACCCCGCACATCGGGATGTCCTCGCCGTCGTGGCGTCCGCGACGCGTCAGCGTGATGTCGAGCGCCCGGGCCGCGGCCACCGCGTCGTCGAAGAACATCTCGTAGAAATCGCCCATGCGGTAGAACAGAAGGCAGCCGGGATGCGCCTCCTTGATCTCGAGATACTGGGCCATCATCGGCGTTGCTCGCCCATCCGGCGCGGACGCCGCGGCCCGGGCCCTGGCGCCGGTCATGGCGATGCGGAGCGCGCGCTGCGCGACACTGGGGGCCTCCCCGGCTGCTTACTCGAACGACGGGCGCAGGCTAGCACATCGTCCGGTCGCACGCAGCCCGCGGCAAGAGCGATACTCGTCTTTGACGCGGGGCGAAGCGCTCCTTTAGAGTGACGACAGACCTGACCCCATCCCCGGGGCGCCGCGTGGAAGGCGCGGGCAACCTATATTCAGGAGACGCCGCATGCGCGCCCGGCGCGTTGCGGCGGCGGACAGCCCGATGGACAAACCCGTCGACGACAACGAGCACCTGATGGAGGAGGCGCTGCGCATGCACGCCTCGGGCCGGCCGGGCAAGCTGCAGATCGCGCCGACCAAACCGCTCGCCACCCAGCGCGATCTTGCGCTCGCCTATTCGCCGGGGGTGGCCGCGCCCTGCCTCGCGATCCACCGCGACCCCGGGGCGGCCTACGACTACACCGCCAAGGGCAACCTCGTCGCGGTCATCTCGAACGGCACCGCCGTGCTCGGACTGGGCAACATCGGCGCGCTCGCCGCCAAGCCGGTGATGGAAGGCAAATCGGTGCTGTTCAAGTGCTTCGCCGACATCGACGGCGTCAACCTCGAAATCGGCACCGAGGACGTCGACGAGTTCGTCAATTGCGTGCGCTTCCTCGGTCTGAGCTTCGGCGGCATCAATCTCGAAGACATCAAGGCGCCCGAGTGCTTCGTCATCGAACAACGCCTGCGCGAACTGCTTGACATTCCGGTGTTCCACGATGACCAGCACGGCACGGCGATCATCGTGGCCGCCGCCTTGATCAATGCGCTCGACGTGACCGGGCGCGAGATCGGCAAGACGCGGATGGTCATCAACGGTTCGGGCGCCGCCGGCATCGCCTGCGCCGAGCTGGTCAAGAGCCTGGGGCTGCCCGCCGACCGGATCGTTCTGTGCGATACCAAGGGGGTGATCTACGCCGGCCGCAAGGAGGGAATGAACCAGTGGAAATCGGCCCACGCGGCGAAGACCAAGGCGCGCACGCTGGAGGAGGCGGTTAAGGGCGCCGACGTCTTCATCGGGCTCTCGGCCAAGGGCGCGATGACGCCGGAGATGGTCGCCTCGATGGCCGACCGGCCGATCATCTTCGCCATGGCCAACCCGGATCCGGAGATCACGCCGGAAGATGTTGCCGCGGTGCGCGACGACGCCATCGTCGCCACCGGACGCTCGGACTATCCCAACATGGTCAACAACGTGCTTGGCTTCCCCTACATCTTCCGCGGCGCGCTCGACGCCCAGGCGTCGTCGATCAACGACGACATGAAGATCGCGGCGGCGAAAGCGATTGCCGCACTCGCCCGCGAGGACGTTCCCGACGAGGTGGCGGCGGCGTATTCGTCGTCGCGGATGCAATACGGCCCGACCTACATCCTGCCCAAACCGTTCGATCCGCGGCTGATCTCGCGGATTCCGGCGGCGGTCGCCCAGGCGGCGATGGACAGCGGCGTGGCGCGGCGACCGATCATCGACATGGAAGCCTACGGTCACGAGCTCTCGGCGCGGCTCAACCCGGCGGCCTCGAGCCTGCAGATGATTTTCGAACAGGTGAGGACCCGACCCAAGCGGGTCGTGTTCGCCGAGGGCGAGGAGGAGAAGGTGATCCGCGCCGCGGCGCAGTGGCGCGCGGGCGGTTACGGCGCGCCCGTGCTGGTCGGCGACCCCGACAAGATCAATTCGACCATGGCGGCGATCGGACTCGGCGACATCGAACCTTTCGCGATCGAGAACCTGCAACGCGCCGATTCCGAACGCTACGTCGAATTGCTGTTCGCGCGGCTGCAGCGGCGCGGCGCGCTCCAGCGCGACTGCCGGCGCTGGGTGAGACACGACCGCAACGTCTTCGCCGCCTGCATGGTGGCGAGCGGCGACGCCGACGCCATGGTCACCGGGCTGACGCGCAACTACTGGGGCTCGCTCGACAAGGTGCTGCGGGTGCTCGACCCCGAGCCCGGGCGGCGGGTCTTCGGGCTCTCGATCCTGCTCGCCCACGGGCGCACCGTGTTCGTCGCCGACACCACCGTGAACGAGACGCCGAGCGCCGAAGAGCTTGCCGACATCGCCGTGCAGAGCGCCGAGAAAGCGCGCCGAATGGGCCACGAGCCCCGCGTTGCGCTGCTTTCGTTCTCGACCTTCGGCTACCCGCGCGCCGAGAAGGCGACACGCGTGCGCGAGGCCGTGCGGCTGCTCGACGAGCGCGGCGTCGATTTCGAGTACGACGGCGAGATGGCCGCCGATCTGGCGCTCGATTCGCAGGTCCAGACCCTGTTCCCGTTCTGCCGGCTGTCGGGCCCGGCCAACGTGCTCATCATGCCCGGGC
>JBHHZM010000139.1:0-7684 GCA_046758065.1 Alphaproteobacteria bacterium | reverse complement strand
CGCAGACCGGGATCGGCGCAGCGGCTGCCCTTGCTGCTGGCCAATTGCATGGTTCCGATATGCAGGGCCGTTTGGGACATCGATCCGATTACGGTTGTCGCCTGCCCGGCCCCGTCCGTAACCGGTACCAAGGTCGCTTGGCCGACGCCGGCCACGGTTAGAGTCGGGTTTCCATCCCAGCCAATGCTTATCCTGCCGCTCTGGGTCGGCAGCCATTCATCGATGACGGCGTCCCAGACCGCCGACAGGAACCCTTCCTTCTTGCCACCGAAGATCTCGTCCAGCTCGCGGCATTGTTCGTCGCTGGCGGATTCGTCGATATAGAGACGGGCCTTGCCGCCGCCATCATGAAAATTGCCGGGCCAGTCGGCCATCATCGCAACGCTGGTATTGGCCAAGTCCACGCCATCGGAACTGCCTTCTCGGATATCGAACCCGAAAAGGCCGGAACACCATCCTTCGTCGGGCGTCGCTTCCGCGCTGATCCAGCACGGACAGAACTGTTTGCAGCTGCACAGCTCCACACTGCGTCCTGAAACTTGCCATGTCATGATGTTTCTCCCCCTCGTCATCCCGGAAATGTCATCCAAGTCGTCCTGGATGAGCTCTCGCGGGTCGCAACAAAACCGTTTTTCGGTCCCGAGGTCGTTAAGCGCCCGGGAGCTGACTGCCTGTCGCGTTCAGATGCCGTTTGTTGCCCCGGCGCACCAAGGAGGATCGCGTCGGCTACTTGTCGCAGGCTTCCGGCCCAGGGGCCCGCCTAGGGATTGCCGTTACGTTACCACAGCCGTCTTATCCGCACCACAGCGGCTGTGTAATCTGATGTCTCGAAATTCGGCTGGAGGGGATGCGCGAAATGCCCGCCCGTGGAGCGAGCCCGGCCGGTGGGCTCGCCTTCATTCCAGTTTCTCTCTCGCCAAAGGAGAACCGGGTCGTCGGGCGCGCGTCAATCGACGGTGAAAGTCGGCCGGAACCAGGCCGGCGCAAACGAGCCTTCGGGCCCGACGGCTTCATGCTCCCGAAGCACGTCGATGATCAGCTCTTCCGTGAACCGTTTGCGCTTCATACCGAGTTCTCCCTTCTCAAATTTACCGGGAAAACTCTCATCAACCATGGCCCGGATCACGGGGGAAACGGTCAGAACCACCCGGTTATCGTGACAGCGCCCCCGTACCGTCAACCGTGTTAAAATACGGCCAAGGCCAATCCCGATCCCAAGATCGAGACGCCAGCCAATTTCGCGACCACCGGCTGGCGTGCTCGGGCTATGAGATATCCGGCAGCGAGACCAGCAGCATGGAGGATCGCCGTCGAGGTGATGAAGCCGATGGCATAGGCCAGTGGGGCCGCGGCCTCGGGAATTTCGGTGCCATGTCCATAACCGTGGAACAAGGCGAAGCCGGCAACCATTGCCAGCCCAGTCGCAGGCGCAACGCGCACATCAAGAGCGAGGACGGCCCCCAGAAGCATCACCGAGCCCACGATTCCCGGTTCGACCAGCGGCAACCCGCCGCCGACCAGCGCAAGCGCGCCGCCCGCCGACATACCCAAGAGAAATCCCACGGGCAGCAACCACGCGAAACGTCCGCCGAGCCGCGCCGCCCATAACCCGACGGCGAACATCGCGAGTAGATGATCGACTCCCGAAAAGGGGTGGGCAAGACCGCTCCCCAAGCCGGCCCCTTGTGCGCCGAACATGTGGGCTTCGGCCATTCCAGGAAAGGCCAGGACTGCGATTCCCGTTACGACTGCAAAAATGTTCGTCATGTGACACCTCCTCTTGACGTTTGGTTGTGCCTGAGGCCCAGGGTCGCCTGCAAGAAATGAATCTTCGCCGCTCGCGAACCCGCCGGCACCGAAGCGCGCAACTCGGGCACGGTACGGCGACGTCCTTTCGCCGTCGCTTCCCTCATCAGAACATATACGTCGGGCCAGCCGGCGGGCACGATGAGACGCATCGCGTTACGCAGGGCGCGGTCGAATCCCTCGATCGACCGCGGCTGCCAATGGTCGATCATCAATCGGGATGCCGTCTCGGCCGTGATCTGCATTCGCGAAACCCGTAGGTCATTTCATTTCCTGCGATGGTCCGGTCGTTGGCCCGTGATCGTTTCGCGCGCCGCGGCCCACGCGGCCTCGGTCGCCGCCCGCAGAGATGCGCCGTCCGCGGCCAGCAGCCGCACCCAGGCGCCGCAGGCGTTGGGCAGGGTGGACGCCCCGGCGTAGGTGTCGGCGAGCCCGCTCAGCGCCTCGCGCATTGCCTTCACAAGCCGTACCGACAGCGCCTTTGGAGCCACGACCGTGACGGTTGCCAGCGCGACGTATCCACCCTTGCGAATCACGCGTCGTGAAAGAAAGGAATCTCCGTTCAATATCAACCGGTCGCGCGCCAGCAGCTTGCCGTCGTCGTCGGTGATGTCGAGACGGCTGTCGAGATATCCGAAGGGTCGGCCGGCGTTCTCCGGATCGTGGATGAGGAAGGCGTCCGCACAGATAACGACCGCCGTGTCGTGACGCCGGATGCTCATCGTCGAACACAGGCGCGCTTCGGGAAAAAGTATAAGTGGATCCGGCATATACTCGATCACAGCCGCCTCGCCCGCGTCAATTGCGACGGTGGTTTCGGCGTGCTCGGCATCCATGGAATGAACAATCGTGGACGCCTGCGAGGTGACATGCGCGCGCGTCTCCGGTTCCGCCACCACGGCGAGCGACAGCCGCTCATTTTCGTAGATCCCACCCGAGAGCGATTGCACGTAAAGCGTCACCATCCCCGGCGCATCGCCGGCGAAGTGGTGGGGCCGGCAGAAGTGGAAGGGATAGGACGCGAACTGCCGTCGCACGAAGGTGGAGCCGTTGGCTTCGCGGCCGAACGTCACTTCCGCCCGGCTCGGGGCAATGACGGATCCGCGGGTCCCGGCCTGCGTCCGCATCAGGCGCGAATGCGGCTAGGCCGCGGCAGGTTCGAGCACGATGTCGTGGCAGACCCGCTCCACCACCTCAGCGACGCCGTCGCCGGTCGCGCAGTTAGTCAAGAGTACAGGCTTGCCGCCGCGAACCTCTTCCGCCTCGCGAACCATGCGCTCGAGATCGGCGCCCACGTAAGGTGCGATGTCGACCTTGTTGATCACTAGAAGGTCGCACTGCACGACGCCGGGACCGCGTTTGCGCGGGATGTCGTCGCCCCCTGCCACGTCGATCACGAACATCCAAAAATCGACCAGCTCAAGCGAGAACGTGGACGCGAGGTTGTCGCCGCCGCTTTCAATCAGGATCAGATCGAGCCCGGGAAACTTGTCCTCGAGGAGATTGGCCGCCTGGATGTTGAGCGTCGGATCCTCGCGGATCACCGTGTGTGGACAAGCGCCACATTCGACCGCCACGACGCGCTCCGGAGGAATCAGGCCACCGCCCCGGAGCCGGTCGGCATCCTCGCGGGTCACGAGATCGTTGGTGATCACCGCCACCTCGATCTCCCGAACGCCGAACAGAGGAACCATCCGTTCGATCAACGCCGTCTTTCCCGAGCCGACCGGCCCACCCACGCCCAAGCGAGCCGGCCCTGCCGACGAACCGGATTCAGGGACGCTCATCGTAGCATATACCTCTGGGTGAGTGGCAGCGACGCCGCCGGTTCGCAGGTGGCCAGTTTGCCGTCGACGTAGACGTCGAAGGTCTGCGGATCGACGCGCATCTCGGGGCAGGCGTCGTTATGGAGCATGTGGGACTTGTTCAGCTTTCGCGTCGCCCGCGAAGGCAGCAAGGCCTTCGTCAGCCCCAGCTTCCCCGCAACGTCGCGCTCCACGGCGAGCGGATTGGCGAAGCTCGCGCTCAACGCCTTCTTCGCCTCCCCGAAGGCGCCCCATTGCGGTCGCATGAGCAGCGGCTCGCAGGTCATCAGCGAGGCCGCACTGTCGCCCATCGCGGACCAGACGATGAAGCCGCCCTTGATGACGAGCTCGGGCTTGATGCCGAAGAACGCCGGCCGCCAGAGAACCACGTCGGCGAACTTGCCCGGTTCAAGGGACCCGATGTAGGCATCGATGCCAAACGTGCGGGCGGCGTTGATCGTGTACTTGGCGATGTAGCGCCTGATGCGCGCGTTGTCGCCCAGCCGAGTGGTCTCGTCCGGAAGCCGGCCGCGCTGGTCCTTCATCTTCGAGGCGAGCTGCCAGGTCCGGCAGATCACCTCGTTGATCCGGCCCATGCCCTGGCTGTCGGACCCCAGCATCGAAATCGCCCCAAGATCGTGCAGGACGTCCTCGGCCGCCATGGTCTGGGGCCGGATGCGGCTTTCGGCGAAGGCCACGTCCTCGGGCACCGCCGGGTTCAGGTGATGACACACCATGGTCATGTCGAGGTGCTCGTCGAACGTGTTCACCGTGTAAGGATTGGTGGGGTTGGTCGACGAAGGCAGGCAGTTGGGCTCGCCCGCGACTCGGATGATGTCGGGTGCGTGGCCACCGCCCGCGCCCTCGGTGTGATACATGTGGATGGTCCGGCCATTGATCGCTTCGAGCGTATCCTCGAGGAAGCCGCTTTCGTTCAGGGTGTCCGTGTGGAGCTGGACCTGAAAATCGAGCTCGTCGGCGACGCCCAGGCAACAATCGATCACCGCCGGCATGGCGCCCCAGTCCTCGTGGATCTTGAGACCGAGACAGCCGCCCTCGATCTGGTCGATTAGCGAGCGCGGCTTCGATGAATTGCCGCGCCCCAAAAAGCCGAAGTTGATCGGCCAGTGCTCGGCGGCCTGAAGCATCTTGCCCACGTTCCAGGCGCCGCCGCAGTCGATGCCCACGGTGATCGGCCCCAGCGAACCGCCGATCATCGTCGTGATGCCTGACGAGATGGCGTGTTCGCACAATTGCGCGCTATCGAAGTGGACGTGCACGTCGATGCCGCCGGGTGTCGCGATCAAGCCCTCGCCGTCGCGGACGGTCGTGGCGGCAGCACACACGAGGTTGGCGTCCACCTTGTCCATAATCGCCGGATTGCCCGCCTTGCCAACGCCGGCGATATGACCGTCCTTGATGCCGATGTCGCCCTTGACGATACCCAAGACCGGATCAATGACGACCACGTTACTAACCAGCATGTCGAGCGAACCGGCCGCGCTGTCGTACCCCGGGGTGAGTCCCAAGCCGTCGCGCAGCGTCTTGCCGCCGCCGTGAAGGCACTCGTCGCCGGGATTGGTGAAGTCGTGCTCAACCTCGGCCAGCAGTGAGGTGTCGGCGAGACGAACCGCGTCGCCCGTGGTCGGGCCGTACATCGCCGCATAGTCTTTCCGCGTCATCGTCGCCATCGTTCACGCCCCCCTGAAGCCGCGCTCGCGCGCCCGACGCAGCGCCGCGTCGCGCCGCGCCTCGTTGCGGGTGGTTCCCATGGTGAGGGCGTTGAGGCCGAACACCTCGCCCGTTCCTCCGAACGCCACCAGATTGATCTCCTTGCTTTCGCCTGGCTCGAAGCGGACTGCGGTGCCGGCGGGAATATCAAGATGTTTGCCGTAAGAGGCGGCGCGATCGAAATCCAACGCCCTGTTGGTCTCGAAAAAATGATAGTGGCTGCCCACCTGGACCGGCCGGTCCCCGGAATTGACCACCTTGAGACTGCAGCGCCGGCGTCCGGCGTTGATTTCGATGTCGCCGTCGGAGATTATCAATTCGCCGGGTTGGATTCGATCCGCCTTCTTGATCTTTTCCTTGCCCGGCCGGATGGGGTCGTGAACGGTGACGAGCTTGGTGCCGTCCGGGAACGTCCCCTCGACCTGGATGACCGGCATCAGCTCAGAGACACCGGGCATGACGTCATCGGTCGTGAGGATGGTGGATCCGTAACTGATCAGCTCGGCGACCGAACGGCCCTCGCGCGCGCCCTCGAGGATCTCATCGGAGATGATGGCGACCGCTTCGGGATGGTTGAGCTTGAGCCCCTTGTCCCTGCGTCGTCGCGCGAGTTCCGCTGCCGTAAATATGGTCAGCCGCTCCAGTTCAGTTGGCGTCAGCAACATGGGCTTCCTCCTCTTCTCCCCATCTTTTTTCTCGCGAAATCAGGTCACGAACAGCCTCGCAGACTGGACTTCGTGGCGCATTGCGGCCACGTCCGTCTCCGGCGTTCCTGTCCCCATCTCTTCGAGCGGCGGGGCGGGGGCCGCGACGAGCTCGACGATCTCGCCGCGCAGGTCCGAGAGGACGCGCTGGCAACCGACGTGTCCGACCAGCCCCAGGCGCAGCGCCGCGCTCAGCAGCCCGACACAGGCGGCATAGGCCGAAACGGCCGAAGCCGTAGGCTCGTCGAGCCCGACGCCGCGCCAGACGAGTCCCTGGACGACGGCCTGATGGCCCGGGGCGCGACCGGCCCGCACCAAACGGTAATAGGATTCGCTCCAAGGGGTTCCGAGCTTCTCATGCACGATCAGGAGCGCAGCCCCCGCCCGTCGCGAGCCTTCGCGCGAGTCGCAGACAAGCGACATCGCCTCCACCGAGACGTCGACCTCGACGACCCTATCGAGATCATCGGCCATGCGGTGGCTAGCCGCCAGCGCGGGACGGTCGAAGCGCGCCCAGCGGTATCGCAGCTGCTCGCAAATGAACGCCGCGACGTCGTCGACATCGCCAATCAGGCCATCGTTGCGAAGCGTCTCGATCCCCCCCGAGAAAGCGACGTTGCCGCTCGGGAAAAAACTGTCACCGTGCTGCAGCGCGACGAGCGCGCCGGCAGGCTCGATCATTTACTCATTCTCCGTGCGCGCCCGCTATCGAGCAACGGAGCGAGCCTGGCAAGGTAGCCCGATTCCGCACCTTCGAGAGCGATCCGCAGGACCTCGTCGTCGAAGCGAACCCGCCAATGCATGTTACCGGCGAGATAACCGAGCTCGAGCGCCACCGCGGCGTCCGAGGCGGCGATAGCGAGCCACTCCTCCTCACTCATTCGCACGACAACCGCCCGGTCGTTTTCGAGGATGAGCACCGCCCCGTTGGACAGACGCTCGGAACGGGCCAAGACGATGGCGCATTCGGTCCCCTTGTCGGTAGTAACGCGCAGGCGGCGGCGGTTCATGTCCGCACGGTCGAGGGTGACATATTCGACCCTTCCCGCGTGGGACAGCGCGTGCAGCCGCTCGGCGATATCCGGATCGCTCGCGTCGCCAAAGAGTCCCGTGATCCGCAGCATCTCGCTCTCCCAAGCGTCCCTTGAACGCATTCTAGTTGAGCCCGGGGCGGTACAAAAGCTCTAATGTTGTCAACCGCTTGCGTGATGCGCCTCAGAGGCCCGAAAATCAGGGGCCGGCGCCGTCGAGCCTGCCGGTCGACACGTCCCGTCCCGGTGTCCATGAGCGCCGGCAGAGTAGCGGCTACACTGGGCTTGTCACGAATCTTGCGGCTGCACCATCGAGGCGCGGCACGATCGCTGCTTAAGCAGCAACCTCCACTACTTCGCGCCACCGACGAATTGCTTCATTTCGGCGTTCTCGAGGTTCGATTGCGGTGACGACGTGACGGCGCGTGTTGAACGTATTGTAGACGGCGGCGTGGATCGACAAGAAGTGTTGAGCGGATCCTGGAGATCGAAATTTTCGCATCTTCCGTTCTCGTTGCCGAGCGGGAACGTGGGCACGTTCGATCCGGTTATTCTTCCCCTTGGCGTTGTGATGCCGAGCCGTGATGCCGCGTTCACGAATGACAGC
>JBHHZM010000138.1:0-7709 GCA_046758065.1 Alphaproteobacteria bacterium | reverse complement strand
AGCGTCTCGGTGGTGCGCCTCTACGCCGGCGCCATTCTCCCCGGGTTTTTGCTCGCAGGCCTTTACATGATCTACGTCATCGGCCGCGCGACGCTCAATCCCAAACTGGCCCCGAAGCCTAGGGAGGAAGACGTCGGGCACCTGACCCCGGTGCAGATTTTCATTCAGATGCTGACGTCGTTCTTCCCGCTCGCCTTCCTGATCCTCTCGGTGCTGGGCGCCATTCTCTTCGGATTGGCGACCCCGTCGGAGGCCGCGTCGATGGGTGCTGTCGGGGCACTGCTTCTGGCCATCGGCTATCGTCTCGCCGCGATTCGCGCCGGGACGGTCACGCCCGAATGGATGAGGAACGGCGCGCGGCCCTACAACGAATGGCTCTACGCTCTCGGCGTCGGCGGCATCAGCGCGGTTCTTCTCTATATCGCCTATTTCGTGATCCGCCTCCTGGCGCATTCGATTTTCGGCCTGCCGTTGCCGACGGAACGAACGCTTCCCGGGTTTCCCTTCAGCGGCGTCATCCTCGCCTTCGCCATTGCGGCGGCCGTTCGCTTCGGCGGCGAACGGGTTCCGTTCATCGCATTCCTGCAGCCCAAGGTTCCGGCCCTGAAGCCGGTCATGGTCTTCGCCGGCGAGGGCGGTGTTCTCGGTCTCGCTCTCGGAGCGCTTTATCTGATCATGTTCACGGGCTTGGATCTCGGCCAATATTTCGCCGATCAGGAATTCACGCCCTGGGCGCTCGATGCGGGGTTCTTCGTATCCTTGCTCGGCTACACCGCCTGGCGGGTTATCGACAAGAACGGCCTCAGGGAATCGGTTTATCTGAGCGTCCGCACCTCGGCCATGGTGTGTTGGCTGTTCGTCGGTTCGTGGACGTTCTCTTCGGTGTTTTCCTATCTCGGCGGTCACTCGCTGATCGAGGAGTTCGTGCTCGGTCTGAACCTCTCGACGATCGGTTTCCTGCTGCTGGCGCAGTTCATTATCTTCCTTCTCGGCTGGCCGCTGGAGTGGAGCGAGATCATCATCATCTTCGTTCCGATCTTCCTCCCGATGCTGCCGCATTTCGGCGTCGATCCGCTGTTCTTCGGCATTCTGGTGGCGCTGAATTTGCAGACCTCGTTCCTGACGCCGCCCATGGCGATGGCGGCCTACTATCTCAAGGGTGTGGCGCCGCCGCATATCCAGCTCGTCGATATATTCAAGGGCGTGCTGCCGTTCCTCTCCATGGTGTTCCTGGCCATGCTCATCGTCTACCTGTTCCCGGAGATCATCCTGTGGCTGCCGAAGATCGTTTACGGCAGGTGAGCCGTTCTCTCGGACGAAATCGAAACCGGCGGGGCTGAAGTGGATCTGGCGGATATCGGGGCGGTCGAAGCGGTCGCCCGTCTCAAGCGCGGCGAGATCAGGTCCGTCGATCTGGTCGAAGCCTGTCTGGAGCGCATCGCCGAAAGGGATGCCGAGGTCGGGGCCTGGGCGCATCTCGACCGGGAATTCGCGCTCCAGCAAGCGCGCGCCTGCGACGCCGACCGGGAAGTGGGCGGCGGACACGGTCCCCTTCACGGCCTGCCGGTCGGGGTCAAGGACATCTTCGATACCCGCGGTCTGCCGACCGAGAACGGCACGGCGATCGACGCCGGCCGGCAGCCGACGAAGGACTGCACCGTGGTCGGCCTTCTCAAGGAAGCCGGCGCCGTCATCATGGGAAAGACGGTGACCACGGAGCTTGCCGTTTACGCGCCCGGAAAGACCCGTAACCCGCATAATCCGGAACACACGCCGGGCGGATCGTCGAGCGGATCGGCCGCTGCGGTCGCCGCCGGCATGGCGCCGCTCGCCGTCGGCACCCAGACCAATGGTTCGGTCATCCGTCCGGCGTCCTATTGCGGTGTTTACGGCTTCAAGCCGACCCACGGCCGGATTTCGCGCCACGGTGTGCTTGCGCAATCGCGGCCGTTGGATACCGTCGGGGTGTTCGCCCGCAGCATCGCGGACCTGGCGCTGATCGGCGAACCCTTGATGGCCTTCGACGATCGCGACCCCGATATGCGGCCTGCAAGCCGCCCTCGGCTGGTCGGGACCGCCGCCGAGGAGCCGCCGGTCACGCCTGCCCTCGCGTTCGTAAAGTCGCCGGTATGGGACCAGGCGGAGGACGACGCCAAGGATGCTTTCGCGGAACTCGCCGAGGCCCTGGCCGAAGACTGCGACGAGGTGACGCTCCCCCAACCCTTCGATGCGGCCGTCGAACTCCACCGCACCGTCATGCTGGCGGACCTGGCGAAGAGCTTTGCCGGCTACTACCAGCGGGGTAAGGACGAACTGAGCGCGATTCTGCGGGAGATGATCGAAGACGGCCAAAAGGTCCTGGCCGTCGACTACAACCGCGCCGTCGAGTGGATCGAAGTCCTGAACGCGGGCCTCGACCGGTTGTTCGAGCGCTACGACGCGGTCGTGACTCCGGCGACCACCGGCGAGGCGCCTCCGGGCATCGAGACGACGGGAAGCCCCGTCTTCTGCACCCTGTGGACCTATTGCGGCACGCCGGCGGTGACCTTGCCGTTGCTGGTCGGCGCTCGCGGGCTTCCCATTGGCGTCCAACTGGTGGGACGGCGCGGCGACGATGCGCGGCTCCTGAGAACGGCGCGATGGCTCGTGGAGCGGCTGCAAAGCGAAACGGCCGACTGACGAACGGGTTTGGAGAACGCCCGCCGATGGATTAAGACAGGGAACGATCCTCAGGGGACCACATGCTGATATTCGACAAGATCGTCGCCGTTGTTTCGATACTGGGTCTCGTGGCATTCCTGGGCGTCGTCACGACGTTCGTAAGCGAACCCGACCTCTGGATCATCACCCTGGTCGTCGTGCTTATCGCCGTCCTGTTTTTTTGGCGGGAACTCAGGGCCGGCGGCAGCCACTTCGAAGGCAACAGCCGCAGCGACACCAAACGCTGACGGCCTGGCGCTGTCGCGCGGCGAAAACGCAACGCAGGATTCGGGGGCCCGCGATGGCGCGCGTCAGCGACGTTGAAATCGACGGAGTGCCGGCCGAGCTGCGTCCGCTCTACCGGCGTTTCGCCGACGCGTACGGGCCTTTCCTCAATCAGGTCAGGATCTTCGCGCATCGCCCGCCGGCGTTACGTCACATCATGGGACTGGTTCTCGAACTCGCCGACGAAGCGCTGGTCTCAAGGCGTCATATCGAGATCGCCGTGGTCGCCGTCTCGAAGCTCAACGCCTGCGAATACTGCGTCGCCCATCACGCGCCCCGGCTGGCCGCCGAGGGGCTCGGCGGCGAGACCGCCGAGCGGATCCTCGATCCAGACTGTCCCGGGCTCGACGATCTCGATCGGCTGGTGCGCGATTATGCGGTGCAGGTGACTCGCGATGCGCGCCGCGTTCCCGACGCCATGTTCGCTGCGCTGCGCCGGCATTTCAGCGAGCCCCAAATCGTTGAACTCACTTTACGCATCGCGCTGTGCGGCTTCTTCAACCGCTTCAACGACGCGCTGGGCATCGAGATCGAGGACGACGCAATCGCCGGCATGCCGGCGCCCGGCGACGACCCCCGGTGAGGAAAGGCACCTCGCCGTGACCCCGGACGAGTTCAGACGCCATGCCCACACTTTCGTCGACTGGATGGCGGATTACCTGGAGACCGTCGAACGTTACCCGGTGCGCGCCCGGGTCGGCCCCGGCGACATCGCCGCCCGGCTGCCCGAAGACCCGCCCGAGACCGGCGAACCGATGGAGGCGATCTTCCGCGATTTCGAGACCATCGTCATGCCCGGGATCACCCACTGGCAACACCCCGGTTTCTTCGCCTATTTCCCCTGCAATTCAAGCCCGCCCTCGGTGCTCGCCGAGATGCTCACCGCCACCCTCGGCGTGCAGGGCATGCTGTGGCAGACTTCGCCAGCGGCGACCGAGCTTGAAATCCGCGTGCTCGACTGGCTGCGCCGGATGACCGGGCTGTCCGAAGGACTCGCCGGCGTGATCCAGGACACCGCCTCGTCGGCGACGCTGTGCGCGCTGGTCAGCGCGCGCGAACGCGCCACCCAAGGGCGCGGCAACGCCGCCGGCCTCGGCAGCGCGGGCGTTCTCACCACCTACTGCTCGGCCGAGGCCCATTCATCGGTCGAAAAGGACATCGGCATCGCCGGGCTGGGCCGCGAAAACCTGCGCGCGATTCCGGTGGACGAGACGTTCGCTCTCAGGCCCGAGGCGCTCGACGCGGCGATCCGCGACGATCGCGCCGCCGGACGCACTCCGGTCTGCGTCGTCGCCACGCTCGGCACCACCGGGGTTTCGGGCTTCGATCCGCTGCGCGCGATCGGCGAAATCTGCCGCCGGCACGACATCTGGCTGCACGTCGACGCCGCCTGGGCGGGGGCCGCGCTGCTGCTGCCCGAGCAGCGCTGGATGATCGACGGCGTCGAACACGCCGACAGCATCGTGCTCAACCCGCACAAGTGGCTGCTCACCAACCTCGACTGCTCGGCCTATTTCGTGCGCGATCCGCGCGCGCTTACGCGCAGTTTCGCCATCCTCCCCGAATATCTGAAGACCGCCGAAGGCGACCACGTCGTCGATTTCCGCGATTGGGGCGTGCCGCTCGGCCGCCGTTTCCGCGCGCTCAAACTTTGGTTCGTCATCCGCTCTTACGGCGTCGCCGGGCTGCGCGAGATGATCGCCGGCCATATCGCGATGGCGCAGGCGCTCGCCGACGAGGTCGCGGCGAACGATGATTTCGAGGTGCTGGCGCCGGCGCGACTGGCGCTGTTTTGCTTTCGTTACCGGCCGCCGGGACTCGACGACGAAGCGCGGCTCGACGCGCTCAACCGCCGCCTTCTCGATGCGATCAACGCCGGCGGCACGGCGTATTTCACCCAGACCCTGGTGGGCGGACGCTTTGCCATCCGGTTTTGCGTCGGTCAGACCCGTACCGAACGCCGCCACGTCGAGGCCGCTTGGCGGTGCATTCACGAGACCGCACGAGCGCTCTCGGCGGACGCGTCGTGATGCGAATCGACTGGCGCAGCCGCAGCCTGTGGATGCGCACGGGCTATGCGCTGACCGCGGCGTGGATGCTGGGCGTCATCGTGGCGACGGGCAGCGACGTCACCCACCCGTTTTTCGATTTCATCTTCATCGTGCCCTTGTCGGGATGGATCTTCGGATTGCTCATCGCACGCCTGGCGATGCGTCTGTGGCCACCGCCGGATCGCGCCGAACCGCCCGAGTGAGCAGGACCGGGAAGAGAGAGAAGCAGAGAGGAAGCATGGTCTTCGCTCAAGCCATCGTCCGCACCCCCTGCCGGCGCTTGACCGACGGCCTGACCACGGCCGGGCTGGGGCCACCCGATTACCGGCGTGCGCTGGCGCAGCACGCGGATTACATCGCCACGATCGAACGTTGCGGCGTCGCGGTCAGCGTGCTGCCGCCGCTCGACGACTTCCCCGATTCGACCTTCGTCGAGGACGTCGCCGTGTGCACGCCGCGTTGCGCGGTCATCACCCGGCCCGGCGCGCCGAGCCGGCGGGACGAGACCGCCCATATCGGCGACGCCCTCGCCGCCCGCTACGAGCGCATTGCGACGATCGAAGCCCCGGGCACGCTCGAAGGCGGCGACGTGCTCGCGGTCGGCGATCACTACTACATCGGAGTGACCGAACGCACCAACGAGGAAGGCGCCCGCCAACTGATCGCCATCCTCGAACGCCACGGCATGAGCGGCTCGACCGTCGCGGTCGCCGACGCGCTGCATCTCAAGACCGGGCTCGCCTATCTCGAAGGCGGCGCGCTGCTGGTCGCGGCCGGTTTCGCGGCGCCGGACGGGCTCGGCGACTGTCGCGTCATCGGAATCGACGCCGATGAGGCCTACGCCGCCAACAGCGTCTGGATCAACGACCGGGTGCTCATGCCGGCGGGGTTCCCCAAGGCGCGCGAGGCGGTCGAGCAGGCGGGCTACGAGGTCGAAACCGTCGAGGCTTCCGAATTCCGGAAGCTCGACGGCGGCATGAGCTGCCTGTCGCTCCGTCTTCCGCTGCCCTGACCGCAGCGCTTCGTCGGGGCGCGAAACGCGCCCGGCCCTTACTCCATATTTTTTTCCTGACCGCCGGTCTCTTTTTAGTCCGTCACGGAGTTCCTATATGTCCGGCCAAAATCGTCGATTCAGGAAAAAAGAGGAGAGAAAAATGCCGTTCAACCGCTCGATGACGTGTTTGGTCATAATCCTGGTTCTGGGAATTTTCCTGTGGCAGCCGGCCGTCGCCGGCGTTCCGCTCAGCGTGGGCGGCGATGGCCAGAATCTTCCCAGCCTGTCGACGCTGCTCGATCGCGTGACCCCGGGCGTGGTCAACATCGCCGTGCGGGGACATGTCGCCACGCAACCGAATCCGTTGTTCGACGATCCGTTCTTCAGGCGGTTCTTCGGCGTGCCGGGACAACTACCGTCCCAAAAGCGCGAGTTCCGCGCGGCGGGGTCGGGGGTGATCGTCGACGCGGCCGAGGGCTACATCATCACCAACAACCATGTGGTCGAGAACGCCGACGAAATCACCGTAACGCTGCGCGACAAGCGACAGCTCAAGGCCAAGCGTATCGGCGTCGATCCCGAAGCCGACGTCGCGGTGATCCAGGTGAAGTCCGACAACCTGACGGCCGTGCCGCTCGGTGATTCGGACAAGCTCAAGGTCGGCGACTTCGTCATCGCGGTCGGCAATCCTTTCGGCCTCGGACAGACGGTGACCTCGGGGATCGTCAGCGCGCTCGGGCGCAGCGGGCTCGGCATCGAGGGCTACGAGGATTTCATTCAGACCGACGCCTCGATCAACCCCGGCAATTCCGGCGGCGCGTTGGTGAACCTGCGCGGTGAGCTGATCGGGATCAACACCGCGATCGTCGGGCCGGGAGGCGGCAACGTCGGTATCGGGTTCGCCATCCCGATCAACATGGCGCGCGCAATCATGGACCAGCTCATCCGCCACGGCGAAGTGCGGCGCGGATTGCTCGGGGTTCAGATACAAGACCTCACCCCCGACATCGCCGCGGCTCTCGGAACCGACGCGACGAGCGGCGCCGTGGTGGCGAAGGTCGAGCCCGGCACCGCCGCCGAAAAGGCGGGAATCAAGGCCGGCGATGTCATCACCGCGATCAACGGAGAGGCCGTCAGTGATGCTGCCGACCTGCGGAACAAGGTTGGTCTCGCCCGCGTCGGCGACACCGTGAAATTGACCGTGCTGCGCGAAAACAAGAAATTGTACCTAAGCGCCGTGTTGACGCCGAGACAACAGGCGAGGGTCGAATCGGGGGCTCTCGACCCGCGGCTCGCAGGCGCCGTGTTCGGTGCGATCGAGCAGGATTCGCCATTGTTCGGGCGCGTGAACGGGGTGGAAGTTCTGGAGGTTCAGACCGGCAGCCGCGCATGGCAGGCGGGTCTCAGAAAGGGCGACGTGATTCTGTCGGTCAATCAGAAGTCGGTCAAAACACCGCAGGAGTTGGCGGAAGCCGCGCGGGCGAACAAGACAGTGCTGCTGTTGAACCTGCGGCGCGGCGACGGCGCGCTGTTCATCGCGATTCGCTAACCGTAATGGGGAACTTGCCGGCAGCGTGAAGCCGGCCCGGCGTCCGACCCGGAAAGGTGATTATGGAACGGAAAACGCAGATAAACGTCTGGTACTTCGTCTTCACGGTCTTCGCCATCTTGCTCCTTCA
>JBHHZM010000137.1:0-7852 GCA_046758065.1 Alphaproteobacteria bacterium | reverse complement strand
TGACCGGCGGCACCTTCACCATCACCAACGGCGGCATCTACGGCTCGCTGCTGTCGACGCCGATCCTCAACCCGCCGCAGGCGGCGATTCTCGGCATGCACAAGATCCAGGAGCGGCCGATGATCGTCGACGGCCAGATCGAGCCGCGCCCGATGATGTATCTGGCGTTGAGCTACGATCATCGCATCATCGACGGCCGTGAAGCGGTGACCTTCCTGGTGCGCGTCAAGGAGTGCATCGAGGACCCGCAGCGGCTCGTTCTCGACATCTGACGGGATATCGCGGACGCCGGAACCTGCGGAGAACGGCGATAAGCGGCGCGCCGGTCGGAGGAACAGCGCAAAGGGAGAACCCATGGCCAACGACAGTTTCGATGTGGTCGTCGTCGGGGGCGGCCCGGGCGGCTATGTCTGCGCCATCCGCGCGGCGCAGCTCGGACTTTCGGTCGCCTGCGTCGAGAAGCGCGGCGCACTCGGCGGCACCTGTCTCAATATCGGCTGCATCCCGTCGAAAGCGCTGCTGCACGACTCCGAGCTGTTCGATGCGGCGAATCACGATTTTGCGGGCCGCGGCATAAAGCTCTCGGGCGTCACGCTCGATCTCGCGGCGATGATGAAACGGAAACGCAAGGTCGTCGCCACGCTGACCAAGGGGGTCGAGGGCCTGTTCCGCAAGAACAAGATAGAATACGTCAAGGGTACGGCGCGGCTCACGGCGAAACGCGAGGTTACCGTGGCGCTTGCCGACGGCGGCAGCCGCACGCTTCAGGCCGGCTGCGTCGTGGTCGCCACCGGCTCGGTATCGACGCCGCTCAAGGGTGTCGCGATCGATGAGGAGCGCATCGTGTCCTCGACCGGCGCGCTCGAGCTTTCCAAGGTGCCCAAGCGAATGGCGGTGATCGGCGCGGGCTACATCGGGCTCGAACTCGGCTCGGTCTGGCGCCGGCTCGGCACGCAGGTCACGGTGGTCGAGTTCCTCGACCGCATCGTGCCGACCATGGACGGCGAACTCGCCGGCCAGTTCCAGCGCGTCCTCGAGCGCCAGGGCCTGAGCTTCCGCCTCGGCACCAAGGTAACCGCCGCGAAGGCGACCAAGAGCGGCGTGACGCTCACGCTCGAACCCGCGGCGGGCGGCGACGCCGAGACCCTCAAGACCGACGTCGTGCTGGTCGCCGTTGGCCGGCGGGCGCATACCGACGGCCTCGGTCTCGAGGCGGTGGGCGTCGTGCTCGACGAACAGGGCCGGGTGATGACCGACGCGCACTTCCACAGCAACGTCGACGGCGTCTACGCCATCGGCGACGTGATCGCCGGGCCGATGCTCGCCCACAAGGCCGAGGACGAAGGCGTCGCGGTCGCCGAGATCATCGCCGGTCAGGCGGGGCACGTGAACTACGACACCATCCCCGGGGTGGTCTACACTTGGCCCGAGGTGGCGATGGTCGGCAAGACCGAGGACGAACTCAAGGCGGCGGGCGTCGCGTACACGGTCGGCAAGTTCCCCTTCATGGCCAACAGCCGCGGGCGCACCAACGACCAGACCGACGGTCTCGTCAAGGTCCTCGCCGACCAGGCCGACGACCGGGTGCTCGGCGTGCACATCATCGGCGCCGACGCCGGCGAGATGATCGCCGAGGCCGTCGTCGCCATGGAGTTCGGCGCTTCGGCCGAGGACATCGCGCGCACCTGCCACGCGCACCCGACCCGTTCCGAGGCGGTCAAGGAAGCCGCGCTCGCGGTCGCCGCCCGCGCCATCCACATCTGAGCAACCAACCCGGACGCGGGGCGCTCTTTCGACATGGCCCAATCTTCCCGGTCTCGGGGGAAGGGCTTGTCCGACCGGGCGCTGCTATTCTCGCTCTGCCTCGCCGAAGTGCTCGGCATGCTCGGCATCTCGACGTTCCCGGCGCTGCTGCCGGGGTTGCAGGCGGAATGGGCGCTCGACAACGCCGGGGCCGGGTGGATCACCGGCATCTACTACGGCGGCTACATGTGCGCGGTGCCGGTTCTCGTCAGCCTCACCGACCGGATCGACGCCCGCCGGGTTTATCTCGCCGCGACCGCGCTCGGCGGGATCGGGCTGTTGGGTTTCGCGTTCTTCGCCGAGGGGTTCTGGAGCGCGCTTCTGTTTCGCGCCGTCGCCGGCATCGCTCTCGCCGGCACCTACATGCCGGGCCTCAAGGCGCTGACCGACCGCATCGCCGTCGCGTTCCGGCCGCGCGCGGTCGCCTTCTACACCGCGAGCTTCGGCATCGGCGTCAGCGCCTCGTTCCTGTTTGCCGGCGAGGCCGCAGGCGTGTTCGGCTGGCGCTGGGCCTTCGGTGTCGCCGCGGTGGGGGCGCCGTTCGCCTTCGCCATCGCCGCCCGGACCCTCGGTCCCCGGCCTGCGACGCCCGGCCCGGCGCCTGCCGGCCACCTGCTCGATTTCCGTCCGGTGTTCCGCAACCGCGCGGCGATGGCCTACATCCTCGCCTATACGGCGCACAACTGGGAGCTGTTCGGCGTGCGCGGCTGGCTCGTCGCCTTTCTGGTCTTCAGCCAGACGCTGCAGCCCCAGTATGCCGCCTGGAACCCGACCTGGATCGCCACCGTCGTCTCGCTCATCGCCGTACCCGCGAGCATCATCGGCGGCGAGTGCGCGACGCGCTTCGGCCGGCGCCGGACGATTACCGCCGTCATGACCGTCTCGGCATTGTTCGCCGCCAGCGTCGGCTTCGGCGCGGGCCTGCCCTTTCCGCTCGTGGTGGCGCTCGTCGTGCTTTACGGGCCGTTCATCGCCGGCGATTCGGCGGCCATCACCACCGGCGCGGTGCACGCCGCGCCCGAGAGCGGCCGCGGCGCGGTGATGGCAATGCATTCGTTCATCGGCTTCGCCGGCGCCTTCACCGGGCCGCTCGCCTTCGGCGTCGCGCTCGACATCTTCGGCGGCGACAGCGCGCTCGGCTGGGGTCTCGCCTTCGCCACGCTGGGCGCAGGCGTCGCGCTGGGTCCGCTGGCGCTGGCGCTGCTCGCGCGCGGCGTCCCCGACCGCGACTGATTCCGGGTCAACCCGCTCGCGGGTGCGCCTTGCGGTAGACCGCGAGCAGGCTCTCCGAATCGACCTCGGTATAGCGCTGCGTGGTCGATAGCGAAGCGTGACCGAGGAGTTCCTGGATCGTGCGCAGGTCGCCGCCGGCGGCGAGCAGGTGCGTGGCGAAGCTGTGGCGCAGGCTGTGCGGCGTGGCGCTCGGCGGCAGGCCGAGGTAGGCGCGCAGCTTCTGAAGCTGGCCTTGGACAACGCGGGGGTTGAGCCGGCCGCCGCGGGCGCCGACGAACAGCGGGCCGTCGGCGGGCAGCGCGTAGGGGCAGGCGGCGAGGTATTCGGCAATCGCCTCGCGCACCACCGAAAGCAGCGGCACGACGCGCTGCTTACCGCCCTTGCCGGTGATCATCAGCGCCGCCTCGCCGCCGGGGTTTTCCGTCGGCAGATCGCCGCGGTCGAGCGCCAGCGCCTCGCCGAGCCGCAGGCCGGCGCCGTAGAGCAGTGCGACCAGCGCCGTGTCGCGCCGGGCGATCCAGGACGTCTCGTGCAGATCGCCGATCGCCTCGACAGCGGCGCGCGCCTGACGCACGCTCAGCGGCCGCGGCACCGGACGCGGGCGCTTCGGGGTACCGAGCGCGGCGAGCGCCGGATTGTGCGCCAGTCCCTCGCGGTCGAGGTGACGGAAGAAGCCGCGGACCGTCGACACCGCCCGCGCCCGCGAGGCGGCCGAGAGCCCGTCGGCGGCGCGGCGCGCCAGCCAGGCGCGGAAGTCGGCGGTCCTGAGCCGCGCGAGATCGGCGAGATCGGGCGGATGTCCGAGATGCTCGGTGAGGAAGGAGAGAAAGCCGGCGAGATCGCGTCCGTAAGCGTCGAGCGTATGGACCGAGGCGCGGCGTTCGCTCTCGAGCCAGCGCCGCCAGCGGCGCACCGCCTCGACCGCCGCCGGCGCGGCCGGGTAATGGATCGGAGAAGCGCGCGGCGTGACCGGCGACCTCATCTGGGCAGGTCGAGCCAGGCGCGCAGGCAGTGTTCGAGCGCCCGCGCGAGAAAGGCGTAGAGCGCGGTGCTCCGGCCCGGCGGAAAGCCGTCCTCGTAGCGCGAGCCGAGCGCCAGCAGGCAATGCGGCGCGCCGTCGCCGAGCCGAAGGCGCAACAGCGCCGACGAATTCACCAGACCGGTGCCGGCGCCGAAGACGCGCTCGTCGCCGTAAGTGCGGGGTGCGAAAACAATGTCGCGCTCGGCGCTCAGCAGATCGTCGATCGTTCCCGGCTCGAGGCACAAGACGCCGCTACGCCGGCACGGTTGACGGTTGCCGTCGTTTTCGACGCAGAGCGCCACCACGTCGATGTGCAGAAGGCGCAGGAAATCGACGGTGACCACATCGATCAGGTGCTCGAAGCTGGTCGCGCCGAGCATGGCGATAACCGCCGCGTGCACCTGGGCCTGGACCGAACGGCTCGTGCGGTTCGACGTGACGAGCGCGTCGCGATGCTCTTTGAGCCGTTCGATCTCGCTCCGCAGGCGCTCGATCATGAAGGTCTGAAAATCGGCGACCGCGTCGCCGCTGGCGCGCGACGGCGACATCAGCGCCGGCAAGAGATCGGGATGCTTGATCAGGAAGTCGGAGTGGCGGCGCAGATGCTCGGCCACCTGCTCGTCGCTGAGCGCGGGATCGCGGTGGAGGGCGGCGGTGTCCGAGGGGGCGGCCATGATATCTAGCGGTCCGTGATCGACTGGCCGGTCGTGCGCCAGTCGGCGAGGAAGGCGTCGAGGCCCTTGTCGGTGAGCGCGTGGCAGGCGAGCTGGCGCAGCACCTTGGGCGGGATGGTGGCGACGTCGGCGCCGAGGCGCGCCGCTTCGACGACGTGGATCGGATGGCGAATCGAGGCGACCAGGATCTCGGTGCGCAGGCTGTCCGCGTAGTTGTCGTAGATCAGCCGGATGTCCTCGATCAGCTTCATGCCGTCGTGGCCGATGTCGTCGAGCCGGCCGACGAACGGCGAGACGAAGCTCGCGCCCGCCTTGGCGGCGAGGATCGCCTGCGCCGGCGAAAAACACAGCGTCACGTTGACCATGATCCCGCCCTGGCTGAGGCTGCGGCAGGCTTTCAGCCCGTCCCAGGTGAGCGGCACCTTGACCGTGACGTTGGGCGCCACCTCGGCCAAGCGGCGGCCCTCGTCGACCATGCCGTCGGTCTCGATGGCGGCGACCTCGGCGCTGACCGGACCCGGCACCAGTTTGCAGATCTCGGCAAGCACCTCGAAGAAGTCGCGCCCCGTCTTGGCCACCAACGAGGGATTGGTGGTCACGCCGTCGAGCAGGCCGGTGGCGGAAAGCTCGCGAATCTCGTCGACGTCGGCGGTGTCGATGAAGAACTTCATGATCCTGGCCTGCTCCCGCTGACCGGCGTTTCGTGCCGACCCACGCCGCGCTTGCGACGGCGCGCGCCTCCGCCCACAGTGTACCCGATGACGTGCCCGCGTACCAGTTCAAGCGATTCCGCGGCTTCCGGGGCCGCCGGCCCGCGGCGGGTCGGCGTACTCCTGCCGCTGCCGCTCGCCGCGGCCTATGATTACCGGCTGGCGGAGGGAATGACGGTGCCCGCGGGGAGCTTCGTGCGCGTGCCGCTCGGCCGCCGCGAGGTGACCGGCGTGGTCTGGGGTGCGGCCGGCGGCCGGGTCGCCGAGGACAGGCTCAGGGAGGTGCGCGCCGGTCTCGACGCGCCGCCGTTCGGCGAACCGCTGCGCCGTTTCATCGACTGGGTCGCCGGCTACACGCTGGCCCCGCCCGGCGCGGTCCTGCGCATGGCGATGAGCGTGCCCGGAGTGCTCGATCCGCCGCGGCCGCGCATCGCCTACCGGGAAGGCGGCCGCAAGCCTACGCGCATGACCGCGGCGCGCGCCCGCGTGTTCGCCGAGCTGGCGGCGGGGCCGCCGCGCACCGCGACCGAGCTCGCGCGCGCCGCCGGGGTCAGCCCTTCGGTGGTGCGCGGTCTCGCCGCCGCCGGCGCGCTCGAAGCGGTCGCGCTCGCATCCGGGCCGGTCTTCGCCGCGCCCGACTGGCGCCGCGCCGGACCGGCGCTTTCGCCCGATCAGGCTGCCGCCGCCGAGGTGCTTGGCACCCAGGTCGCGGCGGGCGGTTTCGCCGTCACCCTGCTCGACGGCGTCAACGGGGCGGGCAAGACCGAGGTCTACTTCGCCGCCATCGCGGCGGCGCTCGAACGCGGCCGTCAGGCCCTCGTGCTGCTGCCCGAGATCGCGCTCACGGCCCAGTGGCTCGCCCGCTTCGCCGCGCGCTTCGGCGTCCGTCCCGCCGAATGGCACTCCGAACTCACCGCCGCCCAGCGCCGCACCGCCTGGCGCGCCGTGGCGACCGGCGAGGCGCGCGTTCTGGTGGGCGCGCGCTCGGCGCTCTTCCTGCCGTTCCCCGAACTCGGCCTGATAGTGGTCGACGAGGAACACGACGCCAGCTTCAAGCAGGAGGACGGCGTGATCTACCACGCCCGCGACATGGCGGTGGTGCGCGCCCGTTTCGAGAACGTGCCCGTCATACTGAGCTCGGCGACGCCATCGCTCGAAACCGTCGTCAACGCGGAGAACGGCCGCTACCGGCGGCTGCATCTTCCCGACCGTCACGGCGGGGCCGGCCTGCCGCGCATCGAGGCGGTCGACATGCGCCGCGAGCGGCTGCCCGCGAGCCGCTGGCTGTCGCCGGCGCTGACCGCGGCGCTCGAAGAGACCTTCGCGGCCGGAGAGCAGGCGATGCTGTTCCTCAATCGCCGCGGCTTCGCCCCGCTCACGCTGTGCCGCGCCTGCGGCCACCGGCTCGGCTGCCCCAACTGCTCGGCCTGGCTGGTCGAACACCGCCGCCTCGGGCGCCTGCAGTGCCACCACTGCGGTCACGCCATGCGCCTGCCCGACGCCTGCCCCGCCTGCGGCGCCGAACACCGCTTCGCCGCCTGCGGCCCCGGGGTCGAGCGTCTCGCCGAGGAAGTCGCGGCGGCGTTCCCGAGCGTCCGCCGGGCGACGATGGCGAGCGATACCGTGTCCGGCCCGCGCGCCGCCGCCGAACTGGTGCGGCGTATGACGGCGCGCGAGATCGACCTGCTGATCGGCACCCAGATCGTGGCCAAGGGTCATCATTTTCCGCTACTGACACTGGTCGGCGTGATCGACGCCGACCTCGGGCTCGCCGGCGGCGACCTGCGCGCCAGCGAGCGGACCTACCAGCTGCTCCATCAGGTCGCCGGCCGCGCGGGGCGCGCCGAGCGCCCGGGGCGCGTGCTGCTGCAGACCTACATGCCCGATCATCCGGTGATGGCGGCGCTGATCGCCGGCGACCGCGACCGGTTCCTCGCCAACGAAGCCGCCGACCGGCGGGCGCGCGGCATGCCGCCGTTCGGGCGTCTCGCGGCGGTCATCGTCTCGGGACCGTCCGAGGCCGCCGCCCGGGCGCTGGCGCGCGAGCTGAGACGGCGCGGACCGCAGGGCGACGGGATCGAAGTCCTCGGACCGGCGCCGGCGCCGCTCGCGCTGCTGCGCGGCCGCTATCGCTATCGCCTGCTTCTCAAGGCGCCGCGCAAGGCGTCGCTACAGCGGATTCTGCGCGCCTGGCTCGGCGAGGTCGAAGCGCGCGGCGGGCTGCGCCTGCAGATCGACGTCGATCCCTACAGTTTCCTGTGAAGACCGTTCCTGTGAAGACCGCGCCGGAACCGGCCGCCTGCCCGGCGCCGAGTCGGGTTGCATCGCACAATCTCCTATGTTACCTATCCGCTTCGCTGGGGTCGGGTCATCGCCCGGCCTCAAATATTGTTGTAACCGTTTAATTTCAA
>JBHHZM010000136.1:0-8084 GCA_046758065.1 Alphaproteobacteria bacterium | reverse complement strand
CGAGCAGGACCCGCAGTTCGCCGTCGCCGATCGAAAAGTCGAGGTCGTCGAGGATAGTGTAACCGGCAACCCGAGTGGTCAGGCCCTTGACTTCGAGGACGTTACCCATCGATGCCTCCGCAACCGACTTCGCTGCCGTACACCGCGGTCTCCGGGCCATCGGCGCGGCGCTTCGTGCCAATCATCACGCCGACCGAAGAGGCGTCGAACCACATCAGACCTCCTCCCCGGCCTTGGCTGGGCCGGCGGGACGCCAGTCCTTCTGCAAGTCCCTGGCCGCCGCGTCCGACTCCTCGATCACCTGCGCGCGCGTACCGCCGCGCCGGCGCGAGACCCACTTGGCGATCGTACCGACGACGCCGTCGCGCATGACCAGCACCACGAAGATGAACAGGCCGCCCATCAGCAGTTGCCACGTCCAGGCCATCTTGTCGCTGAGGAAAAACTCGGCGCCCTTGACCAGGAACGTGCCGACGAACGCGCCGATGATCGTTCCGCGGCCGCCGACGGCGGTCCAGATCACGGCCTCGATCGAGAAAATCGGCCCGGTATCGAGAAACGAGACGATCCCCATCCACGCCGCGTACATTGCCCCGGCGGCGGCGGCCATGAAGGCCGATACACAGAACACGAAGATTCGGTAGTTGGCGACATTGTAGCCCATGAACTCCGCCCGCACATCGTTGTCGCGCACGGATTTCAGGACCGTCCCCACACGCGAGTGGGTCAGTGCGCGCCCGACGACGAAGCACAGGACGGTGATCGCCAGGATGAACCACAAAAAGTACGTGTTGGCGTAATTCGAATAATCGGTGATGCCGTTGAAACCGCCGGTGTACGGCTGGTACTCGATGATAGCCTCCTGAAGGATCAGCGATTCGGCGAGCGTGATAACGGCACAGTAGACGCCGTAAATGTGGCGCTTGAACGTGATGACGCCGAAGATCAAGGCGAGGAGCGTCGGGATCAACAGCGCCAACAACACCGCGAACCAGATGCTCATCAGCGGCTCCATGAACCCGGGCAATTCGGTCAGCCCGTTCCACTCCATGAAGTCGGGGATCGTACCGCCGTATCGCGTCGGGTGGTTGACGGCATAGCGGATCTTGAGCGACAGCGCGACGAAATAGGCGCCGACACCGAAGTACACGGCCTGTCCGAGGCTCAGGATCCCGGTGAATCCCCAGATCAGGTCGATGCTCAGGGCGAAGATCGAGAAGCACAGGAACATGCCGAGCAACGACACCACGTATTGCTCGCCGTACATTGGATAGCTGCCGATCAATGCGACGACCGCCGCGCCCCCCAAGATCGCCCAAATGGGAAAGACCGGCGCTCTGCGGATCCCGTTTTGTCTACCAGCCGTCATGATGCCCTAAATCCTCAATTATCTGTGCCGCGAGCCGGTTCCCGCGTCGCCGCGTCATCGTCGTTCCTGATAGCCGAACAGTCCTCGCGGCCAGACGCGGATTGCGAGCACGATCATGATGAAAACCAACAGCTTTCCGATGACATTGTTGTACATGAACGAGAGCACGGTTTCGCCTTCGCCGATGAGCGTGGAACCCGCCACCACGCCCCACAGATTGCCCACGCCGCCGAGGACGAGAACCATGAAGGAATCGACGGCGTAAGGGAATCCCATGGGCGGCGAGACCGTCTTGATCGGCGCGAGCGCAGCGCCCGCGGCGCCGGCCAGGCCGGAGCCGTAGGCGAAGACGATCATGTCGACCTTGGCGGTATTGATACCGAGACAGCCGGTAATCGACCGGTTGCGCCGAACCGCACGGACCTTGAGGCCGATGTTCGTCTTGAAGAGGAAGAGATAGGTCAGCACCAGCATCGCGACGGCGAGCCCGATCAGGAACAGCCGGTACCAGGGGAAGGGCAGTAGGCCGATGGTCCGGAAGCCGCCGTCGAGGATCTTGGGGGCGCCCACGTAGTAGAGCTCCGACCCGAAAATCATTTTGATGACGACCCGGAGCATGATCCCGAGGCCCCAGGTCGCAAGCAGGGTCTCGAGTGGTCGGTCGTAGATCCACTGGATGATGCTGCGTTCGACGGCGAGCCCCAGCGCGGCGACGACGATGAACGCGACGGGAATGGCGATGAAGGTGTTGCCCCCCAATTCACCGACGACTGCCGCCGTGTAGGCGCCGATCATGATGAACTCGCCGTGCGCCATGTTGATGACTCCGGCCACCCCGAAGATGATGGCGAGGCCGATAGCGGCGATGACGAGGATGCCGACCACGCTGAAGCCGCTCAGGAACTGGGTGATAATCGACTCAAATTCCATTTTCCCGTCCGTTTTCACATCATCCTTGCCGACCCTGTGCCGACCGCGTCCGAGCGCGGTCAGGATCGACGGAAAGACACCGAAACGGCCGCAATACAGCGTGCGGCCGTCGCCGGGGAAGCGGGCGGCGGGAACACAGCGTTGCCCGCCGCCTCACCCCGGCAACTAAATATTGATCGTACCCGAGCGGTCCGTCGAACCGCTGTTCAGCCGGTCGATGACCCGCTGATCGGTGAAATCGCAGTCCTTGTTCGGGTAGAGGAGATCGACCCAGGGATCGGGCCGGATCCAGGTTTTCGACTTGTCGATAATGTCGAACTGGCCTTCCTCGTTGGCCCGACCGATACGCGCCCACAGCCAAGTGTGGTGGTTCTTCTCATCGATCTTGACCTTGCCCTGCGGGGCCTGGAATTCCTGACCCGGCAGCCCTTCGAAGATCAGCCCGTCGGTGTCGGTGGAGCCGATCTTCTCGATCGCCTGCGCCAGGAAGAAGGTCTGGAAGTAGGCCGCCTCCATGACCGCGTTGGTGACCGCGTCCTTACCGTACTTGGCCTTGTACTTACTGACGAAGTTCTCGTTCTCGGGCGACTTGACCGACTGGAAGTAGTTGAACGAGGTGTAGTGACCGAGCGCATTCTCGGGTCCCATCGCCTTGATTTCCTGCTCGGTGGTGATGGGCGTGCAAATCGGAATGTCCTTCGAGGTAATGCCGAACTGGCGCATCTGCTTGTAGAATGCGACGACCTGGTCGCCGACAAGATCGGAGAACACCACATCCGGATTCTTGGCCGCGATCTTGTTGATGTTGGTCGAGAACTCGGTGTGGCCCAGCGGCGAATACTCTTCCGCAACATGCGTCCCGCCGTGCAGTTTCAGCAGCGCCTTGACCTCGCGGTTGGTCTCCTTCGGATAGATGTAGTTGGCGCCGATCAGATAGAACTTCGGCCCGATGTTCTTGATGATCCAGGGCACAAAGTCATCCAACTGCTGGTTCGGCACGGCGCCGGTGTAGAAACAATTCTTGCTGCACTCCTGCGCCTCATAGAGCGTCGGATAGAGCAGTAGGTTGTTGTGCTCCTCGAACACCGGCAGCACCGACTGGCGGCTCGCCGACGTGTAGCAACCAAGCACCGCCACCACCTTGTCCTGGAGAATCAGCTTCTTGGCCTTCTGAGCGAAGACCTGGACCATCGACTGCGGGTCTTCGACGATCGGCTCGATCTGTTTGCCGAGCACGCCGCCCTTGGCGTTGATTTCATCGATCGCCAGCAGTTCGGCATTGTGCAACGACCGCTCGATGATCGCGATGGTGCCGCTCAGCGAATGCAGGATGCCGACCTTGATCGTCGGGCCCTCCTGCGCTTTGGCGATATTTCGGACGAAAATGTACGGGAACTTCGTCGTGGCCGTTACCGTCCCGGCGGCGACCGCGGCAGTGCCCTTAAGGAACGACCGTCTCTTCATGCGCATCAGATGACCTCCCTCTCACCGTCTGGTTTTGCGTTCTACGTTGCGAACAGGCGAAAACAAAAAAGGCCTGCGCACCCACGTCACAGGCCGATTGGGACCATTCTGTCCCGCTTCGATGACGACCGCGCTGCCGCCTATTTCAATTCGTTGCGTCCCAAATCCAACTGCGGGACAAACACAAACAAAAGACGAAATACAAACTGACTAACTCAATATGCCGTTTGCGTCAATAATGGCAGAGGCAACCTTGCCAATGGGAAGTCCCTTGTTCATCGCATGCCGACGGAGATATTCATATGCCTCCTGCTCTTTTATTTTCTTTGCCCGCATCAGGATCATTTTGGCTTGTTCCACCCTGCGGACCGAACGAAGCGTCTCTTCCACCTTTCGAATCTTGGTGTGCAATCGCCCTTCGTAGCGAAAAATGTTACGGGCTATCGCGAGGCTTGTCAATATAGCGAACGGGTCCGTGGGTTTGACCACCATGGCATGGAGACTGGAATCGGCAAGCAAACGGAGTATGTCGGGGGTTTCCTGGCTGATCACTCCGATGATCGCCGCCGGCGCCCTGTTGCCGGTCCACGACAGCGAACGGGACGTTCGCGCATCGACGAGGAAGAAAACGATGTCCATGCCCGTCGGCAGCTCAATCGGCGGCGGCCACGTCGTCTCGACGTCGCAGCCGACACGGCGGAGGTAGCGGATGATCTTCTCACCGTCAGTATCGCGGGGATGGATCACCAAAATCCGGAGCTTTTGCAACTCTTCCAACGTTGACAAGGATTCACCCGCCTTCCTGCCGATGCCCCGCTGCGAATTTTGCTGCGAATTTTAAAGACTCATCAAGTAGGGGTCGGGTTTCACGGCAAGCCGCGACTCCCTGACGATATCGAAACCTCCGCATCGGTTCGCCCGGGCGATGCGCGTCCACAGGTCGGTGTGACTGCTCTTGGTGTCAATGGCGATACGTCCCTGGGGCGCGTCGAACTCGCTACCCAGCACCATGGGCCGCAACACGTCGCTGTCCATCGAGTTGGTGTCGGCGAGCGCCTTGGCGAACACGTGCACCTGGAAGTAGGCGGCTTCGACGCACATGTTGGTCGACTGGTCGTCGCCGAACCGTGCCTTGTAACGCGAGACGAAGGTGCGGTTGGCTTCCGTGTCGACGTTTTCGAAATACGACGCCGCGGTCAGGTGCCCCTCGCCGACATCGGCTCCCATCAACTTGATCTCGGCTTCGCTCGTCGTCAGGCTGGCGATGGGCATGCAACGCGGGTCGAGGCCGGCATCGGCATACGACTGGTAGAGATGAGCAGTGGCATCGCCGACCACGGTCGAGAAGATTACATCGGGCTGCAGCTTCTTGATATCGCGTATCACCGGTTTGAAGTCGAGGCGGCCGGCGCGCAGGTCGACATAGCGTTCGGCGACCACGGTACCGCCGCGCACGTCGAGCAGTTCGCGCATGATGCGGTTCGACTCGTGCGGATAGATATAGTCCGATCCGATCAAGAAGAACCGGGTCCCGTAGGCTTCGATCAGATAATCGACGAGTCTCGCGCTGTTCTGGTTCGGGGCCGCGCCCGTATAGATGACGTTGGGCGAATATTCGAACCCTTCGTAAAGCGTGGGATACCACAACAGGCCATTGCGGCGTTCGACCACGGGAAGCACGGCCTTGCGGCTGCTCGACGTATAGCAGCCGAATATCGTGGTGACGCTGTCCTCGGTCAGGAGCCGATGCGCATAGCGCGCGAATTTCGCCGGCTCCGACATCGGATCGTAAATAATCGGCATCAGTTCGCGTCCGTTGACGCCACCAGCGGCGTTAATTTCCTCGAACGCGAAAAGCGTGCCTTGGAGCTGGCTGGTTTCGATGACCGCAGTGACCCCAGTCTGCGACCACAGCACACCCACGCGCCATGGCTCGCTGCTTTGATCGTTTGTCACCATTTTCGATTCGCCCCCGAACAACGCGAGCAAGCGCTGTCGACTGTTCTCCCCTGACCAACAGTCCTCGGCACGTCTCATAATACCATGATCATCCCGGATTTACAGGCCGTCGTCGGGCCGGCGACGAATTGCCGCGGCGTTGCGACGCACCGGCTTTTCTCGGAGCCTCGGCCGGCACAGGCTCGGAGGACTTCCCGCCGGCGGCATGCACGGTTTGATCCGCCGGCAGGAGTCGTGTTCGGCCAGGAAACGGCTTACTTTGCAGTCGCATAGGCGTGAGCCACGCGCAACACGCTCGAATCGTCAAAGCGGGCGCCGGTGAGCATCAGACCGACGGGCAGGCCTTTAACATCGCGACAAGGCACCGTGATCGAGGGATGCCCCGTCAGGTCGAAGGCCGCGGTGTTTCTCACCATGTTGAGCGCCTCGGCGATGTGGCTCCGCCGATCCTCCTCGGGGGAGGGCGGCACTTTGTGTGCGGTTTGCGGCGTCGTCGGCATCAACACCACGTCGTAGTCCTCGAAAACCCGGTCGTAGGCTTCGGTGAGCACCCGCGACATGTTCTGGGCGCGACCGTAGAAAACCCCGTGGTATTGTTCCCGCATGTAGTGCCCGACCAGGCCGCCGAGTTTCGCCGTCGGTGAGAAATCGCCGCCGTTGGTCCTGATCGCCCGCGACATCGCGGACATGAGGCGCGTGTCGTACCAGCCCTTGTTCTGGTACGCGGCATGGCCGTGGTAGAAGCTGTCGATGCCGCCCTCTATGGCAACGCAATTCCAGATCGGCACCACCTTGTCGTGTTCGGGCACCGAGATCTGCTTCACCTTGGCTCCCAGCCCCGCCAGGAACTTCGCAGCCTCCTTCACCGCCCGATCGACCACCGGCATCGACTCCGGTGCGCCGAAGCCCTCCTTGACGACCGCGATGCGCATGCCCTTGATCTCACCGGTGAGGGCGTTGCCGTAATTCGGCACCCGGACCTTGTCGGGCTGACGCGGATCGACGCACGTGTCGTCCTTGCCCGCGATCACCTGCAGCATCAGCGCGACGTTTTCGACGGTAAGCGCCATCGGTCCGATATGGTCGATCGTATGATCAAAACCGACGATCCCCGTGTAGGGGACGAGTCCGTGGGTCGGCTTCAGACCGATGATGCCGGACCAAGCCGCGGGAATGCGGATCGATCCCCCCTGGTCACCGCCAATGGCGATGTCAACAAGACCGGTCGCCGCAGCGATCGCCGAGCCACACGACGAGCCGCCCGCCGCGTGCTTCGGATTCGCCGGATTGAGACCGGCACCGTAAACCGACGTATGGCCGCCGCCCGAGAACGCGAAGTCGTCGGTATTCGTGATTGCCGTGATGTGCCCGCCGGCCTTGAGGATGCGGCGAACGATGGTGGCGTCGCTGTCCGGCACGTAGTCGTAAAGCAGTCGCGACGCACAGGTCATCGGGATGCCGGCAACGCAAACCGTGTCCTTGATGCCGATCTTCTTTCCCGCGAGCGGCCCCCGGCCGGCTGGCGTCGCCTTTACCGAGCAGGTGCGCACGACACCGTTGAGCGGGTCGGCTGAGGGTTCGGGCCGCGGACCCGGGATGCGGGCCGCCGGCATCACCGCGCGCACGGGGTCGGGATACTGATCGAGCTTGTCGTATCCGTCGAGGACTGCCGGCACGAGATCCATGTAGGCGTCGATCTCGGCCTCGGTGAGATTGAGATGATAGCGCTCGCTGATATCGATGAGGTCCTTCCTTGAGGGTCGTCTAAGGGTCATGGCATGCCTCCCTGTTCGTATCCTGGCCCGATGCCGCACCGGCGATGCGTCCGGTCCCGAGCCCACGCGTTGATGCCACGGTCGCCGCCCTTCGAGACGGCCACCGGGCAGCGGCGTCCATCGCACTGCGGCGCATGACCGCGGGCCCCGCCGGGCTCGTCGGTTTGCAGGGCCGATGTCGATGGATCTTGTCGGTGCACCGTTGCACCCGATGACGCGAGAACGCTCCCGCCGCACGACCCGGGCGCGATGCGGCGCGCCGAGCCGGCGCTTTCAAGTAGTCGATCAAGCGCCGCGCTTTGTCAATGGCATTGGGGCGCTGCAATGGCGCCGTCGGACGGCAGGGTCACCAGTCGGCGGCAGCGCAGTGCTCGGCGTAGCCGCGGTCGACCAGCACCTTGGTCGCGCGGTATCTGAGTCGTTCGGTCTTGCCGCTCTTGCGCATCGCGCGCAGCACCCAGTAGGCGCCGCTGTGGGGGCCGCGACGCAGGTTGTTACTGGCCCACCAGTAGGTCTCGGTCTGCTTTGCCAAGTCGGCGAATTCGATCGTGCGCTCAACGAGCATCATGGCGCGAGTCACCTTGCCG
>JBHHZM010000135.1:0-8117 GCA_046758065.1 Alphaproteobacteria bacterium | reverse complement strand
CCGCCGCCTTCATGCGCTTGACGTAGCCGCCGTGGTCGGCGCCCCAGACGTCGATCAAGGTATCGAAGCCGCGCTCAATCTTGTCGAGGTGGTTGGCGATATCGGGGGCGAAGTAGGTCCAGCTCCCGTCCGACTTCCTGAGCGGCCGGTCGACGTCGTCGCCAAAATCGGTCGAACGGAACAGGGTCTGCGGTCGCGCCTCCCAGTCCCCGGGCTTCATGCCCTTGGGCGGATCGAGCGTTCCGGTATAGAGCAGACCCTTGGCTTCAAGCAGCTTGAACGCACTTTCGACCCGGCCCTTGGCGACCAGCGCGCGTTCGGAGGTGAACACCTCCTGATGGACGCCGAGGGCGTCGAGGTCGTCGCGGATCAACACCATCATCGCCTCGATGGCGAAATCGCACACCTTGGGCAGCCACTCCGAAACCGCGGCGTCGACCAGCTGGATACCGTATTTCTCGGCGAGGGCCTCGCCCACGGCAACCAGATACGCGCCGCGGTATTCGAGCTCGACGTCGCCGAGAAACGCTTCCAGCGCGCCGCCGGGCGCCCGCTTGCCGAGCGCTTCGAGATAGCGCCAATACGCCGCGTAGGCGAGCTTGTCGATCTGCGCACCGGCGTCGTTGATGTAGTACTCGCGCGTCACGTCGTAGCCCGCCTTTTCGAGCAGCGACGAAAGCGCGTCGCCGTAAACCGCGCCGCGGGCGTGACCGACGTGCAACGGCCCCGTGGGGTTGACCGAAACATACTCGACATTCACCCTGCGCCCGGCGCCGAGACCGGAATCGCCGTACGTGGCGCCGGCTGTGAGCAGATCGGCGAGATGAGCATGCCAGAACGCCTCGGTGAGGCGCAGGTTGATGAAGCCGGGACCCGCGACCTCGACGGCGCTCACCGTTTCCTCGGCGGCAAGCTCGGCGGCCACCGCCTCGGCGATGTCGCGGGGCTTGCGTTTGGCCTGCCCGGCCAGCACAAGCGCGACGTTGGTCGCTACGTCGCCATGCGCCGGATCGCGCGGCGGCTCGGCAGTGACGGCGCGGGTGTCGAGACCGGCGGGCAGGGTTCCCCGTTGCGCCAGATCCGAGACGATCGCGCAAATCCGGTCCCTGAACGCGCTGAAGATGTTGCTCATAATGTCGGATGCTCGTTGAAAATGAAGGCATATGCGTCGATCGCATAGCGATCGGTCATGCCGGCGATGTAGTCGACGACGACCCGGGCGCGGGTACTATCGTCGGCCGCGCGCGCCGCCTGTTCGCGCCAACCTTCGGGCAACTTCCCGGGCGCCGCCAGCAGCGCGCCGAACAGGGCACGGAGGATGCGCTGCGCTTCGTCTCTTTTTCCCGTTACCCGGTCGTGGCGGTACATGTGCTCGTGGAGAAAGGCTTTCAAGGCGGCGTCGTTGCTGCGCATGCGTTCGGAGAACTCGACCACCGGACGGTCGAGCCGGCGTAACTCGTCGACACTCTGCGGCCCTGCCTCGGCAAGGCGCCGGCGCGTCTCGTCGATCAGGTCGGCAACCATCGAACCGATCATGCGGCGCACCGATTCGTGGATCAGCCGGGTCTCCTCGATCCCCGGATAGAGCCGCGCCACCTCGGCGAACACCGGGCCGGCGAGCGGCACCTCGGCAAGTCCGTCGACGTCGAACAGCCGGGCGCGCAAGCCGTCGTCGATGTCGTGGTTGTTGTAAGCGATGTCGTCGGCGAGCGACGCCACCTGCGCCTCGGCGCCGGGAAAGGTGTCGAGTTCGAGGTCGTGCCCGGCGACGTATTCGGCGACCGCCGCCGGCAGCGCGGTCTCCCGACCGGCGCCGAGCAGCGGCCCGTTGTGCTTGACCACGCCTTCGAGCGTCTCCCAAGTCAGATTGAGCCCGTCGAACGCGGCGTAGCGCGCCTCCAGCCTGGTCAGCACCCGCAGCGTCTGGGCGTTATGGTCGAAGCCGCCATAAGGCGCCATCACCTCGTCGAGAGCGTTCTCGCCGGCATGGCCGAACGGCGGGTGGCCGAGGTCGTGGGCCAGCGCCAGCGCTTCGGCGAGGTCCTCGTCGAGAGCGAGCACGCGCGCGATCGAACGCGCGATCTGGGCGACCTCGATGCTGTGGGTCAGGCGCGTGCGGTAATGATCGCCTTCGTGATAGACGAATACCTGGGTCTTGTGCATCAGACGGCGGAATGCGCTCGAATGGATGATCCGGTCGCGGTCGCGCTGAAACGGCGTCCGGGTCGCGCTTTCGGGTTCGGGGTGAAGGCGCCCTCGGCTGCGACCCGGATCCGCGGCGTACGGCGCGCGACCACAAACCTGGGCTTGATCCGACATGGCGCGAAGCTACAGGCGCAGCGCCGGGCGATCAACGACCCATTCCGGGGCGATTGACAAAACCGCCCCGACTTCTAAATACCCATGTTATAATATCGACTAAGGTACCGAGTGACAGGAACACCCTATGAGCGACGCCTCTCCGCCGATTACCCTCACCGAGCGCGCCGCGCGGCGCATCGCCCAAATCGCCGCCCAGGAAGGTACGCCCAATGCGCGGCTGCGCATTGCGGTCAACGGCGGTGGCTGCTCGGGCTTTCAGTACGACTTCAGCCTCGACGACAAGGTTCAGGACGATGACCTCGTCGTCGACCGCGACGATGCGGGAATGGTGATCGACACCGTCTCGTCGATGTATCTTGCCGGCTCCGAGGTCGATTTCGTCGACGAAATCGCGGGATCGTATTTCACCGTCCGCAATCCCAACGCCACCTCGTCCTGCGGCTGCGGCGCCTCGTTCGGGATCGCGATCTAACTTCTAACCGTACCGCCGTTTCGGTGACGCACGGACGCCGCTCACCGGCGCGCCGTTGAGCGGGCCGCGCCGCCGCGTTAGTCTTGTCCCGGACGGAGCGTGGCATTGGCGACATGAAGATCGCAACCTGGAACGTCAACTCGATCAAGGCGCGACTGCCGCGCGTGCTCGACTGGCTCGCCGAGGCGAAACCCGACGTGGCGCTCCTGCAGGAGACCAAGACGCTCGCCGAGAACTTCCCCGAGCTCGAAATCGGCGATCTCGGCTACAACGTCGCGGTCTGCGGCCAGAAGTCCTACAACGGCGTCGCCATTCTCGCCAAGCGTCCGATCGAGGACACGGTCACGGCGCTGCCGGGAGACGACGACGATAAGCAGGCCCGCTACATCGAAGCCATGGTCGGCGATGTCCGCGTCGCCTCGATCTATCTGCCCAACGGCAACCCGGTCGAATCCGACAAGTTCCCCTACAAGCTCGCCTGGCTGGAGCGGCTTTACGACCATGCGCGCGCGCTGCTTGACTACGAGGAAGCCTTCGTGCTCGGCGGCGATTACAACGTCGCGCCGACCGACGCCGACGTTTACGACCCCGCGGCCTGGGCCGACGACGCGCTGTGCCGCCCCGAGACCCGCACCCGCTTCCGCGCCATTCTCAACCTCGGGCTGACCGAAGCCTACCGGGCGCTCCATCCCCAGCCCGGGGCTTACAGCTTCTGGGATTACCAGAAAGGGCGCTGGCAGCGCGACGAGGGTCTGCGTATTGACCACCTGCTGCTGTCGCCGCAGGCGGCCGACCGGCTCGTGGCCTGCGACATCGACCGCGGCCCGCGCGGCAAGGAGAAAGCGTCGGACCATACGCCGGTCTGGTGCGAACTGAGGGAGGCGTGATGAACGACGAAAAATCATACGAGGGCGGTTGTCTGTGCGGCGCGGTGCGCTATCGCTGCCGCGGCCGGCCCGGCTGGATCGCCCACTGCCACTGCGAGAGCTGTCGCCGCGCGGGTGGCACCGTGATCATGACCTGGGCGGGTTATACCCCGGACACTTACAAAGTGACCGCCGGCTTTCCGGTGCGGTTCGCATCGTCCTCCGGCGTCCAGCGCAGTTTCTGCGGCAATTGCGGCACCCCCCTCACCTACGAGTCGAAGCGCTGGCCGGGCGAGGTTCACGTCACCGTCGGCACCCTCGACCGGGCCGACGACTTTCCGCCCGAGCGGCACGTTCACGCCGACGAACGGCTGCCCTGGCTGCACCTCGACGACGGCCTGCCGAGTCGCGGGCGCGACTGACGGTTTGCGCGCGACGACGGCACGGCTCGTCTGCGCGGCTCTCGTCGCACTGCTCGTCACGATCCCGGCAACGGCGCAAAACCTTCCCGTCGTCACCGCTTTCGTCGGCGCGACACTGATCGACGGCAACGGCGGCAAGCCGGTTGCGAATGCGGTCGTCATCGTCGAAGGAGAACGCATATCGGCGGTCGGACGGCGCTATCGGCTCGCCATTCCCGACGGCGCGCGGATCGTCGACCTCAAGGGCAAGTGGATCATCCCCGGCCTGATCGACGCCCACGTTCATTTCTTTCAGTCGGGCGGTCTCTACACCCGGCCCGATATCGTCGATCTGCGCGACGTGGTGCCGTACGCCGACGAGATCGCCGCCATTGGCCGCGACCTGCCCAAAACCTTCGCGCGCTATCTGGCGAGCGGCGTGACGGCCGTGGTCGATGTCGGCGGGCCGATGTCGAACTTCGCGCTGCGCGACCGCGCCCGCGAAACCCGGCTTGCGCCGCGCGTCGCCGTCGCCGGACCGCTGCTTGCGACTTACGCGCCTCCCGAACTCGCGAGCGACGATCCGGCAATCGTCGAGATGGATTCGCGCCGCGCGGCGCGCGCCGAGGTGCGCCGTCAGCTCGCGCGGCAGCCCGACCTCGTCAAGCTCTGGCTGGTCAGGACCGGCGGCCTCGACATGCCGAACGTGTTCCAATGGGCGCGCGCGGCGGTCGAGGAGGCACACGCCGCAAGGGTGCGCGTCGCCGCCCACGCCACCGAGCGCGAAATCGCCCGTCTCGCCGTACGCGCCGGGATAGACGTGCTGGCGCACGGCGTCACCGACCGCACGCTCGACCCGGCCCTGATCGACCAGATCAAGGCGCACGGCGTGGTTTATATGACGACGCTCATGGTCGACGAAGGCTATTACGAGGTGCTGGGCCAGGCCGTACAACTCAGCGACATCGAACGGCGTCTCGGCGATCCGCGGGCGATCGCAAGCTTCGCCGAAGTCGCCCGCCACGCCGATCGCATGCCGGCATGGGCGCGCGGCGGCCCGCCGGCCAACCTCCACGAGGTGGCGTTCGCCAACCTGCGGAGCGCAGCCGCCGCCGGCGTCGTCGTCGCCGCCGGCAGCGACGCCGGCAATATCGGCACCCTGCACGGCCCGGCGCTGCATCGCGAACTCGAACTGATGGTCGAGGCCGGGCTGACCCCGATGCAGGCCATCGTCGCCGCCACCCGCGGCGGCGCGGCGGTCATGGGCCGCGCCCGCGATCTCGGCACGATCGCGCCGGACAAGCTCGCCGATTTCGTCGTCCTCGACGCCGACCCGTTGCGCGACATCCGCAACACCCGGCGCATCGACCGGGTGGTCAAGGGCGGCGAAGTTCTCGACCCCGCCGGGATCGCGGCCGAGGCGGGTATCGACTGAGGTCGTTGCGCCCCCGGACGGCGCCGCCCGCGCTTACTTCGGCCGCCGGAACGGCGGACCGAGCGGATTGAGGCGCACGCCGTCGCGCAGTCGCCGGTAAGGCAATTCGCTCGGATCGGCCGGGTTCGGTCCCGGCGCCCTGACCACCAGCACCTCGGCGGCGATGGACTGGAAATCGGCGCGGAAGTGGACCGAACTCTTGAGCGCGATGATCCGCTGCCCGGCAGGCTCGATGCCCATGTGGCGCAGGATAGAGCGATCTCCCGCTTGCAGCTTGCGGCTCGAAACCAGGACGCGCACGCCCGTCCCCGGCGCTTCGGCGGGACGCAGCCGCGCCATCGGGCCGAGATCGATGCGCGCGCCGCGCCACATTGGCCCGGTGCCGGTAAAGCGCCCGTCGGTGATCTTCTCGACCACCATGCGGCGTTCGAACGGGCGGTGACCGGTGAGACCGGACCTGGCCCCGAGGCGCGCCTCGATCACCGCACCCTCCCCCGCGGCGTGGGCCTGCGCAGCGGTCTCGGGATCGAAGACGGTGGCGACCACGGCATCCTGCGCGTCGCGCCGGACCAGCGCCTCGATGATCCAGGTGGTGTCGCCGTTGGCGCCGGCGCCCGGATTGTCCTGGGTGTCGGCGAGGATCACCGGGTTGGCCGAGCCGTTGGCGAGGGCGCGCTCGACCGCCGCCTCGACGTCGTGGATCTCGAGCCTGAAGTCACCCTCCTGTCCCGCCACCTCGCCGTAAAGCGTATCGGCGGCGCGACACGCGCTCTCCCCGTCCCAGCCGTAGGCCATGACCGCCGGGCCGTTCTCGCGGATGTCGGCGGGCGGAAAACCCTGGGTGTAGGAGAGGCTCGCGACGCTCCCGGTATCGATCTCGGCCAACCTCTCGTAGATCGTCTTCGCCGGGTCGAACATCGTGCACTGGACGGTGATGGGAATGAAGAAGTCGAGCTTGCGCATCGCCTTCGCCGGCGCGCGTCCGCGCGCGAGCATGTCGAGCAGCAGCCGCGCCGCGCGCCCGCCGGTCTCGGCCATGTCGATGTGGGGATAGGTGCGAAACGCGACCAGGGCCGAGGCGCGCGCCATCATCGCCTCGGTCACGTTGGCGTGCAGATCGAGGCTGGCGACGACCGGCGTCTCTTCGCCGACGACCGCGCGCACCCGGCGCAGGATCTCCCCTTCGCCGTCCTCGTGGTCCTCGGTCACCATGGCGCCGTGGAGGTCGAGATAAACCGCGTCGAGCCCGCGCAGACGCGCGAGGCCGTCGCAGAGCATGGCGGCGATGCGTTCGAAAGCCCCGGTCGTGACATGCGCCGCGGGCGGCGCCGAGCACCACAGCAACGGCTCGATCGCATGTCCCGTGCCTTTAAGCGCGTCGACGAACCCGGCCACCGGCAGGTTGATGCCGGCGACCGCGTCGAACAGCGCGGGCCCGCGAGTGAGACCCGGCCAGCCGTCGGCCTGTTCGAAGACGCGAAAGTCCGCCTTGGTCGGCGCGAACGTATTGGTCTCGTGCTGAAACCCGCCGATCGCGATACGCGCCATGCCGGCCCCGGACCTGCCGTCTTCGCGGATTCAGATGTCGGCGTAGACGTGGCGTTCGGCGCGGGCGCCCGGGTGCGTCACCGCGCCCTTCGCCGCCGGACCCACGGTCTGCGCGTAGCGCCACAGCGCCCCCGATCCGAAGTCGTTGTCGCGCGGCTTCCAGGCCTCGCGGCGTTCGGCGAGTTCGGCCTCGGAGAGTTCGACGTCGAGCTTGCCCGCGCGGGCGTCGATGACGATCACGTCGCCGTCGCGCAGCAGACCGATGGGGCCTCCGATTGCCGCCTCGGGGCCGATATGCCCGACGCACAAGCCCCGCGTACCGCCCGAAAAGCGGCCGTCGGTGATCAGCGCGACGTTCTCCAGCTCGAGTCCGGTAATCGCCGCGGTGGTCGACAGCATCTCGCGCATGCCGGGGCCGCCCTTCGGCCCCTCGTAGCGGATGACGATGCAGTCGCCCGGCTTGACGCCGCCGCTCACCACCGCCTCGAAGGCGTCCTCCTCGCAATCGAAGCAGCGCGCCGGGCCGCGGAAATGCTGTTTGTCCTCGGCCATGTGCGCGACCTTCACGATTGCCCCTTCGGGCGCGAGGCTGCCCCTGAGGCCGACCACGCCGCCGGTCGGCGAAATCGGCGCCGAAGCGCGGCGAACCACATCCTGGCCTTCGGAGAAGACGATGTCGGCGTGATTCTCGGCGATGGTTCTGCCGGTCACCGTGAGCGCGTCGCCGTGCAGAAAGCCCCCGTCGAGCAGTTCCTTGATGACGATCTGGACGCCGCCGGCTTCATAGAGATCCTTGGCCACGTACCGGCCGCTGGGCTTGAGATCGGCGATCAGCGGCGTGCGTTTGAAGATGTCGGCCACGGCGTGGAGGTCGAAGTCGATCCCGACCTCGTTGGCGATCGCGGGAAGGTGCAGCGCCGCGTTGGTCGAACCGCCGGTCGCCGCCACCACGGTCGCGGCGTTTTCGAGCGCCTCGCGGGTCACGATGTCGCGCGGCCGGATACCCTTCTCGAGCAGATCGAGCACCGCCTGGCCCGACATCTCGGCGTACTGGTCGCGCGATTCGTAGGGCG
>JBHHZM010000134.1:0-8221 GCA_046758065.1 Alphaproteobacteria bacterium | reverse complement strand
CGGGGTCGTAGACGAAGGCCATGCCGCCGGTCATGCCGGCGGCGAAGTTGTCGCCGACCGCGCCGAGCACGACGGCGCCGCCGCCGGTCATGTACTCGCAGCCGTTCGAGCCGCAGCCCTCGACCACGGCGAGCGCGCCCGAATTGCGCACCGCGAAGCGCTCGCCCGCCTGACCGGCGGCGAACAGCTTGCCGGCGGTCGCCCCGTAGAGCACGGTGTTGCCGATGATGGTGTTCTGGTGGCCAACCAGCGGGCTCGACACCGTCGGGCGAACGACGATGGTGCCGCCCGAGAGCCCCTTGCCGACGTAGTCGTTGGCGTCGCCGAAGACCTCGAGCTTGAGCCCCTGCACGGCGAAGGCCCCGAGCGACTGGCCGGCGGAGCCGCGCAGGTGAACGGTGATGCGGCCGGGTTCGAGGCCGGTCATGCCGAAACGCCGGGTGATCATCGACGACAGCCGCGTGCCGATGGCGCGCTGGGTGTTGCGGACGTTGTAGGCGAGCTGCATCTTCTCGCCTTCGGCCAGCGCCGGGCGGGCGTCCTCGATCATCTGCGCGTCGAGCGTGTCGGGAACCTCGTTGCGCCCCTCGAGGCTGCAATAGCGCGTGAACTCGCCGGGATCGGCCTGGACCAGCAGCGGGTTGACGTCGAGGTCGTCGAGATAGGGACTGCCGCGGCTCACCTGTTCAAGCAGGTCCGAACGACCGACGATCTCGTCGAGCGTGCGGGCGCCGAGCGAGGCGAGGATCTCGCGCACCTCCTCGGCGAGGAAGCTGAACAGGTTGACGACCTTCTCCGGGCTGCCTTCGAATTTCTCGCGCAGCTTCGGATCCTGGGTGCAGACGCCGACCGGGCAGCGGTTGGTGTGGCACTGGCGCACCAGGATGCAGCCCATGGCGACCAGCGCCGCGGTGCCGACGCCGAACTGCTCGGCCCCGAGCAGGGCGGCGACGACGATGTCACGGCCGGTGCGGATTCCGCCGTCGACGCGCAGGATTACGCGGTGGCGCAGGCGGTTGAGGGTGAGCACCTGGTTGACCTCGCTGAGCCCCATCTCCCACGGCGCGCCGGCGTACTTGATGCTCGACTGCGGGCTCGCCCCGGTGCCGCCCGAATGCCCGGCGACCAGGATGACGTCGGCCTTGGCCTTGGCGACGCCGGCGGCGACGGTGCCGATGCCGGCCTGCGCCACGAGCTTGACCGAGACCTTGCAGTCGGGACTGATCTGCTTGAGGTCGTAAATCAGCTGGGCGAGATCCTCGATCGAATAGATGTCGTGATGCGGCGGCGGCGAGATCAGCGACACGCCGGAGGTGGCGTGCCGCAGGCGCGCAATCTCGGTTGTGACCTTGAAGCCGGGAAGCTGGCCGCCCTCGCCGGGCTTGGCGCCCTGGGCGATCTTGATCTCGATCTCGCGGCAGTGGTTGAGGTACTCGGTGGTCACCCCGAAGCGCGCCGAGGCGATCTGCTTGACCGACGAGTTGGCGTTGTCGCCGCCGGCCCGCGGATGGTAGCGATCGGGTCCTTCGCCGCCTTCGCCCGAGCACGACATGGCGCCGATCCGGTTCATGGCGATGGCGAGCGTTTCGTGCGCTTCGGCCGAAAGCGCGCCGAGCGACATCGAGCCGCTGAGGAAGCGCTTGCGGATCGCGGTGATCGATTCGACCTCTTCGATCGGCACCGGCGCGCCCAGCGGCCGAACCTCGAGCAGGTCGCGCAGGTTGACCGGCGGCAGATCGCGCATGCCGTCGGCGTATTTGCGGTAGAGCCGGTAGGAATCGCTCTCGACCGCGCGCTGCAGGGTATGGACCAGCTGGGGTGCGAAGGCGTGCGCCTCGCCGCGCGCGCGATAACGGTAAAGCCCGCCGACGGGCAGCACCCGCGCCTCGTCGGTCCACGCCGCGGCGTGCAGGTCGCGCACCTTGCGCTCGATGCCGGGAAGCCCGATTCCCGAGATCCGCGACGGCATGTTGGGAAACAGGTCGGCGACCAACGTGCGCGACAGCCCGATGGCTTCGAAGTTGTAACCGCCGCGGTACGAACTGATTACCGAGATGCCCATTTTCGATATGATCTTGAGCAGGCCCTGGGTCACCGCCGCCTTGTAGCGGGCGATGCAGTCGGCGAGCGAGAGCCCGGGGAACAGGCCGCGGCCGTGGCGTTCGGCGATCGAGGCCTCGGCGAGGTAGGCGTTGACCACGGTCGCGCCGACGCCGATGAGCACGGCGAAGTAATGCACGTCGAGGCACTCGCCGGTGCGCAGGTCGATCGAGGTGTAGGTCCTGAGGTCCTGACGCACGAGGTGCGAATGCACCGCGCCCGCCGCGAGGATCATCGGCACCGCCGCGCGCGCGGGTCCGACGTTGCGGTCGTCGAGAATGATGTGCACCGCGCCGCCGCGCACCGCGTCTTCCGCTTCGCGCCGGATGCGGGCGATGGCCGCGCGCAGCCCGTCCTCCTCGTCGAGATCGAAGGTGGCGTCGATCTCGCTCGCGGTGTCGCCCATGTAGCGGCGCATCGCCGCGAACTCGGCGTCGGTCAGCACCGGGGATTCGAGCAGCAGGATATCGGTCTGACTGGCGTCCTCGTCGAGCACGTTGGTGAGGTTGCCGAGGCGGGTGTTGAGCGACATCACCCGGCTTTCGCGCAACGAATCGATCGGCGGGTTGGTGACCTGGCTGAAATTCTGGCGGAAGAAGTGATGCAGGCCCCGGTAGCCCCGCGAGAGCACGGCGAGCGGCGTGTCGTCGCCCATCGATCCGGTGGGCTCCCTGGCGTCCTCGACCATCGGCTGGAGCAGGAGCTCGAGATCTTCCATGGTATAGCCGGCGACGCGCTGCCGGCGGCGCAGCTCTCCGCCCTCGAAGCGTTCCACCGCCGCATCGTCGCCGAGATTCCCGAGGCCGGTGATGTTCTTCACCCATTCGCCGTAGGGCCGGTCGGCGGCGAGCGCGTCCTTGATCTCGCGGTCGCGGTAGAGCCTGCCTTCGGCGAGATCGACGCCGATCATCTGGCCCGGCCCGACGCGGCCCTTTTCGACGATCCGGGTCTCGTCGACGGGCACCATGCCGGTTTCCGAACCGACGATCAGCAGGTCGTCGTCGGTGATGGTGTAGCGCATCGGCCGCAGCCCGTTGCGGTCCATCCCGGCCAGCGCCCAGCGGCCGTCGGTCGCGGCGATCGCCGCCGGGCCGTCCCACGGCTCCATCACCGTGTTGCAATAGCTGTAGAGCGCCCGGTGCGCGTCGGGCATGGTGGCGGCCTTGAACCAGGCTTCGGGGATCAGCAGCGACTTGACCAGCGGCGCCGGACGGCCGGCGCGCACCAGCACCTCGAACACCGCGTCGAGCGCCGCCGAATCCGAGCTTCCGGCCTGGATCACCGGCTTGATGTCCTCGCCGTGCTCGCGGAACTGGGCGCTGACCATGCGCGGCTCGTGGCACTTCATCCAGTTGACGTTGCCGCGCAGGGTATTGATCTCGCCGTTGTGCGCCAGCATGCGGAAGGGCTGGGCGAGCCGCCAGGTCGGGAAGGTGTTGGTCGAATAGCGCTGGTGATAGATAGCGAAGCTCGACACGAAGCGCTCGTCGAGCAGGTCGGGATAGAACGCGGTGAGCTGCTCGGCGAGGAACATGCCCTTGTAGATGATCGAGCGGCACGACAGCGAGCAGATGTAGAAATCGGTGATATGCGCGGCGAGCACCCGGCGCTCGATCTTGCGGCGGATGATGTAGAGGTCGAGTTCGAACTGGTCGTCGCCGGTCCCGGGCGCGCCGGCGATCATGATCTGCTCGATTTCGGGCCGCGTCGCGTTGGCTTTCTCGCCGATGACGTTGGCGTCGACCGGCACTTGGCGCCAGCCGTAAATACGGTAACCGAAGTTGAGGATCTCGGTCTCGACGATCGAGCGGCAGACTTCCTGGGCACCGAGGTCGGTCTTGGGCAGGAAGACCATGCCGACGGCGAGCCGGGCGCCCTCGGTGGCGCGTCCGGTGCGGGCGATATGCTCGCGGTAGAACTGCTGGGGAATCTCGACGTGGATGCCGGCGCCGTCGCCGGTCTTGCCGTCGGCGTCGACGGCGCCGCGGTGCCACACCGCCTTGAGCGCGTCGATCCCGGCCAGCACCACCTCGCGCCGCGGCTTGCCGTCGATGGCAGCGACCAGGCCGACCCCGCAGGCGTCGCGCTCGAAAGCCGGGTCATAGAGCCCCTCGCGCGCCAGGCGCTCGGCGTTGGCCTGCCATTCGGCGACGAAACAGGCACCGGATTCGGGCGGCGCGGCCATCAGATCCTCTCCGAACTCGGACAGAAAAGTCCGAATATGGCTTGACGTTCGGTCATTTTTGTTCTCGTCCGAAATTTCATGTCATGAGGGGCGCGGAGTTCCCTCGCAAGGCACTGCCTGCGCATCACGCCACCGCCCTTTCGGCGTCGGGCGCTTCCGCTTTCGCCGTGAGGTAGGCGTCGATGCCGTCGGCGGCGTCGCGGCCGTCCTTGATCGCCCAGACGACGAGCGAGGCGCCGCGGATGATGTCGCCGGCGGCGAACACGCCGTCGAGGTTGGTCATCATCGTGCGATAGCTCACCCTGAGCGTGCCCCAGCGGGTGACGCCGAGGTCGGGCTGGTCGAAGGCCGCCGGGATGTCCTCGGGGTCGAAGCCGAGCGCCTTGATCGCCAGATCGCAAGGCAGGCGGAAGACCGAGTCGGGGATCGGTTGCGGTGTCTGGCGGCCGGCCGCGTCCGGGGCGCCGAGGCGCATGCGCTGGGCGCGGATCTCGGCGACCGCGCGATCGCCGAGGAAGGCTTCGGGCGCCGCCCGCCAGACGAACTCGACGGCCTCCTCCTCGGCATGGGAGACCTCGCGCAGCGATCCCGGCATGTTGGCGCGGTCGCGGCGGTAGAGGCATTGGACCGAGCTGGCGCCCTGGCGCACGGCGGTGCGCACGCAGTCCATCGCGGTGTCGCCGCCGCCGATGACGACGACGTGCTTGCCGCGGGCGTCGAGCGTGCCCGAATCGAAGGCCGGCACGGCGTCGCCCAGGCCCTTGCGGTTGCTCGCCGTGAGATAGTCCATCGCCGCGACGATGCCGGCCAGGCCGGAGCCGGGCATGGCGATGTCGCGCGCCCGGTAGACGCCGGTGGCGATCAGTACGGCGTCGTGGCGCCGGCGCAGTTCGGCCAGGCTGGCGTCGCGCCCGACCTCGAAGCCCGGGTGGAAGACGACGCCGCTTTCGGCGAGCAGCCGGGCGCGGCGCTCGACGATGCGCTTGTCGAGCTTGAAGTTGGGGATGCCGTAAACCAGCAGCCCGCCGATGCGGTCGTGGCGGTCGTAGACGTGGACGCGATAGCCCTTGCGCCGCAACTGCTCCGCCGCGGCGAGCCCCGCGGGCCCGGCGCCGACGACGCCAACCGACGCCTCGCGCTCGCGCGTCGGGCGGGGCGGGCGCACCCACCCCTTGGCGAAGGCGGTCTCGGTGAGATAGGTCTCGACCGCCCCGATGGTGACGCCGCCGAATCCCTTCTCGATCACGCAGTTGCCTTCGCACAGGCGGTCCTGCGGACAGATGCGGCCGCAGATTTCGGGGAAGTTGTTGGTCGCTGCCGAAACCTCGTACGCCTCCTCGATCCGGCCCGAGGCGGTGAGCATCAGCCAGTCGGGGATGTCGTTGTGCAGCGGGCAATGGGACTGGCAGAAGGGAATGCCGCATTGCGAGCAGCGCGCGGCCTGTTCGGCGGCGTGGTCGCGCGCGAAGTCGCGGTAAATCTCGTCGAAATCGCCCCGCCGTTCGGCGACTGCGCGTTTCTCGGGCGGATGTCGGTCGAGCGAGACGAATTTCAGCAGCCCTTGCGCCACGGCATTCCCCGGAATCGTGCGTTTGTCCTGCCCGCCGGCTGCGCGGCGGATGCTGCCCCTGTCATACGCGAATTCGGACGCACGGGCGAGCGAAAAAAGCAAAGTGGGTCAATTTCACTTACATATTAAGCCTACGTTTCGACGCATCCCGGCAGGAATGAGGCGGGTCAGGGTTAATCCAAAAGAATTTAGGTCCGAAATGTTACCTATTTCGAATGTTGGTGTGGACACGAGCCGCGGTGTATGGTCCGACACGTCCATTTCCGGGCTCAGCGTCGGGAGGCGCGCGTGAGCGGGCTCCATCTCATCGTTCTGGCCATCGTCCAGGGAATCACCGAGTTTCTACCGATCAGTTCGTCGGCCCACCTCATCCTGGTGCCTTATCTCACCGGCTGGCCCGACCAGGGCGTGATGCTCGACGTCGCCGTGCATGTCGGCACCCTCGGGGCCGTCGTGGTCTATTTCCGGCGCGACGTCTGGGACATGATCGTCGGGCTGGCGCGGCTGCTCGCCGGGCGACGCAATCCCGGCGCCCGGCTCGCGCTGCAGATCGTCGCGGCGACCGTGCCGGTGGTGATCGCCGGGTGGTTCGTCAAGCAGTACGGGGTCGAGCATCTGCGCCGCATCGACGTGATCGCCTGGGCGACGCTCGGTTTCGGCGTTCTGCTTTACTTCGTCGACAGGATGAGCATGACGGTGCGCCGCATCGAGCACATGGTCTTCGGCAGCGCGCTGCTCATCGGCTGCGCCCAGGTGCTCGCGCTCATCCCCGGCACCAGCCGGTCGGGCATCACCATGACGGCGGCGCGCTGGATGGGTTACGAGCGCACCGAGGCGGCGCGATTTTCGATGTTGATGTCGATCCCGGTGATCGTCGCCGCCGGCGCGCTCGAAGGTCTCGACCTCTACCGCGCCGGCGATGCCGAGCTCACCGTGAGCGTCGCCGTCGCCGTCGTTCTGGCCTTCGGCGCGGCGCTCGCCGCCATCGGCCTGATGATGCGCTGGCTCGAACGCGCAAGCTTCACGCCCTTCGTCGTCTACCGCGTTGTTCTCGGCGGCGCTCTGCTCTGGCTTACCTACGCCTGAGCATCGCTCAGACCAGGGCGGCGAGGGTGGCGCCGCCGGCGCGACGAAAGCGGGCGAGATAGACCGGCACTTCGGTCTCGACCGCGGTCGGCGCGATGCCGAGCTCGGCGAGCCCGGGCGCCTCGCCGCTGACCACGTTGTCGCGCATCAGCAGCTTGACCTGATCGCGCGTCAGCAGCGGCTTGGGCAGGCGTTCGAGGAATGCGGCCTCGAACTTCGCGGCCCAGAAAGGCAGCGGTACGAGCAACCGCCGGCGTCCCGTCGCGCGCAGCACGATCTCCAGCAGTTCGCGGAAGGAATAGACCTGCGGACCGCCAAGCTCGTAGATCTCGCCGGCAGTCGCCGGATCGCAAAGGATGCGGACGATCGCCTCGGCGACGTCGCCGACGTAGACCGGCTGGAAGCGCGGCGTGCCTGCGCCGAAGCGGTGGCCGCGGAACAGCATGCCGCCGAACAGGCGCTCGTCGAAAACGTCGCCGCCGATCAGGGGCAAGACGGGGCTCAGGCGGGCGAGCGCGGCGAAGCGATTGAAGAAGTCGTCCTCGGGCCCGAAGACGATGCTCGGGCGCAGGATCGTCGCCCCGGCGAAAGCCTCCCCGACCGCCGCCTCGCCGGCCGCCTTCGAGCGTGCATAGGCCGCAGGCGAATGGGGCGTCGCGCCGATGGCGGAGACCTGGACAAACCGCCCGGCGCCGGCCGCGGCCGCCGCTTTCGCCAGATTGCCCGCGCCTTGGGCGTGAATCGCGGCGAACGTCTGACGGCCCGATTCGTAGAGGATGCCGACCAGGTTAACCACCGCCTCGGCGCTGGCGCAGGCCGCGTCGAGCGAAGCTGGGTCGAGCAGGCTGCCGCGCAGAAGAGCGATCTGCCCCGGATCGCCCATTGGCTTGAGGAACAGGCCCCGTTCCGGGTCGCGGGCGACCACCCGCAACCGGGCGCCGGCGGCGGCCAGCCGGCGCACCAGATGGCGGCCGACGAAACCGGTGCCGCCGACAACCGTGATCCGCCTGCCCGTCAGAGCGCCGCCCTGCGTCATCGTTTTTGGCCCCACGCCTTTCGTGCCCTCGTCGCGACACGGCAATCATAACGTCGCGCACCGTGTTGGCAATGCCGCGCTGGCGGCGCCGCACCGTTCGGATTAGCCGGTTGACATCGCTCTGGCGCAGGACTACTTGACAAAATCCAGCAAAAGCCCAGGTGGCGGAATTGGCAGACGCGCTAGCTTCAGGTGCTAGTGACCGCAAGGTCGTGGAAGTTCGAGTCTTCTCCTGGGCACCACC
>JBHHZM010000133.1:0-8374 GCA_046758065.1 Alphaproteobacteria bacterium | reverse complement strand
CTCGGCGCGCCGATCAGCCGCAAGGTTCATCAACCTATTTCCGGGACACCACACTGGCCGTTCTCGTCCGGTGGATGGGGCCCGCTTTCAGTTGTTGCCCGGCCGCTCGTCCGAAAGGCTCGGTCGGGGCAGCCGCGCGCGCTGCTCGATATCGCCGAGAACGGCGTAATTGCGCACGTATTCGCGCGCGGCGTCGCGCCGCGGGCGAAAGTCCCAGGAGGTCCGCCGTCCTTTGCCGAGCGCTTCGGCAACGAGCCGGCGTCGCTGTTGGTTCGCGGTCACCGCGCGACCCAGCGCCGCCGGGTCCCAGCGCGCCTCGGCCTCGGCGGCGAACGCGGCCAGACGTTCGGCGTGCTCGGGTCGTTCGGCGAGATTGTCGCGTTCGTCGGGGTCGGCGGTAAGGTCGAAAAGCTGGGGCGGATCGGCCTCGCAGGCGACGTATTTGTGGATCCCGCGGCGGATCATGAACAGGGGCGCGACGGCGCCCTCGGCGAAATACTCGCCGAGCACCGTGTCGTCCTGCCCGCCGCGCCCGCCCTCGAGTAGCGGCACGAGGCTCTTTCCATCGAGCGCATCGGCCGGTTCGGGCGCGGCATCGCCGGCGAGCGCGAGCACGGTGGGCAACAGGTCGACGAGCGAGACACAGGCCGCAACGCGGCGGGCGGCAAGCCGCGCGGGGGCATGGACGATAAGCGGCACCCGGGCCGACCATTCGAAGAAGGTCATTTTGTACCACATACCGCGCTCGCCGAGCATGTCACCGTGATCGGCGGTGAAGATCACCACGGTGTCCTCGGCCAGTCCGGTCTCATCGAGCGCATGCAGCAGTTCGCCCAGCCTGTCGTCGACATAGCTGATCGCCCCGTAATAGGCGTGCCGCGCGTTACGCGTCTGCGCTTCGGTCGGGGTTTGAGCCTCCATCCCGGTGACGCGGTAGAGGCGCCGGCTGTGCGGGTCACGCTCGGCATCGGGAAGGGGGGCGACCCTCGGCGGATCGATGGCGTCATGATCGTAGCGGTCCCAGTATTCGCGCGTGATCGTGTAGGGGTCGTGCGGGTGGCTGAACGAGACGGCGAGGAAGAACGGGCGAGCGTCGTCGTCGCGGGCGAAGTCGTAGATCCTGCGCACCGAGCGGAACGCCGTTTCGTCGTCGAAGTCGATCTGCAGGCTGCGCGCGCAAACACCGGCCTGCGTCACGCTCAGCATGTCGTGATACCAGGTGAGGCGCGTTTCGGGCCGCTTCCAGTCGGGGGTCCAGTCGAAATCGGCCGGGTAGATATCGGTGGTGAGGCGTTCCTCGAAGCCGTGCAGTTGGTCGGGGCCGACGAAGTGCATCTTGCCGGCGGTGCAGGTGCGATAGCCCATCAGCCGGAGATAATGGGGCAGTGTCGGCGTCGCGGCCGGGAACTCGGCGGCGTTGTCGTAGGCGCCGATGCGCGAGGGCAATTGGCCGGAGAGCATCGAAAACCGCGACGGCGCGCAAAGCGGCGCGTTGCAGTAGGCGTTGTCGAAAACGACACCTTGGCGAGCCAGCGTCTCGATGTGCGGTGCCTTGACGAGCGGGTGGCCGTAGACCGGCAGCGCCGGAGCCACCATCTGGTCTGCCATGACGAAGAGAAAGTTGGGAAGCCTGTCGCGCATCACGTCTCCTCCATAGCGGGATGCCGGCTCGGCGGCGCTATCCGGGCGAGGATGCGCCGCCGGTTATCCTGGCGCAACCACGGTCGCGCCGGCGTCGCGACGGTGACCGCCTACCCGCCAGAAACAAAGTGCCCCGCACGAGGCGGGGCCAGTGAAGAGGAGGACTTCTTGCCATGAAGACAAGAATACAGGGAGGATGTGAAAGGGTATACGCGCCAAATATTGCTAAAAAGTTAACAAAACAATCTGAAACGGAATGCCGCCGGGCGGCGGCGCCGCGCGGGCCGGTCTCACCCCATGCCTTCGGCGCCGGCGCCCCAGGTATCGGCAAGCACGAAGCCCTCGGGGAAGGGATCGGTCGGGTCGCGTCCGTAGTGGCCGATCCCCGTGATCCACCCGCGGCCCGCAAGGCGCGGCAGGATCGCCGGCTTGTCGCCGACGCGTGCGACGCCGGCGATCGAGGCGGTGAAGCGGGTGCCGATGAGCGATTCGTGCACCAGCGTCCCGTCGGCGGCGAGTTCGCCGCGGGCGTGCAGCACGGCAAGCCGCGCCATGGTGCCGGTGCCGCAGGGCGAACGGTCGAGGCGGCCGGGCGCGATCATCACGGCGCTGCGGCGCAGGTTCCCGGGGCCCCGGGACGGGCCGCCGAAGAGCGTGAAGCCGACCGTGTTGATCTCCGGGTTCTCGGGATGGACCACCGGCGCCTGTGCCGCGGCCGCGGCGGTGATGCGCTGACCGAGATCGACGATGCGGCGCGCCTCGCCCGGCGTCAGTTCAAGGCCGAGCGCGGCGGCGTCGACCACGGCGAAGAACGCGCCGCCGTAGGCGATGTCGGCGGTGACGCGCCCCAGCCCTTCGACCTCGAGCGCGACGTCGAGCTGGTCGACGAACGCCGGCACGCTGTCGAGTGTGACGCGTTCGCATTTGCCGTCGCGGCACGACGCCCGGGCGACGACGAGCCCCGCCGGGGTGTCGAGAGTGAGCGTCGTTTCGGGCTCGTCCATCGGCATCACGCCGGTCTCGAGCGCGGCGGTCACGACGCAGATCGCGTTCGAACCCGACATCGGCGGGTAGTCGGTCGATTCCATCACGATCATGCCGATGTCGGCGTCCGCGCGGGTCGGCGGCAACAGGAGGTTTACCGACATCGCCGGCCCGCCACGCGGCTCGTAGAGCAGGAAACGGCGCAGATCGTCGGCCCGAGTTTCGAGATGGCGCTTCTTGTCGAACATCGTCGCGCCGGGCACGTCGAGCACGCCGCCGGTGATCACGCGGCCGACCTCGCCTTCGGCATGGACGTGAACCACGGTGATCACCCTGTCCCAGCGCATGGGCGCCTCTCCGCCTTCAGGTTCGCGCGCCTCGCATCCTAGCGTCGGCGTAGCGGAACGGATGCGCCGGGTAGACGCCGAGAATCTTGACGAAGCGCGAAAAGAAGCCGAGCTCCTCGAGCGCGAACCGCACCGAATCCGCCGCCGGATGGCCTTCGATGTCGGCGTAGAACTGGGTCGCGGTGAACGTGCCGTCGAGCATGTAGCTCTCCAGCTTGGTCATGTTGACGCCGTTGGTGGCGAAACCGCCGAGCACCTTGTAAAGCGCGGCCGGCACGTTGCGCACGCGAAACACGAAGCTCGTCATCACCGGTCCCGCCGCCGGATCGGGGTCGGCGGCCTCGCGCGCCAGGACGATGAACCGGGTGGTGTTGTGCTCGGCGTCCTCGACGCCTTCGCGCAACACCTCGAGGCCGTAGATGTCGGCGGCGAGGCGCGAGGCGATCACCGCCTCGCCCGGGTCGCCCCGCGCCGCGATCTGGGCCGCGGCGCCCGCGGTATCGGCCCCGGTTACCGCGGTGAGGCCGAGCTCGCGAATCATCCTGCGACACTGGGAGAGCGCATGAATATGCGAATGCACGGTGCGGAGCGTCTCGATCGTCGCGCCCTCGGGTGCGAGCAGGCAGTGGACGACGCGCTGGAAGTGCTCGGCGACGATGCTGAGTCCCGAAGCGGGCATCAGGTGGTGGATGTCGGCGACCCGGCCGGCGAGCGAGTTCTCGATCGGGATCATGGCGAGCGCGGCGCGCCCGTCCTCGACCGCGGCGAACGCCTCCTCGAACGCGTCGCAGGGCAGCGGCTGCAATTCGGGATAGGCCTCGAGGCAGGCGAGGTGCGAATAGGCCCCGAGATGGCCCTGGAACGAGATCGTCTTGGCGGGATCGGCGGCTTGGCTCATCGCGTCGGCTCGGCAGGGGTCGAAGACCGACCCTCGCCGCCGAGCAGGGCACGGGCGCGGCTCAGGTCGGCGGGAGTATCGACGCCGAGGGGAACGGTGTCAACGAAGGCCACGTCGATGCGCATCCCTGCTTCGAGCGCGCGGAGCTGCTCGAGCCGCTCGCGCCGTTCGAGGGGGCTCGGCGGCAGCGCGACGAAGCGGGCGAGCGCATCCCGTCGATAAGCGTAAAGCCCGATGTGGTGGAACACCGGGCCGGAGCCGGAGGGCGCGGTTGCGCGGGTGAAATAGAGCGCCCGGCCCGACGCCGCCCCCGGATCGGCCGAGATCACCGCCTTGACCACGTTGGGGTCTTGGCGCGCCGCCGGGTCGTCGATGGCGCAGGCGACCGTGCCGATGTCGACCGCCGACTCGCGCAGCAGGTCGAGCGCGGCGCGCGGCAGCGCCGGATCGAGCACCGGCAGGTCGCCCTGAATGTTCACGATCGCGTCGAATCGGGTGTCGGGGTCGATGCGTTCGAGCGCCTCGAAGATGCGGTCCGAGCCCGAGGCGTGATCGGCGCGGGTCAGCACGGCGTCGCCGCCGGCGGCGCGGACGGCCGCGGCGATCTCGGCCTCGGCGCAGGCCACCCATACCGGGCCGAGGTCGGCTTCGCGCGCACGCCGCCAGACATGCACGATCATCGGCTCGCCGGCGATCTCGGCGAGCGGTTTGTCGGGCAGCCGCGTCGAGCCGAGCCGCGCCGGGATCACGATGACGGAGCGCAACGAGGTGTCCATGTCGCCTGAAGCGGTCGCGCAAGACCGCGCGGGATTCGCGCGGCGGGCTCAGTTTAGGCGTTGGACAGGATCGCGTGAAGTGGCTAATCTCGCCGCCGTTCCGGGGGCTTTTCGGGAAGCGCGCGATGTCGATGATCAAGTTCCAGAAGCTGGTTGGAGCGGTGATCTTCGCGCTCCTGATCTTTACCGCCATCAACGTCGGTTTCGACGAATTCCTCGACCGGGAACCGCTCGAGGAGACCGTCTACCCCGTGCCCGGCGGCGAGGAATCCGAGGCCGCTGCGGTCGAACAGCCCGCGGTGGAGACGGCGGGCGGCGCGGAAGCCGCCGTCGGCGAAGCGTCGACGACGGAACAGGCACCTGCAACCGAAGCCGCGGCGCCGTCGCCGTTGTCCCTTCTGCTCGCCGCCGCCGATCCCGAGAACGGTCGGAAGATCGCCAGGAAATGCGCCGTCTGCCACGACCTGAGCCCCGCCGCGCGCAAGAAGGTCGGACCCGGGCTGTGGGGCATCGTCGGGGCGCCCCGCGCGGCGCACGAAGGCTTCAAGTACTCGGCCGCCTTCTCGGCGCTCGACGGCACGTGGAGCTACCAGGAGCTCGATGCCTTTCTCGCCAAGCCCAAGGCCTACGTCCCCGGCACCAAGATGGCCTTCGCCGGCCTCAAGTCGCCCGAGGACCGCGCCGATCTGATCGCCTTTCTGCGCACCCTCAGCGACAATCCGACTCCGCTACCCGGGGAGTAGACGTCGAGGAGACAGCCGGGGACGCTCGGGGCGGAGGCGCTCCACACCGGGTGGATCGTGGCGTGACTTAGACTTTCAGCAGCAGGTCGAGCGCGCTGTCGGTATCGTCGGGCGCGACGCGCAGACGCGGTATGCGCTCGCCCGGCGCCTGCGTCTTCACCAGCCGCACCAGGTCCATCGGCGAGAAGCGGGTAAGCGAAGCCTGCACCAGGATATCGTCGAGGGCGTCGATGACCGGCTCCATGTCGAGCCGGCTCCGCGGCCCCGCGCCGCGCTCGATACGGACCAGCGCCCTGATGGGAAATGCCGTGTCGTAGGCGACGAAACCGGCAAGCCCGCGCGACAGCACCAGCCGGCGGTCGTCGCCCAGCGCGCCGACGAAGGCGTCGTCCGCGGCCAGCGCTTCGGCGACGCAGGCCGGCGGGTCGTCGTCGGCGAGCCGCAGCTTGAGGCATTTCGGGTACGCCCGGGCGCTTGCCTTCGTCGGATCGAGGCAGACGCGATCGTCGCCGAGCACCCGGAGCCCGCGCCGCCAGGCGGCGAAACTCAGGCTGCTCTTGCCCGCCCAGGGCGCTCCGAAACAGACGATGGCGCCGCCGCCGTCGACGATGCTGCCGGCATGGACGACCAGGCGCCGGGTCGAGAGCGCGAAGCCGTAGGCGACGGCCTCGAGCAACAGATACGCGGCATCGGACCAATTGTCGGTATCCATCTCGCCGAAAAGACCGCGCACCCGATAGCCGTCGCCACGGCGTTCGAGACCGGCGGCGAGGGGGCCATCGGCGTCGTCTTCGGCGGGCGCGGACGCCAGGCCGAGGTAACGTTCGATCAGCGCTCGCGCCCGGCTTCCGCGGTCGGCGACGCACACCGCACAGTCGGCCCAGGTGAAGCGGTGTTTTGCCATCTCCTTCGGTCAGGCGCGGTCGCCGTCGGTCGTCCGAACGATCAGCAATCCCGCGCCCTCGAGTTCGGTCAACGTCGCCACGATATCGCGGCGCAGGTCTTCCGGCGCCGTACCGGGAAGGACCGTGGCGAACAGGGCCAGGAGATCGTCGCGCGTGGCGCCTTCGGCCAGCGCCTCCCAGACGACGCGGGCGGTGCAGTTGAGGGTGACGACCGCATGGGTTGCGGTATTCATCACCACGAGGTCGTCCTCGAACTCTTCCTCGTCGACGGCGGCGATGCGGCGGTAGAACGCGGTCATGTCCCGGTTTCCTTTTGGCCGTCGGCGCCTGCGGCTTCGAGCCAGGCGCGAAGAGCGGCGCGGTCGGCGTCCTTGATCGTCTGCGGATAGGCATAACGCGGGTCGTTGCCGCCGGTCGCAATCAGCTTGTCGACGTAGGCGAGGCGGTCGGGATCGGCGGCGCCCTCGCTGCGCAGCTCGGAAGCGAGCACGGCGAGTTGCAGGTTGAGAATGCGCGGGTTGGTCGCCAGCACCTCGAGCGCCGGCTTGCGGTAGTCGAACGCGCAGAGCGCCGCCGCCGGCTCGTGGCGGGCGTCGTAGCCGCCCGGTTCGCACGGCGCCGCCTCGGGATGTTTGAAGGCGCGCAGCCAGGCGAGGAAGGCGGCGGCGTCCGGAATCGCGCGCGCCTCCTCGAGCGCGAGCGCGTAGTAGTCGCGGCCCTTGGCGCGTTCCCGGGCGACGATCGCGAGGTTGCGTGCGCACTTCGCCGCGACCCGTTCCGCATCGTCGTAGCCGTAATGGCGGATCAGAATTGACTCGACGATCGGCGGCTCGGGACCCTCGGTCCACGGGGTCTCGTGAATGGCGTTGACCCACCGGGCGAAGGGCGTGCGACGCTGCAGGCGAACGATCGCACGAGGCGTGAGATCGCCGCGATCAACGATTCGCACGGCCAGGCAGGGGCCTTCGAAATCCGGGTTGTCCGCCGGATAGGTGGCGAGTTCCTCGTCGCTGTCGAGCCACAGCAGGTAGTCCCCCGGATGGGCCTCGTCGGCAAGCTGCGCCGCCAGCCGGTTGCGCGCCTCGGCGAAGTCGTGGCGCCACTCGAGCGGGTAGAGCCGTGCCTCCGGGTGTGGCGCCGACTGTGTGATCTCGCTCGCGACCCCGACCGCGACCTCCAGCCCGAACCGTCGCGCCGAGGCGATGGCGCGGTTGGTCTCCCGCCAGTCGCCGCCGCCGAGAATGCAGACGAGAGGCGCGGTCATGACGCATCCCCCGGCCGCGTCCTGAGAAAGCGCCGCTCGTCGCCGTCGAGCACCAGGCAGGTGAGCACGCCGGTCGCGTAGGCGCCGGTGTCGATGCCGATGCGGTTGGGACGTATCTCGCTCTCGGGCTGGATCGAATGTCCGTGCACCACGACGTGGCCGTGGTCGGCGCGCGAACGCAGGAAGTCGTCGCGAATCCAGAGAAGATCGTCCTCGGCCTGTTCCTCAAGCGACACACCCGGGCGCAGGCCGGCGTGGACGAATAGATAGTCGCCGGCCCGGTGATAGAGATCAAGCGCGCGCAGGAAGCCGAGGTGTCGTTCGGGAAGGTTCTCGCCGAGGCGGCGCTGCGCCACCGTCACCACCGCCTCGTCGGTAATCGGTCCGGTCACCTTGACGCCGTAGCTGTAGAGCGTCTCGACGCCGCCGAACTGCAGCCAGCCCGTGCCGATGCTCGAATCCTCGAGGAACCGGAGAAGCATGGCTTCGTGGTTGCCCATGAGGTGAACGGGCGCAACGCCCGGCGGCGGTTCGTCGAGCAGAATGTCGATGACGCCGCGGCTGTCGAGACCGCGATCGATGTAATCGCCGAGGTAGACGATCCGCTTGTCGCGGTCGGGCGCGTCGGCGGCGTCGGCGGCGACCCGGCGGTGCAGCGCGCGCAGCAGGTCGGAGCGGCCGTGAATGTCGCCGACCGCGTAGACCCGGACGCCGTCGGGCGGACGCGGCACACCCGGGCGATCGTGAAAAAAGCGGCGAAGAACGCTTTCCAGCATGGCTTTCCGTTGCCCGGGTGGCGCACGTCCGGTTCGCTAG
>JBHHZM010000132.1:0-8566 GCA_046758065.1 Alphaproteobacteria bacterium | reverse complement strand
TGTGAGCTTTCAACAGGTTGTCCATCCGGTCCTGACCGAGGAAGCTGGAGTTGTCGAAAGCTTCAGAGCCCAAGGGGGACCGGATGAACATTCATAAGAATGCCCGACTGACGCCGCTTGGTCGAGAACGGCTTGTGCCTGATCGAAAGCGGGCACAGGCCGGACACATGACTGCACCCGACCACCGCGCCGAGACGCCAAAACATCCTTGCAACGCAGGGGCCGTCCACACCTGACACAAAATCTGATACATCACCCCGGGCGGACGCGGCGTTGACGCCTGTCCGGACCTGTCCCACTATGATTCCGTAAGGCTGCCGCCGGCCCGTCCGTGCGAGGAACCCGCGCATGCAAATGCCCCAGCCTGATCGCGACGTGCTTGCCCGGCGCGACGACATCGTCGCCGCGCTGCGCCGGGTTGTGCCGGCCGCATCGGTCATCGCCGACGGCGACGCGCTGCGCGCCTATGAATGCGACGGGCTCACCGCCTATCGCCAGCGTCCCATGGTCGTGGTGCTGCCCGAGACCACCGGACAGGTCTCGGACGTGCTCGCGCTGTGCCACGAGCGCCGCGTCAAGGTGGTGCCGCGCGGCGCCGGTACCGGGCTGTCGGGCGGCGCGCTACCGCTCGCCGACGGGGTGACGCTCGGCATGGCCCGGTTCAACCGCGTCCTCGACATCGACTTCGCCAACCGCTGCGTGGTCGCCCAGCCGGGGGTGACCAATCTCGCCGTCAGCGAGGCGGTGGCGCACGCCGGCTTCTATTACGCGCCCGACCCGTCGAGCCAGATCGCCTGCACCATCGGCGGCAACGTGGCCGAGAACTCGGGCGGGGTGCACTGCCTCAAATACGGGGTCACGACCAACAACCTGCTCGGCCTCGAGGTGGTGCTGATGAACGGCGAGGTCGTGCGTCTCGGCGGCAGGCACCTCGACGCCGAGGGCTACGATCTGCTCGGCGTGCTCACCGGTTCCGAGGGGCTCCTCGGGGTCATCACCGAGGTCACCGTCCGCATCCTGCGCAAGCCGGCGACGGCGCGGGCGGTGCTGGTCGGCTTTCCCAGCAGCGCAGCGGCGGGCGACTGCGTCGGCCGGGTGATCGCCGCCGGCATCATCCCCGGCGGCATGGAGATCATGGACCGCGCCGCCGTGGTGGCCGCCGAGGAATTCTGCCACGCCGGCTATCCGGTCGACGTCGAGGCGCTGCTGATCGTCGAGCTCGACGGCCCCGAGGTCGAGGTCGATCATCTGATCGAACGGGTGCGCGAAATCGCCGAGGCCTGCGGTGCCACCACGCTGCGCGCCAGCACCAGCGAAGAGGAGCGCGAGCGCTTCTGGGCCGGGCGCAAGGCGGCGTTCCCGGCGGTCGGACGCATCTCGCCCGACTACTACTGCATGGACGGCACCATTCCGCGCAACCGCCTGCCTGAAGTGCTGGCGCGCATCTCCGAGCTGTCGCAACGCTACGGCCTCGCCGTCGCCAACGTGTTCCACGCCGGCGACGGCAACCTGCACCCGCTCATCCTCTACGACGCCAACGTTCCCGGGGAACTCGAAAAGACCGAGGAATTCGGCTCTGAAATCCTCAAGCTCTGCGTCGCGGTCGGGGGCGTGCTGACCGGCGAGCACGGCGTCGGCGTCGAGAAGCGCGACCTGATGGGGACGATGTTCTCAGAGGCCGACCTGAACCAGCAGCAGCGCCTCAAATGCGCTTTCGACCCCGACGGCCTGCTCAACCCCGGCAAGGTGTTTCCGACGCTGCACCGCTGCGCCGAGCTCGGGCGCATGCACGTCCACAAGGGGCGGATGCCCTTTCCCGACATCCCGAGGTTCTGATGGCCGAGACGCTCACGCCCGGCGACGCCGGGCAGCTCCGCGAGGCGGTGGCCTGGGCGGCGTCCGGGGAAACCCCGCTCGAGATCGTCGGGCGCGGCTCGAAACGGGCGCTTGGCCGGCCGGTGCAGGCCGCCCATGTGCTCGACGTTTCGAAGCTCTCGGGCATCGAGATGTACGAACCGGACGAACTGGTGATGTGCGCCCGGTCCGGCACGCCGCTCGCCGAGGTCGAGACCGCGCTCGCCGCCAATCGCCAGCGGCTCGCCTTCGAGCCGCCCGATCTCGGTCCGCTGCTCGGGGAAACGGCGGGCGCGGCGAGCGTCGGCGGCGTCTTCGCCTGCAACCTCGCCGGTCCGCGGCGCATTGCGGCCGGGGGCGCGCGCGACCACTTCCTCGGGGTCGCGGCGGTGACCGGGCGCGGCGAGGCGATAAAGGCCGGCGGCCGGGTGGTCAAGAACGTCACCGGCTACGACATCTGCAAGCTGTTCGCCGGCGCCTACGGCACGCTGGCGGTCATGACCGCGCTTACCTTCAAGGTTCTGCCCGCGCCCGAGAAGACCCGCACGGTGCTGGTTTTCGGGCTCGACGACGCCCGCGGGATCGAGGCGATGACCGCGGCGCTCGCCAGCCCGCACGAAGTCGCGGCGGCGGCGCATTTGCCGGCGACGGCGGCGGCGCGCTCGGTGGTCGCTTACGTCTCGGGCGCGGGCGCCGCCGTCACCGCGGTCCGCGTCGAGGGCCCGGCGCCATCGGCCGAGCACCGCTGCCGGGCGCTGCGCGAACTGCTCGGCGGTTTCGGCGCCGTCGAGGAGCTGCACGGCCTCAATTCGGGCGTGCTGTGGCGCGAGCTGCGCGACGTGGCGCCCTTCGTCGGCGACGACAGGGTCGTCTGGCGGCTGTCCGTGCCGCCCGCGGCGGGCGCCGACGTTGTCGGACGCATCGCCGGCGGGATCGAGGCCGAGGCGTTCTACGACTGGGGCGGCGGACTCGTCTGGCTGGCGTTTGGCAACGCCGGCGACGATGGCGGCGCGGCGCTCGTGCGCGCGGCGATCGACGGGACCGGCGGCCACGCCACCCTGATGCGCGCCGATGCCGGCCTGCGCGGCGCGCTGCCGGTGTTCCAGCCGCAGGACGCGGCGCTCGCGGCGCTCACCCGGCGGGTCAAGGAAGGCTTCGATCCGCACCGCGTCCTCAATCCGGGACGCATGTACGCGGGCGTGTAGCGGGGAGGAACGGAAGCGATGCGCATCTTCATCGGCTTGGCGCTGACCGCCTTGTGGCTCGGCGCGACCGCCTTCTATCTTTACCGCTTCGTCGGCATCGAGAACCTCGTGCTGCTGATGCCGACCGAACTCGCCGAGATCGTGATCGGCATTGCGCTGCCGGCGGTATTTCTCTGGCTCATCATCGGTTCCCTGCAGCAGGCCGCCGCGCTCAGGCGCAACAACGCGGCGCTTGCCAGGCTCACCGAGAGTCAGACGGCGGCGCTCACGATGAACGACTTCCATGCGCGCCGCGCCGCGTTCCTCGGACTCGCCGCGACGCTGGATCGCGAGCTGGAGCGCCTCGCGCGCGAGATCGTCGCCCTGCTTTCCGAGGCGAAAGGCAAGGACGGAACGGGTGCACGCCATCAGCCGGACGACGGCGAGAACGGCTACCGGGCGATCCTCGCCGCCGCCGCCGATGCCGGCAATCCGCTCAAGACGCTCGTCGCCGACAGTCCGAAAGGCAATCGGCTGCTCGAGCGCTATTGCGAGACCTTCGAGATGCTGCTCGCCGAATCCACGAGCTGCGACGACGAGGGCCGCCTGAGGCAGCTCTACGAAAGCGCCGCCATGGGCGAGGTCTACGCCGTATTCCGCCGCCGGCTCGAACGCGAGCCGGCGTAGGCGCGGGGCGACCACGATGCAGACGAATTTCTCGCTCGCCCAGCTCGCCGACCCCGGCCTCAGGGAGGTCGACGCGATCCTGCGCAAATGCGTGCACTGCGGCTTCTGCACCGCGACCTGTCCGACCTATGTGCTGCTCGGCGACGAACTCGACAGCCCGCGCGGGCGTATCTACCTGATCAAGGACATGCTGGAGAACGCGCGCCCCGCCTCGGCCGAGGTGACGACGCATATCGACCGTTGCCTGAGCTGCCTCGCCTGCGTGACGACCTGCCCGTCGGGCGTCGATTACACGCGCCTGATCGATCATGCCCGGGTGCATGTCGAGACGACCTATAGGCGGCCCTGGCCCGAGCGCTTTCTGCGCGCGCTGCTCGCCCGGGTTCTGCCCGATCCGGCGCTGTTCCGCCTCGCGCTTGCCGCGGCGCGGCCGGTCCGGCCGCTGGCGAGGCTCCTGCCCGGCAGGCTCGCGACGCTGCTCGCCATGGCGCCCGCCCGCGTGCCGGGCCGCTCGCCGGTCGACCGGCCGCAGACGTTTCAGCCCCAGACCGCCCGGCGCATGCGCGTGGCGCTGCTCACCGGCTGCGCCCAGCAGGTGCTGGGCCCGGCGATCAACGAAGCGACGGTGCGCCTGCTGACCCGCCTCGGCTGCGAGGTCGTGGTCCAGCCGGGGACGGGATGCTGCGGGGCGCTGGTCCATCACCTCGGACGGGCCGACGCGGCCCGCCGCCAGGCGATCGCCAACGTTGCCGCCTTGAGCGCGGCGCTCGACGACGGCGGACTCGACGCCGTGGTGAGCAATGCCTCGGGCTGCGGCACGATGGTCAAGGACTACGGGCACTTGCTCGGCGACGATCCGGAGTGGTGCGAGAAGGCGGCGCGCGTCGCCGGGCTGGCCAGGGACGTGAGCGAGCTGCTCGCCGACCTCGACGTGCGCGCCGCCGCGGACGAGGCGCGCCCGGTGGTCGCCTACCACGCCGCCTGCTCGCTGCAGCACGGCCAGCAGATCCGCGACCAACCGAAACAAGTGCTCGCGGCCTGCGGCTTCGAGCTGCGCGACGTGGCGGAAGGACATCTCTGCTGCGGCTCGGCCGGCACCTACAACCTGTTGCAGCCGGCGCTGGCGACCCGCCTGCGCGACCGCAAGGTGGCGAACATCGAACGCACCGGCGCCGAGGTGATCGCCGCCGGCAACATCGGCTGTATCGTGCAGATCGCCGCCGGCACCTCGATTCCCGTCGTCCATCCGGTCGAGCTTGTCGACTGGGCGACGGGCGGGCCGAAGCCGGCGGCGCTCGCCGCCCGGCGATGACCTCACATCATCGTGTAATGAATCGTGTAATGACCTCTCTTGGCCGCGCGCCGCCGCCGTCTTATTATCTTTCCATGGTGAGATTCCTGGCAATGTTCGCCGCCGCCGTCGTGTTCAGCGTGGCTGCCACCGCCCAGGCGCGCCAGGACGATGCGCGCCTCGACACGCTGTTCGAGCAGTTGCTGGCGACCGCCGACGACGACGAAGCGAGCACCGTACAAGCGGAGATCTGGAGCATCTGGATCGAATCGGGGAACGCCGATCTCGACGCGCTGATGGCGCGCGGCATCGTCGCCATGCACCGGCAGCAATTCGATGTCGCGCTCGAGAGCTTCAACGCGCTCATCGAGGCCGACGCCGACTTCGCCGAGGGCTGGAACAAGCGGGCGACGCTCTTCTATCTGATGGGTCGCTACGACGACTCGATCCGCGACGTCGAGCACACCCTGGCGCTCGAACCGCGCCATTTCGGCGCGCTCTCGGGGATGGGCCTGATCCTCACCGCGATCGAGGACGATCGCGGCGCGCTCGAATGGTTCGAACGCGCGCTTGCCGTCAACCCGCACATGCCCTTCATCCGCATCCGTGTCGAGATGCTGCGGGCGAAGCTCAAGGGCGAGAAGATCTAACGTCCGGCCCGCGCCCCGCCAACCCGGGGGCCCTTTCCAGGCCCCTGCTTGTGGACAGTCGCGGCCTGCGGCTTTAAATAGCGTGTCCCGTCGGCGATGGGCGAGGGTGCGATTTTCCGCAACGGCCAAGATGCAGACCGCGAACGACATCCGCACGGCGTTTCTCGAATACTTTCGCAGGCACGGCCACGAGGTCGTGGCTTCGGGCCCGCTGGTGCCGCACAACGACCCGACGCTGCTGTTCACGAACGCCGGCATGGTGCAGTTCAAGAACGTTTTCACCGGCGCCGAGACGCGGCCCTACAAACGCGCCGCGACCTCGCAGAAATGCGTGCGCGCGGGCGGCAAGCACAACGACCTCGACAACGTCGGCTACACCGCGCGCCACCACACCTTCTTCGAGATGCTCGGCAATTTCTCGTTCGGCGATTATTTCAAGGACGTCGCCATCGAGCTTGCCTGGAACCTGGTGACCCGCGAGTTCGGCCTGCCCGCCGACCGCCTGCTCGCCACCGTCTACATCGACGACGACGACGCCTACGGGCTGTGGCGCAAGATCGCCGGCCTTCCCGAGGACCGCGTCATCCGCATCGCCGGCTCCGACAACTTCTGGGCGATGGGCGAGACCGGCCCCTGCGGGCCATGCTCGGAGATCTTCTACGACCACGGCCCCGACATCCCCGGCGGGCCGCCCGGCGGCGCGGACGAGGACGGCGACCGTTTCGTCGAGATCTGGAACCTCGTCTTCATGCAGTACGAGCAGGTCACGCCCGAGCAGCGCATCGACCTGCCGCGGCCGTCGATCGACACCGGCATGGGGCTCGAACGCATCGCCGCGGTCATGCAGGGGGTGCACGACAACTACGACACCGACCTCATGCGCCACATCATGGAGGCCACCGCCGAGGCCTCGGGCATACCGATCGACGGGCCGCATCGCGCCGCCCACAAGGTCATCGCCGATCATCTGCGCGCCGCCGCCTTCCTGCTCGCCGACGGCGTCATGCCGTCGAACGAGGGCCGCGGCTACGTGCTCAGGCGCATCATGCGGCGCGCCATGCGCCACGCCCACATGATGGGCTGCGAGGAGCCGCTGATGTGGCGGCTGGTGCCGGCGCTGGTCGACAAGATGGGCCGCGCCTTTCCCGAACTGGGCCGCGCGCAGGCGCTGGTCGCCGAGACGCTCAAGCTCGAGGAGACGCGGTTCGGACAGACCCTCGACCGCGGCCTCGGGCTGCTCGCGGACGCCACCGCCGGACTCGGCGAGGGCGAGCCGCTCGCCGGCGAGGTCGCGTTCAAGCTCTACGACACCTACGGGTTTCCGCTCGATCTCACCGAGGATGTGCTGCGCGGCCAGGGGCGCGCGGTCGACCGCGCCGGCTTCGACGCCGCGATGGCGCGCCAGCGCGCCGCGGCGCGCGCCGCCTGGGCGGGTTCGGGCGAGGCCGCGACCGAGCAGGTCTGGTTCGAGATCCGCGATGACGTCGGCGCCAGCGAATTCCTCGGCTACGAGACCGACACCGCCGAAGCAAGGGTGCTGGCGCTGGTGGTCGACGGCCGGCGGGTCGAGCGCGCCGACGTCGGGACCGAGGTCGCCGTGGTCGTCAACCAGACCCCGTTCTACGGCGAGGCCGGCGGCCAGGTCGGCGACAGCGGCGTGATGACGGCGGCGAAGGGACTGCGCGTCGAGGTGCGCGACACCCGGAAGAAGCTCGGCGATCTCCACCTCCATCTCGGCGTGATCGCCGAAGGCGCGCTCCGCGTCGGCGACGTGGTCGATCTCAGGATCGACGCCGCCCGCCGGACGGTGATCCGCGCCAACCACTCGGCGACGCACCTGTTGCACGCGGCGCTGCGCCGCCGGCTCGGCGCCCATGTCACGCAGAAGGGTTCGCTCGTCGCGCCCGACCGGCTGCGTTTCGACTTCAGCCATTCGCACCCGGTCGGCGCCGAGAAGCTCGCCGTGATCGAGGCCGACGTCAACCGCCAGATCCGTCTCAACACCGAGGTCTCGACCACCATCATGAGCCCCGACGAGGCGGTCGCCCGCGGCGCCATGGCGCTGTTCGGCGAGAACTACGGCGACGAGGTGCGGGTGCTCGCGATGGGCCGCGACGACGACGGCGACACGGCCACCGGAAAACCCTTCTCGCTCGAACTCTGCGGCGGCACCCACGTGCGCCGCACCGGCGACATCGGGCTTTTCAAGATCGTCGGCGAAGCCGCCGTCGCCGCCGGCGTGCGCCGCATCGAGGCGCTCACCGGCCGCGCGGCGGAAGAACACGTCGCCCAGCAAGAGGCGCGCCTCCTCGCCGCCGCCGCGGCGCTGAAATCGCCGCCCGCCGAATTGCCCGAACGGGTCGCCGCGCTGATCGAACAGCGCAAGCGGCTCGAACGCGAGCTCGCCGAGGCGCGCCGCAGGCTCGCCGCCGGCGGCGGGGACGACGAGGTGCGCGAGGTCGCCGGCGTCCGACTCGCCGCGCGCCGGCTCGACGGCACGCCGCCGAAGGAACTGCGCGGGCTCGCCGACGATCTCAAGAAGCGGATCGGCTCGGGCGTGGTCGCGCTGGTCACCGTCAACGACGGCAAGGCGGCGCTCGTCGTCGGCGTCACCGACGATCTGACCGGGCGTTTGAGCGCGGTCGATCTGGCGCGCGCCGGCGCCGCGGCGCTCGGCGGCAAGGGCGGCGGCGGACGGCCCGACATGGCGCAGGCCGGCGGCCCCGACGGCGCACGCGCCGACGCCGCGCTCACCGCGATCGAGCGCGCGATCGCGGCGTAGACGCGCCGTGATCGGGACGGCGGTGCGGGCGGGCGATCGCCGCTTCCTGGTTGTCAGACACGCGCTTGCCACGGATTGACGAGTTCAAGCCCCGGAAAACGGAAGTCCCCGACGTTGC
>JBHHZM010000131.1:0-8594 GCA_046758065.1 Alphaproteobacteria bacterium | reverse complement strand
TGGAGCAGCGCCGACTGGGTGCGCGGGCTGGCGCGGTTGATCTCGTCGGCCATCATGAGCTGGCAAAACACCGGACCCTTGATGAAGCGGAACGAACGCCGGCCGGTTTCCGACTCTTCGAGCACTTCCGAGCCGAGGATGTCGGCGGGCATCAGGTCGGGGGTAAATTGCACGCGCTTTTCGGAAAGCCCGAGAACAACGCCGAGCGTTTCGACGAGCCGCGTCTTGGCGAGTCCGGGGACGCCGATGACCAGGGCGTGACCGCCGCTGAGCAGCGTGATAAGTGTCTGGTCGATGACGTGGTTCTGGCCGAAAATGATACGGCCGACGCATTCGCGCGCCGCCGCCATCTTCTGGCTCAGGGTGTCGATTCTGGAAACGAGATCCTGTGCCGGCTCGGCCATGGTCGGCATCGCATCGGACATGGAATACACTCCGTGATGCACTGCAAAAGACGATCGAGAGGCCATAAAGGATGAACAAGCGGCCGTCCGACCCCGCCTCGCTCGCCGCCTCTCTCGGCGCCGGCGGAAACACCGCGGCGAGCGCCGGAAAGCGGCGCGAACCCACCCTTTGCGGCGGCCTCGACATGCGGATCGCGCGCGACGGAACGTGGTTCTACCACGGCTCGCCCATCGGTCGCAAACCGCTGGTCAAGCTTTTTGCCTCGGTGCTGAACCGCGACGAGGACGGTGTCTACTGGCTGACGACGCCGGTCGAAAAGGGACGGATCGAGGTCGACGACGCGCCCTTCGTCGCGGTCGCGCTCACGGTATCGGGCGCCGGACGGTCGCAGGCGCTGTCTTTCCGCACCAACCTCGACGACGAGGTGACGGCGGGCGCCGAACATCCGATCCGGGTTGAACACGACCGCGAGGGTGGGGGGCCGGCGCCCTATGTTCTGGTGCGCGGCCGGCTCGAGGCGCTGATCGCGCGCAGCGTGTTCTACGAGCTCGTTGAGCTCGGGGTCGAAGCGGAGATCGACGGCGACCGGCGCTATGGCGTGTGGAGCGAGGGATGCTTCTTTGCTCTCGGCAATCCGGTGGAGACCGGGTGACCCCCGCGCTGGTGCGCCGCCGGCTCGCCGCGCGCGATACCGGGCGGGTCGCGCAGGCAATGCCCGCCGGGCGGATCGCCGCGGCGGTCCTGATCGCGCTGGTCGCCCGCGAGCGCGCCATGACCGCGGTCTTCACCCGACGCACCGACCACCTCGCCGATCACCCGGGACAGGTCAGCTTCCCCGGCGGGCGGGTCGAGCCGGGCGACGCCAACCCGGTCGCGACCGCGCTGCGCGAAGCCGGCGAGGAAATCGGCCTCGCCGCGGCCCGCGTCGAGGTCGTCGGCTGCCTCGACCTGTGCGACACCTCGACCGGATTCGCCGTCACTCCGGTCGTCGGTCTGGTCGCGCCGCCGCTCGATCTCACGCTCGATACCTTCGAGGTCGCCGAAGTCTTCGAGGTGCCGCTCGACTTTCTGCTCGATCCGGCCAACCGGCGACGCGAACAACGACGCTATCGCGGGCGGCTGCGCGACTATTACGTCCTCGACTACGACGGCCGCACCATCTGGGGGGCGACGGCGCGCATGGTGGTCGACCTCTCTGCGGCGCTGGGTCGGCCATGAGACGCCTGCTGCTCAATTATCTGTTGCCGCTGCTGCTGCCGTTCGCGGTCTACGGCGTCTGGCTCTACTTCGCCCGCCGCCAGTCGCAGCGCGCCGGTGCGGCCGGGCCGGCATGGCGCGACGCGCCCTGGACCTGGCTGCTGATCGCCGGGGTCGGCCTGGTGATCGTCGGCTTCATCGTTCTCGGCGCCATCGTCGAAGGCCCGCCCGACGCCACCTATATCCCGCCGCACATGGTCGACGGCGAGATCGTCCCCGGAAAGCTGGAATAGGGTCGTGCGGGCCGCGGGTCGAATCGAGCCTCCGCGCTGGATGACGGCGGCCGAAACGCGCACCGTCATCGACGCGCTCGAAGCCGGCGGCGCGACGGCGCGCTTCGTCGGCGGCTGCGTGCGCGACGCGGTGCTCGGGCGCGCGGTCGGCGACGTCGACATCGCCACGCCCGCGACGCCCGAAACCGTGACGCGCCTGCTGGAGGCCGCCGGCATCCGGGTCGTGCCCACTGGCATCGGACACGGCACGGTGACCGCCGTGACGCCGGCGCGGATCGAGATCACCACCCTCAGGCGCGACGTCGAGACCGACGGCCGACACGCCACGGTCGCGTTCACCGACGACTGGCAAGCCGACGCGGCGCGCCGCGACTTCACCATCAACGCGCTGTTCTGCGCCCCCGACGGCACGCTCTACGATCCCTGCGGCGGGCTCGACGATTTGCGCGCCGGGCGCGTGCGCTTCGTCGGCGACGCCACGCGGCGCATCGCCGAGGACGTTCTCAGGCTGCTGCGCTTCTTCCGCTTCTACGCCCACTACGGCCGGCCGCCGCCCGACGCCGAGGCGCTCGCCGCCTGCCGCGCCATGGCGCCGCTGCTGGCGAAGCTGTCGGGCGAGCGCATCGGGGGCGAACTGCTGCGCATCCTCGCCGCGCCCGCACCGGCGCCCGTCGTCGCGCTGATGCGCGAAACCGGCGCGCTCGCGGAGGTGCTGCCCGAAGCCGGGGACGCGCGCGCCCTCTCGGAGCTTTGCGCCCTGGAAGGCGACGAGGCCGACCCGCTGCGCCGGCTGGCGCTGCTGCTGCGCGACGCCGACGCCGGGACCGTGGCCGAGCGCCTGAAGTTTTCGAACGCGGCGAAGCAACGCCTCGTCGCCCTGACCGCGCCGCCGGTGACGCTCGCCGCCGAGCACGACGCGCCCGCCCAACGCCGCGCGCTCTACCGCGTCGGTCCCGATCTCTTCCGCGACCTCGTGCTGCTCGCCTGGGCCGAGGCGCTGGCGCGGGCGCCCGGGGAGCGCGACGCGCTCGCCGCGGCCTATGGCCCGATGCTCGCCGCCGCCCGCGCCTGGGAGAACCCCAAGCTCCCCGTGAAGGGCGCCGACGTGGTCGCCCTCGGCGTGCCCGACGGCCCCGCGGTGGGCGCGCTTCTCAAACGGATCGAAGCCTGGTGGGAGGCCGGCGACTATCGCGCGGGCCGCAAGGAAACGCTGGCGCGCCTCGCCGCGCTGGTGAAGAGGGAAGCGAAACACTGAGCGCGCCCGGGCGCGATGCAGGGGAACGCACTGGTTCGTCTTGTTTCCCTCTTCCGTTGCTGGTAAGGCTCGGTCATTAAATCAAAGGTTTGCTCGTGGACGATTTATCACCGACGGTTGCAGAACTTGCGACCCGCCCGGGCCATGAGAAGGTGCGCGTTCTTATCGACCGCCTGCTCGTCGATGGACTTGGGATCGAAAGCCGGGGCATTCAGTACGAGGAACGAACCATCGAGGTGCGTGGGCGGATCGACGCGCTCCTGGGCCGCTCCATGTTCGAGTTCAAGACCGATCTGCGCGCCGAGCGGGATGCCGCCGAGAGCCAATTAACCCGCTATCTAGGAGAACGCGAAAGCGCGACCGGTCAACGCTACGTCGGTGTCGCAACCGATGGAGCGACGTTCATCGCATACGAAAGCGATCCTCATGACCGCCTCCGCGAGTTGGCGCGTTACACCACGTCTGCCGAGGACGCCCGCGCTCTCCTTGCCTGGCTTCAGTCCGTTCTGGCGGTTGGCGATGAGCTCACGCCTGATCCCGAAATGGTGCGCGGTGAACTGGGGCGCGATAGTCCGGCATACCATCGCGCCCAAGGCGTGCTATCGGCGCTTTGGGACGAGGTGCGCGATGTGCCTGAAGTCGTCGTCAAGCGGAAGCTGTGGGGCGACTACCTTGAGCACGTCTACGGCTCGCGGGTGGAAGAGGACGATCTTTTCATTCAGCACACGTATCTGACGATCATCGCCAAGGCGATGGCCACAAGCGTGCTCGGCATTGCGACGACGGACGCCCGCGAACTGCTCGCCGGGACGCCGTTCACAAACGCGGGAATTGCCGGGGCCGTCGAATCGGATTTTTTTGACTGGGTATTGGTCGCGTCCGGCGGTGGGGAGCTTATCTCTCGTCTGATACGCCACGTCGGACGGTTTCGTCTCGGCGACATCCGACATGACGTGTTGAAGGGGCTCTACGAGTCGCTGATCGACCCCGAGCAGCGTCACGACCTGGGCGAGTACTACACCCCCGACTGGCTTGCTTCCGCGATGTGCGAGCGAGCGATAGACCGTCCACTGGTTCAACATGTGCTCGATCCTTCGTGCGGCTCAGGCACGTTTCTGTTCCATGCCGTGCGGCGGTATCTCGACGCCGCCGACGCCGAAAATATTCCAAACGCCCAAGCCCTCGCGGGATGCGCCGAGAACATTGCGGGCATCGACGTGCATCCCGTCGCCGTGGTGATTGCGCGCGTCACGTATCTTCTCGCGCTCGGCGAAGAACGGTTGCGGTCCCGGCCCGCGCGCCTCACCGTGCCCGTCTATCTCGGCGACAGCCTCCAGTGGAACACGGCAGGATTTTTCGGCCGAGACGAGGTGCGAATCAAGGTGCCCGACGGGTCCGAGTTGCAGTTCCCGGCTGAGATTGCGGCCGATTCGGCACGGTTCGACGCCACGGTGGACGCCATGGTCGACTACGGCGAGCCGCCCGCCGCCGCCGTGCCGGCGTTTCGCGCATGGATGCGCAACAACGGCATCACCGACGGCCGCCACATCGATATCCTGGAACGCACGTATGAGGAGCTGACCACGCTTCGCCAAGCGGGCCGAAACCACATTTGGGCTTATGTGCTCCGCAACCTGAGCCGGCCGTTCGCCCTTTCCGCGCCCGAGAGACGCGCCGATGTTGTCATCGGCAATCCGCCGTGGCTGTCTTACCGCTATATGGCGACCGCCATGCAAAAACGTTTCAGGGACGAGTGCCGAAGTCGCAACCTCTGGTCCGGCGGAAAGGTCGCGACGCATCAGGACATTTCCGCATATTTTTTCGCACGCATGACCGAGCTCTATCTCAAGAAAGATGGCGTGATCGCTTTTGTCATGCCTTATGCGGCGTTGAGCCGACAACAATTCAAGGGGTTTCGCACCCAGCGTTTCGGTCGCGCCGACGCTCAACTCGTGCGGTTCGAAGAAGTCTGGGCGTTCGATGAAAACCTGCAACCGCTGTTCCCGGTCCCGTCGTGTGCGATTTTCGCCCGGCGCGGAGCCGTGGGCGAACGCCCGGGATCAATCAAGGCGTTTACGGGGACGCTGCCGCGCCGGGACGCGAGTCCGGAAGAAGCCCGGGCCGCGCTTTCGCAACACAACGTCGAGTGGCCGGCGGAAGGCGAAGCCCCGAGGACATCGGCGTATGAGCGGCGTTTCCGTCAGGGGGCGACTGTCGTGCCGCGCCGGCTTTGGGTCGTCGAACGGGTGTCCGCCGGACGCTTTGGCGCGAATCCGGGAGCGCCGCTCGTGCGCAGCCTGACAAGCCGTCAAGAGAAAGCGCCGTGGAAGGACCTGTCCCTGTTGGAGGGCTCCATCGAAACCGAGTTCCTCCGGCGGCTCTATCTCGGGGCGTCGATCGCCCCATACCGTCTCCTGGAGCCGGTCGAGGCGGTCATCCCCTGGGACACCGAATCGAACAGTCTGCTGACAGCGGACCAAGCGCGGGCACGGGGCCATCCCGGTCTTTCAAAATGGCTTACGGAAGCCGAAGGTGTCTGGAACACCTATCGGCGAAGCGAAGCACTGAGCTTGCTGCAGCGGCTGGATTATCACAAGGAACTCAGCACGCAACTACCCACCGCACCAATTCGCGTACTCTATACAAAATCGGGAACCAATCCGGCGGCTTGTGTCCTCACGGACCAAGAGGCGCTGGTCGATCATGTTCTTTACTGGGCACCTTCAGGAACCATTGATGAGGCACGCTATCTCACGGCGTTTCTCAACAGCGAAGTCCTCCGACAGCGGATTGCATCGCGTCAAAGCCGCGGGCAATGGGGCGCTCGCCACATTGACAAGCTTCTTGTCCGCGTTCCAATTCCCCGATTTGTGGCGAAAGACGCTCTCCACGGCGAATTGGCGCGGTTTGCCGAGCGCGCGGAACAAGTCGCCGCCGCCGTTTCGTTTCCTGCAAAGCTGAATTTCGTCACCTCTCGCCGGCGAATACGCGCCGCGCTCGCCGAAGACGGTGTGGCGGATGCCATTGATCGGCTTGTAGAAAAGCTGCTTGGCTGAGCGCGCCGCCGCACGCCGCTCACGGCCATTTGACCTCGGGCGGCAGCGACATCAGGATGGCTTCCGGATTGCCGCCGGTCTCGAGCCCGAACCGGGTGCCGCGGTCGTAGAGCAGGTTGAACTCGACGTAGCGGCCGCGGCGCACCAGCTGGTGTTCGCGCTGCGCCGGCGTCCACGGCCGGTCCATGTGGCGGCGCACGAGGCGCGGGTAGACGTCGAGGAAGGCCAGCCCGACGTCGCGGGTGAAGGCGAAATCGGCGTTCCAGTCGCCGCTGTCGAGGTCGTCGTAGAAGATGCCGCCGACGCCGCGCGGCTCGTCGCGATGGGGCAGGAAGAAGTAGTCGTCGGCCCATTTCCGGAAGCGCGGGTAGTAGCCGGCATCGTGGCCGTCGCAGGCCGCCTTCAGGGCGGCGTGGAATTCGCGTGTGTCGTCTTCGTCGGCGTACATCGGGGTGAGGTCGGCGCCGCCGCCGAACCAGCGTTTGGCGGTCACGATATGGCGCGTATTCATGTGCGCCGCCGGCACCAGCGGCGAGCGCAGGTGCGCGACCAGCGAAATGCCGCTCGCCCAGAAGGCCGGGCTGTCCCCGGTTCCCGGGATGCGGTCGCGGAATTCGGGGCCGAACGCGCCCCACACGGTCGAGACGTTGACGCCCACCTTTTCGAAGACGCGCCCGCGCATGACCGACATGACGCCGCCGCCGCCGCCCGGCCGTCGCCAGGCGGTGCGTTCGAAGCGGCCCGGCGGCAGCGCCTCGTCGGCGCCGGCGTGGTCGTCCTCGATCGCCTCGAAGGCGGCGCAGATGCGATCGCGCAGCTCGCCGAACCAGCTTTCGGCTGCGGCCTTCCGGGTATCGGTTGCGCTCGTCACGGCGCTTGTCCGGGAAATCCGCCGGTCTGCCGCAGCGCTTCGCCGAGCGCGATCGCCGCCGCGACCGCGACGTTGAGCGAGCGCAGCCCCGGCGCCATCGGGATGACGAGGCGCGCGTCGGCGGCGGCGTGCACCTCGGCGGGCGCGCCGGCGCTCTCGCGGCCCATTAGCAGCACGTCGTCGGCGCGAAAGGCGAAGCGGACGTGGCTCTCGTCGCCCCCGGTCGTCAACAGCACGAGCCGGCCGCTCGCGGGCGCGGCGGCGCGCGCCGCGAGGAACGCCGACCACGAGCGATGGCGCACCAGCGCGACGTGTTCGAGGTAATCGAGCGCGGCGCGGCGCAGGCCCTTGTCGCAGCCGCTGTCGTCGCCCTTGTCGTAGAACGCGAAACCGCAGGGCTCGATGACATCGACGGGAACCGCGAGGCAGGCGGCGAGGCGCAGGATCGTGCCCGTGTTCTGCGGGATGTCGGGCTGGTAAAGCGCGAGACGCATCGGCCGTCTTCCTTACGCGCTTTGGCGGGGCTTTGCAATTGCCCGCATCGGGCTCTGGACACGACGGCGATTTGATGAGAAAAACGGCGCGCGTTTCCAACTTGACCACCATGAGGCACGAGGATGTCTGAAACAGCGCCCGCCGGCGGCGAAGGCGGCACACCCGGCGGGGAAGACACGCGGCGCGATTTCCTCTACCTGGCCACCGGCGCGGTCACCGCGGTCGGCGCCGCCGCGGCGGTCTGGCCGCTGATCGACAACATGAACCCGTCGGCCGACGTGCTCGCGCTGTCATCGACCGAGGTCGATCTGGCGCCGGTCGAGGTCGGGCAGTCGCTCACCCCGGTGTGGCGCGGCAAGCCGATATTCATCCGCCACCGCACGGCCGAGGAGATCGCCGCGGCGCGCGCCGTCGACGTCGCCGAGTTGCGCGATCCCGAACCCGACGAGGCCCGCGTCGAGCAAGCCGAATGGCTCGTCGTCGTCGGCATCTGCACCCACCTGGGCTGTATCCCGCTGGGACAGAAGCCGGGCGATCCCAGGGGCGATTACGGCGGCTGGTTCTGTCCCTGCCACGGCTCGCATTACGACACCTCGGGGCGTATCCGCAAGGGGCCGGCGCCGCGCAATCTCGTTGTGCCGGCGTACGCCTACCTCGACGACACCTCCATCAAGATCGGCTGAAAGGCGAGCGGTCATGACCCAGGTGTCGCAGAACAGGATCGTGCAGTGGATCGAGTACCGGCTGCCGATCTTCAGTTTCATGAACCACCAGCTCGTCGATTACCCGACGCCGCGCAATCTGAACTACTGGTGGAACTTCGGTTCGCTCGCCGGCATCGCGCTGGTGATCCAGATCGTCACCGGCATCGTGCTGGCGATGCACTACACGCCCGATGCGACGCTCGCCTTCGACAGCGTCGAGAAGATCATGCGCGACGTCAATTACGGCTGGCTGCTGCGCTATATCCACGCCAACGGCGGCTCGATGTTCTTCCTCGTGGTCTACATCCATATCTTCCG
>JBHHZM010000130.1:0-8635 GCA_046758065.1 Alphaproteobacteria bacterium | reverse complement strand
TCGACCAGGGCGAACGGTCGGGACTGGACGCCGCCGGGGGTGAAGGTCGTGTCCGTCGCCGCCGTCGTCACCAGCGTGGCGAACCGCGAAGCCGTCGACTTGAAGCCGACCGTGTTCACGTTCGAGATGTTGTCCGAGATGATGCCCATCGCCGTGCTCTGCGCGTTGAGCGAAGACACCCCGGAAAACAGGGAACCGAAGAGACTCATAGCAAATTCTCCTTCACTACATGTGCTGTTGGCTCGAACTACCTGTGGGTCGATACGAACAGGCCGGCCGCAATACCAAGGGTTAGGCGCTTGGCGGCGGGTCGCTCTCCCGTACCGAAATGACGTCGCTGAACGGCACCGGCACGCCGTTGACGATCAGCGTCAACTCGCCGTCGAGCGTATCGACGCCGGTGACGCGGCCTTGCATCCTGGTTTCGACGGTGATCGGAGCGCCGGCGGCGTCGCGCGCCGTTACGGTGATCGTGTAGGTGCCGTCGGGCTGCTGCACGCCGTTGTCGTCGAGGCCGTCCCAGACGAAGCTATGCTCGCCTGCCGTCGGTTCGCCATTCCCGGTGAAGACGACGGCGCCCTGGGCGTTCTGGATCACGATATCGGTGGCGGCGGCGTTCTCGGGAAGGCTGTAGTCGAAACTCGCGCTGCCGTTGCCGAGCACGGCCGCGTTCCCCTTCGCCTCGACCGTGGTGCCGAGGTAGCCGACCGCGGCCGCCGCTTGGTTGCCGGTGAAGAGATCGACCAGCTTTTCGAGGTTGGTATTGGTGTTGACCGCCTGTTCGACCCCCGTAAAGCTCACCAGCTGGGCGACGAATTCGTTCGAGTTCAGCGGGTCCAGGGGATCCTGGTTCGAGAGCTGGGCGGTCAGCAGGGTGAGAAAGGTGTCGAAGTCGCCGGCCAGCGAGGTGCGCGAGGTTTGCGAGGCGCTGACGGCGGCGGCTGCGATGGGATTGACGTTCATGACCTATTCCCTTCAGACTTCGATATCGAGGGCGCGGTTCGAGGCCATCGCGGGCCTGCCGCCGGCGACGATCGCCGAGACGTCTTCCGTCTCGCTATTGATGGTCGCGGCGAAACCGCTGCCATAATCTTCGGGCGTCTGCGACCCGGTTTGGGCGAAGCGGCCCTCGCCGCGCAGATTGAAGCTCAGACTGTTCGAATCGGTTCGCAGTCCGGCGTCCTGTAGCGCACGTTCAAGCGCGCGCGCATCGCGCTGCAGGAGGTCCAGAGTGTCGGGGCGATCGACCGTGACCGCTGCCGAGACGTGGCCGTTTCCGGCGACATGGAGCTTGATGTCGACATGACCGAGGGCGGCGGGCTTGAGCCGGATGCTGATGTGGTCGGCGCCCCGGCTGAGCCCGGCGCGGAGCCGTACGGCCACCTGGTCGGTGGGCGCCTGCGGTGTGTGAGCGCCCGCGTGGGTGTTGTGAACCGGGGTGTGGCTCTGTTGGTGGTTGACGGCGCCCGGGGTCTGCGTGGTGGCGGGCGCCGCCTCGGAACGTGCTTCGCCACCGGACCGCGGCGTCGCCTGGCGCTCGATGAGATCGCCGAATACCGGACGGCCGCTCTCGACCGTCGTCGTCGACTCGGCCGGCGAGCCGGCTGGGACTGCCCCGGCCTGCTCTTGTCCCGCGAACGACAATCCACCGCCCTTGCCGCCGTTCGCCTGGGGCGCATAGTCGGGACCGGGCGCTTGGGGATTGCCGGCGGTCGGCGACGGCATCGGCGCGGCGGCGTTCGGCTGCCGGCTCGGCTGAGCGTCCGTTGCCGCGGGCGTCGCCGCGCCGGCCGCCGTCGCGGCGACCGCGACCTCGCCCGACAGCGGCAAAGGCGTGCGTGCGGGAGCGGCGGCGGGATTCGTCAGCATCGAAACCCGCGCCGGTAAGAGTGGCGCTGCGCTGACCGATCGATTCGCCTCGGACGAGCGCGATTCCCGACTGCTTTCGAACATGGCGGAACCCGTCCGCGCCGGCCGGTCGGAGGCCGCCGAAATCAGGCCCTGGCCCGGTTGGGAATGGGGGGGCGCGGCCTGTACGGCGTTTCCGGCGGCCGCACGATCGGCGTAGGCGCCTGCGGTCGGGTCTGGAGCGGTCGTCGAGGACGCCTGGGCGGCCGTTGCGGAGCCGCCTTCGGCCGTTACGATGGGTCCGGGCCGGACGGTGGACGCCGGAGCGCTTTGGCCGCCGGACACGAGGGTCAGCGTGATCGATGTCGACGGGGCGTTCGCGCCGGATGACGCGGCGGCTGGCGAGGTCTTCGCGGCGCGATCATTGCCGGCGAAGACGGCGTCCGGCATGGCAAGGCTGCTTGTCGCGCTCGACGGCTCGGTATCGAGATGCGCCGGCGGCAAGACCGCGACCGGCGGCAGGCCGTTCGGTGGCGTCTGGACCGGTGGAACGGACGTTCCCGTCTGCTGTGCGGGATCGAGGCCGATGGCGCGCAGGTTTGCCGATGGCGTGGCTGCGGGAACGTGTTCGTTGCCGCCGGCGAGGCCCACAAGGCCCGATGCGCCGAGCGCGCCCTTCTTGGCCACGGGCACGCCGATCGACGGGACCGCCGAAATCAGGAGAGCGACGGCCGTGTCAGCGTCGGAGTTCTCGCCGGATGCCGTCGGGACGTTCGAAACGGACGGAAGCGTGCCGTCCGCGCCGCGGGTCTCGCCCGCTGCCGTCGCCAGAAACGCGGCGAACGCCGGCCCGCTTCCGTCTCCGGAGGGCGCGCCCCCCGGTTTTGCCCCGGGAAGCAAGGGCTCGATCAACGTTGCAGCGGGAATCGGCATGACACTACCTGTTCAATGCACTCCTTCCTCCCTTCCCAAGCAAGTTACGGGCCATTGCGAAAATGCTTCGTAAGTATATGAAATAACGATCTTAATTTTAGAGAAGCCCGATCATCTTCTGGGCAGGAATCGACCGGAGGAGGCAAAGCCTGCTGGCGCGGCGGCATTTTGTGCCGGTTTCGACGTCTCCGGTCGGCGCGGCACAAAAAAAGCCGGCGCGATGTCGCGCCGGCGAAAGACGGAAAGCGATGCAGGCGCCGCAGCGCCCGCCCGCTCAGGCAATCGCGACGATGCGGGCGCCGGACTCCGGGCGCTGCGTATCGTTGTTCTTATCGTATCCGGGCGTATCCGGCGTCGGCGGGACGTCGATCGACGCGGCGTTCGCGTGCGGACGTTCCGCCGCGCTTTCGTTCGCCAGTTTCCGGTCGAGCGCGCGCCAGGAACGACAGAGCGGCTCGATCAGGCGAATCACGTCCTCGGCCGGTTTGGGATCGTTGTCGAGGTCGACCTTCATGAGGCGGCGCAGCATGAACAGGTAGAGTCGGTCGAGGTTCGCCGCGATCTCGCCGCCCTTTTCGTGGTCGAGAGTTGCAAGCAGATGCTCGATAATCTCGGCGGCACGGCGGTTGGCGCGCCAGCGGCCTTCGATGTCGCCCTCTTCGATCGCCCGGATGCTCCGACGAAGGGCGGCGATCGCCGCCTCGTAGAGCTTGACGACGAGACGGGCGGGCGAAGCGGTAAGAATTTCCTGCGTCTGATAGGTGTTGGCGCCGGCATTCCTCATTATTTTTTCTCCTCGATACGGTTTTGATCGTTCAAGCGGCATAGCCTGTTCACCGTGCGTCGGTCACACGGGTTTAATTGTTCTGGTTCGTCAAGACATCGAAGAACTGCTTGATCGAATCGAGCGCGTTTTGCATGCGCGCAAGCGCCTGTTCCGCCGCGACGAACCTCGCGGTCAACGATGCTTTCAGGGTGTCCAGCCGACTTTCCATGGACGTGATGCGGTCCTTGGCAAATTCGTTCTGGGAATTGAACCCGTCGATTTCGCCCTGTATCGACCCGTTTGTCTCGTCGATGTAGTTGTCGATCCCGAAGAAGATCGGGGGGGCTACGCCGATGGTGAAATCGAGCTGAATGCCCGAGGTGCTGGCCGGCCCGGTGTAGAACAGCTTGAGACCCTCGGCGCCGCTGCTGTTGGTCACGGTCAGCACGCGACCGCTCACGGTGACGCTGCCGTCATCCGCGCCGTTGCTGGCGCCGCCGATGTTGGCCGAGTCGATGATGTTGTTGTCGGGCGTGAAATTGAGTTTGGCGAGCAAATCGCCGGTATCGTTGTTGATCACCAGCGGATTGGTGGCCGAGTTGACGGCCAGATGCGCCCCGCTGGAATCGCTGATTGCCTGGGCGGTCACCCCGGGAATGGCGGCGTTGTTGATCGCCGTCGCCAGCGAGTTGAGGCTGTCGGTGGTGACATCGTACGCGACGGCGACGCCGTTGACGTCGAACGTGCCGCTCACCGTCGCGCCGGCGCTGTTCGCGGTGTTGAGAATAGCCGACCGGTCGATCACGGAAACCGAGTTCTGGTCGAACAGGCCGACGGTCCCGATGTTGAGCGTGTAACCCGTCGCGCTGTAGCTCGTCGTACCCGCAAAGTCGACCAGCGACACGCTCGGGTCCGAGCTTGCGAAATCGAATGAGAACAGCCTTCGGATATCCTCGGGATTGCTCAGCAGCGCGGCGTCGAGCTTTGTCTCGTCGATCTCCAGGGTGTCGAACAGGGTCGCGTCGCTCTGCTCGCTGTTCTTGACGAAATTCACGCCGATTTGCGAAAGGGCCGAAAACTGGTTGCTGACGCCGACGGTACCGAATCCGATGATGTTGGCCAGTTGGTCGCGAATTCCGTTCATCACGCTATCGCCGAACAACACGCCGCTGTCCGCGCCCGAGAGACCGGTCGCGGCGTCCGTTTGGTCCTGCGTGTTGACGAAGACGCGGACCGCGTTGTAGGCGTCGACGAAACCCGTGATGGCGGATTTCACCGCCGTCAGATCGCGCTCGACGTCGATCTTGATCTTGGTGCCCTGCTCTGCCTGGAACAGCGAGAGCGTCACGCCGGAAAAGACGTCCGAGACGGTGTTGGTGGCGCGTTCGAGGACCAGGTCGTTGTTCACGCCGAGGCTTGTGAGAAGGCCGCTGGTGTCGGTAAGGGTGAATGCGGCGCTCGAATCGAGATCGATGCGGAAGCCGGCGCCGTCGGCGACGACCGTTGCGGTGACACCGGTCGTTCCGGTCTGCGCGTTGATCTTGCCCGCCAGCGACGTCAGCGTCTCGCCCGACACGTAGTTTATCGTCGCCGTCCCCGTCCCGACGATATCGAAGCTCCCGGCGGACGAGACGATCGACGTCGTGCTGCTGGCCAGCCGCTGCGATTCGAAGTGGGTATTGTCGATCAGCCCGTCGGCGGTGAAGCGTGCCTTCTGCGCCGTCTGCAACACGTTGCTGAACGGCGTGCCGCTCGTGCCCACGAAGTTCTCGAGCTCCTGCAGGTCGATCGACGCCGCCGTCTCGGTCCCGTCGAACGCGGTCGCGACCGTGAACTGAACCGTGATCGAATTTCCGGCGCCGTCCGACAGGGTGACGGTCTTGGCGCCGGCGGTCGACAAATCGACGCCGGTCGCGGTGAACCCGCCCGCCGCGGTGATCGTGATGTTGTTGCCGCCGGTGAAGTTGCTGAACGTCAGTGCGCTCGAGCTGATCGCCGAAACATCGCCGACACTGTCGGTGATCGTGATCGAGCTCGCGGTGATCGCCCCGGTGCCGCCGGTGACGCTGGCCGTATCGGGATCGACGACGATGCTCGTTGTTTTATCGAAACTCGAATCGAGGTCGATGGTCGCGCCGAACTTGCTGAAGGTCGCGGTCTCGATCGCACCGGCGGCGATCGCGCCCGATGCAAGGGTCGCGGTGTCGGTGACGCCGTCGCCCCGGGTTAGCGTCAGCACCCTTGTCGTGCTGTCGTAGCTGATCAGGAAGCTGTTGTCCGACTGGGTGCCGTCGAAGAGGATATGCCTGAAGCCGCTGGCGCTGGCGATCTTGCTGCCGGTCGCAAGCCCGTTGCGGTGGCCGCCGGCGCCGTTGGACGACGACAACCCGAGTCCCGAGAGAATGTTGCCCGAATCGGTGATCACCAGGTCGGCGCCGGCGTCGTCCTTGGTGATGATCAGAAAGCTCGTGCCGCTCGTGACCGTAACCACGCTCGCCGTCGCGCCGCTGGGGCTGGTGCCGGTGTTGGTGTTGTTGATGCGGTCTCGGATGTCGAGCAGGGTGTCTCCCGCCGCGACGGTGATGGTCTTGTCGGTGGCGCCGTTCGAGATGGTGAAGCTGCCCGACAGCCCGAGCGCCGTGGTCGGGCTCGAGAACGATTGGCTGGAAATCTTGTGCGCCGTGGCGGTCCGCCGGATCTCGATCTCGTGGCTGCCGGTCGCGGCGGCGTTGGTCACGGTCGCGCCCAGGAGGCTGGAGACCGGCGACGGGGTTTGTCCGTCGGTGCGGCTCGCCGAGGCGAAGGCGAGCTTGTTCTTGAAGGTGTTCCCGGCACCGTCGACGCTGACCGCGCCGCGTAGCGACGATGTCGCATTCTTGAGCGTCTGCAACAGCGCCTTGAAGTCGGTCAACGCGGCGATCTTGTCTTCGTTCCCGGTGATGCGGCTTTGCAGGGTGTCGATCGGGATGTGCTTGGCCGCGATGATGCTGTCGACGGCGCTCGCAAAGTCGACGCCCGACGACAGTCCGGAGAAACTCGCCCGCCCCGAGCTGTCAACCGTGAGATTGCTGAGGTTCAGCGCTTCCATGTGAGCCGTATTTTCATTGTCGAACCCGGTTGGCTTTCAGGCGCCGGCTTCAGACGGTTTCATCGACCACCGGGGCGAGCATGTCGCGGATCGCCTTGGCGATGTTGCGAATTTGCTCGGGGGGAAACTGGCCGATGACCTCGCCGGTTTCGGGATGCGTGATGGTCGCGATGACGCGATTGATGTCGTGATCGATGTCGAGGCTGACGCGGAAATGCGTCGGTCCGTTCGGCGCCGACCTCGCCGCGGGTTTCGCAGTCGTTACCTTGGGCACCTTCGCCGCCTCTTCCCGTGTCGCCTCGACCCGGTCGGGGCCGGCTGTCGAAGCCGATCGGAGCACGACGGGAGTGACTGTCTGCGGTACTGGCGCAACTGGGTTAACGTTCATTGGAACCTCCTCCTTTCATCCTCGATGCATTCGCTCGCCCGATGAAAAGGGAAGAGGGGGGATAAGGCTCCCCCCTCCCCGAAAGGTCTACTGCAGGAGCCTGAGCAGGTTCTGCGGGATCTGGTTGGCCTGGGCCAACATGGATACGCCCGCCTGCAACAGCACCTGTTTGCTGGTAAAGGTCGTGATCTCGCTCGCGACGTCGAGGTCGAGCAGCTCGCTCCGCGCCGCCTCGGCGTTCTCCAGCGAGGACGACAGGTTCGCCGAAGCGAACTGGAGTCGGTTCTGCGCCGCGCCGATGTTGGAACGCGACTGGTTCAGCGAGTCGATCGCGCCAGTCAGCGCCGTCACCGCGGCGTTGGCGTTCGTGCTGTCGGCGCCCGAGATGAGCGAGGCGCTGATGCCGAGCGTGGCCGTGGTGATCGAGTTGATCGTGAACGAGACGTCGTCCTGGGACGCGGTGCCCGTGCCCACCTTGAACTTAACGGTGGTGCCGCTGGTGCCCGTGAAGGTAACGACGGGATCCGCGGTGCCGCCGGTATTGGTCGCCGAATCGAACGCGGTGTTCAGCGTCAGGGTGACCTTGATCGGATCGTTGGCGTTCGCCGCGTTGATCAGGGTGACGGTGGTACCCTGCGACAGCGGGTTGGCGCCCGCGCCGCCGGTCAGCGCGCCAGCATCGATGACCCCGGTATAGGCCGTGCCGCCGATCGTGAACGAGAAGGTGTTCGTCGCCGCGGTGTAGTTCGCGGCGGTGGTCGCGACCGCACCGCCGGAGGTGTCGATCCCGACCGCGGTGATCGACGAGACGCCGTCGAGGACGGCGAAGCCGTTGGTCGTGCCCGTGCCGGCGCCGGTCTGCGCACCGGTGATCGAGCCGTTGGTCAGCTGGATGCCGTTGAACTCGGTGTCGGCCGCGATGCGGTCGACTTCCGTCCTGAGCGAGATGAACTCACTGTTCAGAATGCCGCGTTCGGTCGCTCCGAGCTGGTCGGAAGCCGCCTGAATGGCCAGGCTTTTCATGCGGACGAGGATGTCCGCCACCGTGGCCGACGCGCCGTCGGCGATCTGCAGCAGCGAAGAGGCCTGCCCGGCGTTCACGCCGGCCTGTTTCAGGCCTTCCACCTCGGCGCGCAACCGCGAGCCGATCGCCAGCGATGCGGCGTCGTCCCTGGCCGACACCACGCGCGTACCGGATGACAGCTTTGCGAGTGAGGCACTCGTCTCGTTATCGGTCCTCACCAGGTTGCGGTGCGCGACGTTGGCCGCAAAGTTCGAAATGATGTTAAGAGCCATTAGTTTTCTCCTACTTGGATCAAGACTTGGACTTGCGGCTACCTGCCGCATGCGGCGTTTCCGCCAATTTACCCCGGGCTTATCCACGGGGAATCGTCATGTTCAATGCAAATTCGGTGCCAACTCCTGGAAAATATTGAAATTCAATGTGTTAGATTTACTCGGGTCATGCGATCGGGCCTCGATGCCGGCAGATTGTTCCTCAATAAGCGCAAGCACCGGGAAAATTTTGCCGATTGCGGAAACTCTTGCCGAGCGGGTTCGAGGCGCGCGCCGGAATTGCAGCCGCTAGAGCGAGATGTGATGAGATTGGATC
>JBHHZM010000129.1:0-8641 GCA_046758065.1 Alphaproteobacteria bacterium | reverse complement strand
GGGATCGGGAGCTACGCCGAAAACGAATTTCCACCAACTATCGGACACGACCTCCTAGTGCAGCGGCGCATACTGATGATTCAGTCCAATCCGTCACCCCCGCGAAAGCGGGGGTCCAGCGGCTCGTGGATTCCGGCTCTGCGCTTCGCTCCGGCCGGAATGACGGGTTGGATCAGCGCGTGAATCTTTTGTTTGTATCTGTGCACTAGCTGCGATGTGGCTCGGTGCTTGTGCGAATACAGTCGGCGGCGTTCGAATGATGGATGCCGACCAGCTCGAAAAGGTTGTAGCGCGCTGCATACAGCGTGTTGTCGAATTAAAGGCGGTGGATAAGTTACTGCCGGCTGAGAAGCCTGAAGGGACTAGGTTGTCCTAAATGATCGCTGCGCTTATCAAACGAGTATTTATGTTCCTTGGTCTGCTTGCATTGGCATCGTGTGTAACGCCACAGGGAATCAAAGACCGCGAACCGGACTACTTGGCAAACTTCTCTGGTTCGCCGGAAGCTGTGGCTAAGTGCATCACCAACGACTGGTTCAACCAGTTTGGAAGACCACTGGTCACCTCTACCAGAAACGGGCTGCTTCATGTTTCTAATGTGGGCTATGGCGGCCTCGGCGGCGTTCCATTAGAGTGGGAGCTAACCCTAAGGCCTGATGGCGTTGCGGAAGTTCGTGGTTACCCCACCGTTTGGGGGTGGGCGCACGGGGAAGAAGCCGTCCCCTTCGTCGAGAAGTGTGGCAAGAGTAAATCCTGATGAAATCGTGAGGGTAGGCGTTGACCCAGATCGTGGACGACTCTCGTCTGTACCGCACCGTTCATGGATCGAAGACAAGTGCAACGTTTGTTGGAGGATGTAATAATACTTAACATTAATCCTAACTTCTGATAATATTCACTTACCATAACTTACAAGATGTTTTGGGATGGACGATCTCGTCTTTTTAGGTCGATTTGATAGTTCTGCCAGCCCTCACGTCCAGTCCTACCTTCACGCCGCCGTATCCGATCTAACTTGTCGCCCGGAGTGCCCGTCTGAGCGTCGCCGCATCGACGCCGAACAACGCGGCGTGTGGCTGCGCTCCATCACGGTGCCAACCAGAAGGCCGGTCTGGCGGCGGCAGGACCGACACGTCAGGATGCCGGGCCGCGTGGCGATGCGGAACGGCTCCGCGACAACGCCGCAGTGCGGGCAAGTGAAGCCGTCAGGCCAGCGGGCGCGCACAAGATAAGCAGCGCACGCCGAATCATTCGGAAACTGCCGCTGGAACTCAGGGAGCGATTGGGGGAAAATGAGGTCGTCGCGCTGGTGAATGTCCATGGCGGTCATGATGAATAGTTACTAGATATGGTGGGTGTCTGCGTCAACCGGATAGGCACGGTTTATTCAAGGACAAGGCTGGGCTTACTGTCCGCGCTGCCGCTGCAAAGCAGGAGAACACTCCTGGTTTACGCACGAACAGGCAGAACATCTTCAACAAAAAGCCGTTGGCGCTCTTTCTGGCCGCCTGCGCAAGGCTATAAAACAAGATGCCGACCACTTCAATCGCAGGCAGCCTCGGGGCGGGTTCATCACCATGTCCATGAAAGTAGACGATCGCCCGAAAGCGATCCCACTGCCCAAAGTGGCCGAAGTGTTGCAGGTCAGAATTACCTGCAATCAATGTAGTTGCCGCTTCGCGGTTATCGGCACGGGCTATTTTTGTCCGGCCTGCGGTGCTGACCAAATTGGCTCTATTTTTGAACGGTCAATCATGGCTGTGAAAAACGGTCTGGCCAATCTCAACAATATTCGGGGCGCAATCCCCAACTGCGATCAGGCGGACGATATCGTGCGCAACCTCATCGAAGGTAGCCTACAACATCTTGTCGCGACTTTTCAGCGTTACCTCGACCGTCTTTACGAAGACCACACACGCAACATTCCACCAAAGAATGCCTTTCAGCAGCTTGCTCAAGGCAGCGAGCTTTGGAAGGTCGAAACCGGACAAACCTACGAAAATCTGATTGGCACAACCGAACTGGCCCGGCTTACCAGATATTTCCAGCAACGGCATTTGCTGGCGCATCGACAGGGCGTCGTTGATGCGAAGTATATCCAGAAAAGCAGCGATACCTCGTACCAGATAGGGCAGCGCATAGTTGTCAAGAGCAACGATGTTCAGGATGCCGCCATCCTCGTGGAGAAACTCGGCAAAGCGATCAAATCCAAGATTACACCTTGAGATGCTGCTAAGATGCCCTCTTAAGCCTTTTTGTATCGCAATTTTATCCCATGGCAGGGAGGAGACCATGGCTCGTACAACATCACTGAAAACCAAGGCGGAAGGTAGCGGCAAGCGAAATTGGTCGACGAATCTTGGAACTTGAATCCGTGCGCGGGCCGCTGGGCTTGCTAGTCGAACGCGACCGCTACTTCAATGCCTCGAAGACTATCGCCCCCTACATCGCCGAAGCGCGGCCCGAAAGCTCTGCCCGGTGCGTTCGCGATTAGAACGAGGCAAACAGAGCCGGAAAGCCGCATCGGCCGGCTCAGAAGTAATACGCGAACTCGATCCGCAGATGGTCGTCGCGGCCGAGCGAATTGAAGAAATCGCGCTGCGGGAATCCGTCGAAGGTGCGGGCTTCGAGTGACAGCTTCGATCGCGCGCCGATCCGGCGGCTGGCCTCGACCGAGATGGCGCGGGCGCCGCTGCGCCAGTCGGTCACCACGCCGGCGAGAAGCTCGGCCGACTGGGCGTCGTTGAGGCTGAACCGCAGCCCCGAGAACACGTCGTTGTCGAAGAACGTCGGCGGCGCCTTGGTTCCGCCCTTGTCGTTGCGGCCGTCGTAAGAGACTTCGAGCAGCAGGCCGACGTCCGCCGCCGAGTCGGCGACGCCATAGAAGGTATATTCGAACCCCCCGGCGACGGCGAAGAAGCGGTCGCCGTGTCCGCTGCGGGTCATCGCCTCCAGCTTGAGCAGCCAGTCCCCCACCGCACCCTGGGCGTCGAGGCTGGTCTGGTTGATGAGGTCGTAACGCGGGGTAAGCGAAAGTTCGCCGGCGCCGTTGAGGCCCGGCAGGAAGCGCGGCTCGCGGCTGGTCCCGTAGAAGTGAGCCAGACCGATGTCCCAGGCGCCGAAGCTCCGCGACCAGCGGACCGCCAGGTCGGGATGAAACTTTTCGCTGTCGGCTTCGAAATCGGTCCGGTCCACGTCGACCGGCACCGGGGTGCGCAACCGGCCGTCGGCTCCGGGGAAGGTGCGGGTGCGAAAGTACGGCAGGTAGTAGAAATCGACGTCGCCCCAGTCGCGGTTGAGGGAAAGGTTGACCATGGGCTGGCCAAGCTTGTCCTCCATGTCGGGGTTCTCGACCAGGTCGGTCTGATTGACGATGTCGATCAGGTGGTTGGATTCGGTCGCGCCCCAAAAGACCTTGTCGGCGCCCAGCCGCAGGTCCCAGCCGTCGCCCGCGTATTGCCAGAGAAATTCGCGCAAATCGACATGCGTCCGCCGGCTGTCGTGCTGATCGACGCGGGCGAAGGCCGTTATGCCCAGGCTCTGCGCGCCGTCGTCCCATTCGACGTTGTATTCGGGCTGAATGGCGAGCGAGACGCCCGTGCCCTCCTGATCGGGAAAGCGATCCGAGCGCGGAAAAACCCGCAGTTCGGGCGCGATAAAGCCCGAGAAGTGCCCCGGAATCGGCGTCGGGGCCGGCCCGGCCGCTTCCGTCAAAGGCGCCGCCGGCGCCTGTGGCGGCGCCGCGGGAGCGACGCTCTCCGCAGGCGCGGTCTCGGGCGTCGGGGCGGCGCTCGCGGGGCGCTCCGGCGCGGCGGGCGCCGGCGCAGGCGCTTCGGTCGCTTGCGTTTCGGGCGCCGCCGGCAGCGGCTTGGGCGCCGCGACGGCGCCCTCGGGCGCAGCGGGCGGTCGGGCTTGCGGCGTAATTTTCGCTGCCGCGGTTGCCGGCGCCGGAGCGACGAAACAGTCGGCGCCGCGCGCCTTGAGCTTGCGGCACAGGTCGCGGGCGCTCACGACATCCTCGAACGGGCCGACCCGCAACTGAAAGACGACGCCCTTTTCCGGACCGAGGTCCGCACGCCTGATGCTGGGCTCGACCCCGGCAAGAAGCCCGGCGTGCGCCCGGACGAGCCTTCGCCACGCCGCCCGCGCCCCCGCAGCGCTTCGGTACGCCGCAAGCTGAACCTGATATATCGTTGTCGGCCCCGGGGTTTCGGCCTGGGCCAGCCGCAAAGACGGACGGGAAATCGAGGGGACCGGGGACACGCAAAATATCGTTTGTGCCTCGCCGCAATCCGAAACCGCGCCGGCCGACAACGCCCGACCGGCCGGCAGCGAAATCGACGCGACCGCCAGCAGGAAAACCGAAAATCGTCGCCGCAATCCGCCCCCTACTTGAGCCTTTTCAGACGTGCCCGGCTGAAGTCCGAATCGCCCAATCCGCTGCGGAATTTATAGTCCCGCCATTCCAGCACCGTCGACTTGCCGGTCTGATGATTGACCATGTTCATCATCGCGGCCCGCCAGTAGCGGCCGAGATACTGCCGGTAACCGTCGAACGTGAGCATCTTGAGCAGATCTCCCCGACGATCGAAGTACTCGACTTTCTGGAACCGATAGTCGTCGGTGTCAAGCCACACCACCTGTCGGGAGTATCCCGACTTGCGGTCGACCGGCGTACGCTCCACCACGAAGCAGTCGAGCGCGCCACAGGATTCGTTGCGCAGGTAGCGGTAGGTGTATTTCTCGACTTCCTGGGAGGTCATGTCCTCGTAAGCGAACTCGCTGCCGACGAAGGACCCCGACTTGTTGCTCGCCGCGATCCGCTTCACCCGCTTCAGGGCGGGGAGATAGAGCCACTGGTCGTCCGATCCGGACTTGTGCGTGAAGGTCAGAAGCGCGGTCGATTGGATGTCGGGCGGGGTCTCGAAAACGATCAGTGTCTTGTCGCCGTCGTCCTCGACTTCGAGCGAGCTGAACCGAAACTCGCGGCGACTTTCCTGACCCTGACGGTTGCGCAGGATCATCGTGACGGCCGCGCTCACGTCGCCGAAGCCGGCGTCGCGGCGATCGGATTCCTCGATGATCGCAAGACCCTTGCCGGCGGGGCTCGCCGCGCGCACGGGGCTGGCCGCGGCGCACACGACGAGCGCGGACAACGCGGCAATCGTCAATCGGACCGGCTTCACGCGGGGGCATCCTCTGTCGGTCGCGGCGACACGGCGAGACGGCGATCGGATCGGCCGTCGATCTTCATCAACAGCGCAGGCAGGAACAGCAGATCGGCGGCCAGGGCGATCGCGATGGTGATCGCCGCCATATACCCCATTTCCCAATTCATGCGGAAACTCGATTGCGCGAGCACGAGGAACCCCGCGAAAAGAATCAGCGACGTGGTCGCCAGCGCGTCGCCGACGGTGTCGAACGCGAACTGAACCGCCGCCGCGGGATCGAGATCCCGTTCCCGGCGGGCGCGCAGGTATTTGCTCAGGAAGTGAACCGTGTCATCGACGATGATGCCCAAGGTCATGGCGGCGATGACCGAGACGGCGAGTCCGGCGCGACCCACCACGAGACCCCAGACGCCGAGGGCAAGCAGCATCGGCAGGGTGTTCGGCAACAGGCTGATGAGCCCGAATTTCACGCTCCTGAGCGCGAAGGCCAGCGCAACGGCGATCAGCAGGATGCCGGCTGCCGTCCCGCCCAGCATGCTCCTGATGTTCCGTTCCGAGATGTGGGCGAACATCATGATTGTGCTCGTGCCTTCGCCGGCCATCGCGGAGGGGGCGTTGGCGGCGAGCCAATCCCCGGCGCGCGCATCGATCTCGCGTATCTCGCGGGTGGTCATGGTGTCGAGCGTCGCGACGAACCGGGTGGCGGACTTGTCGATGTTGATCTGGTCGTTGAGATCGAGACCCAACGGCAGGGAAAGCTCGTACAGCAGCAGATACTGGGACGCCAGCTCCCGCGTCTCCGGCAGCCGGTAGTATGCGGGATCGTCGCCGTGAAGATTGCGGTTCAGCCGCTTGATGATATCGGTGACGGCGTTGACGTGGCGCACGCCGGGCTGGGCGCGGAACCAGTCGGCGAACCGATCGACGACGGCGAGATAGGCCGGATCGGCAATCCCGCCTTCCCCACCGGCCTTGAGGTCGTATTGCAGCGTATAGATGCCCGTCAGATGCCGGTTCGTGAAATCGGTATCGTGGCGAAAGACCGTGCTGCGATCGAAGTAATCGACGAAGTCGTCGTTGAGCTCGATACGCGGCACGAAAGCGGCGAGCAGCACCATGACGATCCCGGTGCCCCACAACAGCGCCCCCCGGCGGCGGACGACGAACCCGCCCGCACGGCTCACGACGCGACGGGCGCCCGCGCCGGACGAGACGGCCGGAGCCGGCAGGATGGCGATCAGCGCCGGCAACGCCGTGATCGAGTACAGGAACGCCGCGACGACGCCGATGGCGGCGATGTTGCCGAGATCGCGCAGCGGCGGTGCATCGCTGGCGTTCATGCTGAGAAACCCGATCACCGTGGTCAGGCTGGTCAGGAACACCGGCTGCCGGTTGATGCGGAGGCTCTCGGCGAGGGCGGCCCATTTCTCCGCGCCGCGGCGGCATTCCACCCGGAAGCTCATCAGAATATGCACGCTGTCGGCGACCGCCAGGGTCATGATCGTGATCGGCGCCGCCACCGACGGCGGCGTCAGGAAGAAACCCGCCCAGCCGGCGATGCCCATGGCGGTCGCAGTGGACATCGCGACGACCACCAGGGTGGCGAACGCGCCGGCGAGCGAACGCAGACACAGGATCAGGGCGCCGACGAGTACCACGAACATGATCGGGACCAGGGTCTCGAGGTCGGCGATGCTGGCTTCGGGAAAGGCGTTGTTGAGCATGGCGACGCCGGTCAGGTAGACCCGCACCGACGGATTCTCCGCCTCGACCCGGCGGGCCAACTTGCGGGCGAAAGCAACCGCCTTCGGCACCTCGCTGACGAGGTCCTTGCCGGGAAGCTGCAGGGTCACGTTGACCCCGGTGACGTCGCCCGCGGGCGCCAGCAGGCGGTCGACGAGAAGCGGCTCCGCGAGCGCCGTTTTCCGCACCCGGGCGATTTCCTCCGCCGGCAGCTCGAGCGCCCCGGAGACGAGGTCCTCGATGACGAGGTCGTCGCCCTCGGCATAGCTGTTCTGGAAATTCGTGACCGAGTCGACGCGCCGTGCATAGGGTATGTGCCAGGCGGCGTCGGTCAGGCGCTCGACGACGTCGAGCATCGTCGGCGACAGGGCGTCGCCATCCTCGGGCGCCAGGACGAACAGAATGTTGTCCTGTTTGGTATAGACGTTCTGCAGCGCCTCGAACGCGGCGAGTTGCGGGTTGTCCTTGCTGAAATAGACCCGATAGTCGATGTCGAAGGTGAGGAACACCACGCCGCTTGCGGCGGCGGCGCAGGCGAGCAAGCTGACCGCGAGGACGAGGAACCGCCGGCGGATCAGCCAGTCGAAGAAACGGCCGACCGCGTCTGCGGCGACCGGCGGCGCCGGCCGGTTCGCTCCGGCGCTCTGGCCGCGCTCGGTCATGGCGCCCGGACTACCGACGCACGGTTCGTCGGCGTATTGTAGCCGTCACGGCGAAACGATGGGCGCAATGTCCAGGACGCCGGCGGCTCGGTGGCGGTGGGACGATGGGAACCGAAAGTCGGGATGCACCGGGACCTGCAATGGCGTTCCCGGAGAGGCGCAGGACGCAGCGCCTCCGGATCTATTGGGAGCGCATCAGGCGCGACCGTGCGTTCCCCGCGATGCGCGACATCGACCCCGAGCGGTTGCCGGTCGAATGGGCCGACTGTTTCGTCATCGCCGACGTCGTCCGGACGCCCCGGTTCGAATACGTCGGCAAGTCGCTGACGCTGGACTGCGGGCGCGACCTGACCAACCGGCCGGTCGCGGCCGCGCCGCCCGCGACGCTGATCGGGCAATCGACCAGCGGCGTGGCCGAGGTTCTGTCCTCCCGCACACCGGTGGTCGTCGAGGGCGAGTTTCAACACGCGAGCGGACCTGTCCTTCAGTATCGCAGCATCATCCTGCCATTCAGCGACAACCGGCAGACGATCGATTGTCTTGTGGGCGCGGCGACCTGGCGCCGGGCGGAGAACGACTGAGAAAACACTGTCGGAAGCGCGGCTTAGCGGGCACCCGGCGCGCCGGAACGGGACTTTCGTCATCGCGTCGCCCTTTTTCTGTGGAAATTCTGACCCGGTTTGCGTTAATGAGCAATTAATCAGCGTTCGCTATCCTTCCATCCCGGGCAGATCAGCAGCCGGCGTCGCACAGGTCGTGGCGGTGTGGATGGGATTTGCGTACGCGGAACCGGAGTTGCGGGGGATCACACGGGCGCGAGCTCGTATTGCCGAGGTCATCATCAACGCCAATGTACGAGCAGATTCTGAAAACGAAAAGCCCTGCGAAATCTTTCGCCCCGCCTTCATCCCAAGCCCCTGCACGGCCCGCCCCGGAGGCGGCCCGACCTAGCGGGACGATGGGCCTCGGCAGCGTTTACCGGCGCTGGTTCGAGGTGGTGCCGGCGACGACCGACGCGCTGCGGGAGGAGGCCTACCGGCTGCGCTACCAGGTCTACTGCGTCGA
>JBHHZM010000128.1:0-8685 GCA_046758065.1 Alphaproteobacteria bacterium | reverse complement strand
CTACGTCTCCCAGACGTGAAGCCTCCCTGTATACCTTGGCCGGACCTCACGGTCCGGCCATTTTTTTGCATCGCAAAAAGGTGACAGCGTTCGGGGGCGCGGAAAATTACATGAAAAGCTTTTCGCCTTCGAGACCGGTGTAGAGCCCGGCGACGAATTCGCCATAGCCGTTGTAGAGTTGGGTGGGCAGTCGCTCCCCGGTGGCAAGGAAGCGCTCGCTCGCCTGACTCCAGCGCGGATGCGGGACCTCGGGGTTGACGTTGGCCCAGAAGCCGTACTCGCTCGCCGCGATGGTCTCCCAGAACGTCTTGGGGCGCTTGTCGGAGAACGTGATGCGGACGATTGACTTGATGTGCTTGAAGCCGTACTTCCACGGCACGGCGAGGCGCAAGGGCGCGCCGTATTGCCGGGCCATCGGTTTACCGTAGGCGCCGGTGACGAGGAAGGCGAGTTCGCTGGTCGCCTCGGCCATGGTAAGCCCTTCGACGTAGGGCCAGGGATACCAGAACTGCTTCTGGCCCGGCGCCATTTGCGGGTTCTCGAAGGTCTCCATGACGATATACCTGGCACCGCTCAAGGGCCGCGCGAAGTCGACCAACGCCTTCATCGGAAAGCCGCTCCAGGGGATCGTCATCGACCACGCCTCGACGCAGCGGTGGCGGTAGACCCGTTCCTCGAGCGGCATGCGGCGGATGAGGTCGTCGATATCGACGGTCATCGATCGTTCGACAAGCCCGCCGATGGCCACCGCCCAGGGCCGGATCTCGAGGTTCTGCGCGGCCCGCCAGATCTGCTTGTGCGAACCGAATTCGTAGAAATTGTTGTACTTGCCCGTGATCTCCTCGGACGTCAGCGGCCGCTCGATCACATAGCGCGGATTGCGTTCGACCGGATAGAGGTCAGCGGTGGGGTCGGCGGCCTGCGCCGCCGCGGCGCGCGACAGCGTTGCCGCGAGCGGCGTCGTCGCCGCCAGAATCGATCCCGCCGCCAGGCCTTTCATCAGGCGGCGGCGCGCGACGAATGTCTCTTCGGGCACGGCGGCGCTTTCCGGCAGCTCCCAGCCCCGTTTCACTCGGATCAGCATGATTGGCCCCCTCGGCCTTTCCCGGATGGTCTCTCTCGCGTTCAATGTGGGGCGCACGGCGCGACGAGGCAAATCACCGCAAGGTGAGATGCGTCAGGACAGAGGCGCGCCCGACCCGCGCGCGCCGCTCACGTCAACGCGGCGCAGGCCCGCTGGATGCGCGAGCAGGCCTCCTCCAGCAAGTCGGTCGCGGTGGCGTAGGAAATGCGGAAGTAGGGATCGAGCCCGAACGCGGCGCCGTGCACCACCGCCACGCCCTCGGATTCGAGCAGGTAGCCGGCGAGGGCTTCGCTCGTCCCGATCACCGTACCGTCGGGCGCGGTCTTGCCGATCAGCCCGGCGCAGCTCGGATAGACGTAGAAGGCGCCTTCGGGTTTGGGGCAATCGAGACCGCTCGTCTGATTGAGCATGCTCACCACGAGATCGCGGCGCTCGCGGAACACCGCATTGCGCTCGGCGATGTAGTCGTGCGGGCCGTTGAGCGCCTCGACCGCCGCCGCCTGGCTGACCGAACTCGGGTTCGAGGTGCTCTGCGACTGGATTTTCGCCATCGCCTTGATCAGCGGCGCCGGACCGCCGGCGAAGCCGATGCGCCAGCCGGTCATGGCATAGGCCTTGGAGACCCCGTTCATGGTGAGCGTACGCTCGTAGAGCGCCGGCGCCGCCTTGGCGAAGGCGCAGAACTGGAAGCCGTCGTATACCAGATGTTCGTAGATGTCGTCGGAGAACACCCAGACACGGGGATGGCGCTCGAGCACCTCGCCAAACGCCTTGAGGTCGTCCTCGGTATAGGCGGCCCCGGTCGGGTTGCCCGGCGAGTTGAGGATGAGCCACTTGGTCTTCGGCGTGATCGCCGCTTCGAGGTCTTCGGGCCTTAACCGGAACCCGTTGATCTGCGGCGCCTCGACGATCACCGGCGTACCCTCGGCGAGCACGGTCATGTCGGGGTACGAAACCCAGTAAGGCGCCGGGATGATGACCTCGTCGCCGGGATCGAGGGTCGCCATCAGCGCATTGAAGATGACCTGTTTGCCGCCCGCGCCGACGGTGATCTGATCGGTTCCGTAATCGAGCCCGTTCTCGCGCTTGAACTTGGCGGAAACGGCCTGTTTCAGCTCGGGCGTGCCGTCGACCGCGGTGTATTTGGTCTCGCCCGCGGCGATCGCCCGGTATGCCGCCTCCTTGATGTTGTCGGGCGTGTCGAAGTCGGGCTCGCCGGCACCGAGGCCGATGACATCGCGACCCGCAGCCTTGAGCTCGCGCGCTTTCTGCGTGACGGCGAGGGTGGGCGACGGCTTGATACGGCTCAAGCGGGCGGCGAGGATGCTCATGGCAGGCTCCGGCGGCTACGCGGCAGGTGGAACGCCCGAAACCTTAAGCCCGCCGCCCGCGCCGTGCAACCGCCACGCGCACGCGCGCGCGACGGAGACGACTGCCTAGGGCGGCGGCCCAACACCTGAGACCAAGCCGCTCCCGGGCCACCGTGAGAAGGACAGTATCGTCCTGACTCTTTGCTTGACAACAGGACATAAATGTCCTTAAACTGCGATGTGAAACCGAGGCAGGTTCTTCGCAGACTTCGCCGGGCGGGCGTCGAGGTTGACACCAAGCGCGGCAAGGGTGGCCACTACCTTCTCACCTACCGCGATCGCAGAACGACGCTTCCGGTTCACGGCGATACCGACCTCGGTCCCAACTTCGTGCGCAGAATCTGCAAACAACTCGGCATCGACCCCAACTCGGTGCTTTAGTCGAAGCAAGGAATAAAGCGATGCGTCCCTATCCGATCCACCTTGAGACCGACCAGAACGGCACGATCATCGCGAGCTTTCCGGACGTGCCCGAAGCGGTGACTGTTGGCAACACCGAGGCCGAAGCCGTGGAGCGTGCCCACGACGCGCTGCTCGTAGCTCTTTCGGGCTACATGGACGACCATCGGGATATTCCGAGGCCGTCGTCGAAGGCGGGTCCCAAGGTGGCGCTCCCGCCGATGGCAACCCTCAAGCTCGCGCTCTATCAAGCCATGCGCGACCAACGGATGGCCCAGGCCACGTTCGCCGAGACGTTGGGGTGCGATGCGCGTCAGGTGCGCAGGCTGCTCGATCTCGATCACAATTCGCGCCTCGATCATCTCGAACGGGCGCTGAAAGCTCTCGGCAAGCGTCTGGTCATAACGATCCGGAGCGCGGCCTGACCGGTCCGACGCTCCCGCGTAACCCCGATTAGTCGAGCTCGATGACGCCCTCGACGACGATGTCCTTGTCGAGACCCACGAGCGTGATCGTTGCCCGCGCCGCGACCTTTTCGCTGCCCTTGAGACGGCCGTCGGCGAGGCCGCCGCGCACCGCGCCTTCGACTTCGCGCTGCGCCGTCACCCCCAACTTCTTGAGAAACTTGCGCACCGACATGTTGAAGACATCTTCGTCCATCGTTTCCTCCCCTGGTCAAGCGGCGCAGGCGACATAGGCCGGTATTGGCTCGCGGTCAAGGATCAAACGGCCGAACGACGCAAGCCGTGAAACCATGGCCCGTGGCGACCGGGGGTGCCGTTGGCGCGCGTCTCGTGCCCGTGGATGCTCGTCCGCGCCGACGGAGACGGCTGCCTAGAGCGGTTCCCGGTTAGTAGGAATCAATTTGATGGGTGCAAATCGGCTCGGTCGGCCAGGCGCGGCGCGCCGCGCGATGCCGGCGCATCGGGCAAGCGGCGCAACGCCGCCGAGGGGCCGATTTGCCCCACCGCAGGCCGGGTTCTTTTGCGCGTTGGCGTCGTTGCCCGTCTTTTCCGATGTCCCCGCATCGCAATGCGACGGGCGCCTGGCCAACGCGCAAAATCAGCCCGGTCAAATGGGTCTTATCAACCGGGAACCACTCTAGGGCGGCAGAACGACGAACCGAACCACGCCGGAGTCTCCCCGGACGTCGCTTCAACGAAATCGGGTGATTACTCGGCGGGACCCAGGTTGACGGCTTTCAAGCCGCGAGGGTCGTCGACCGCCTCGAAGTTGACGCGCTGGCCTTCGCTCAGCGTCGCCATGCCGGCGCGCTCGACTTCCGAGATATGGACGAAGGCGTCCTTTCCGCCTTCGTCAGGCGTGATGAACCCATACCCCTTGGTCGGGTTGAACCACTTGACGGTACCGGTAGCCATGAATACTGCCCTTCACGTGGTGATGTCCGCCGCTGCAGCGGCGTTTTTCCCTGGCTCTGCAGGGCCGAGGAAAGGTTCATCCGGGCGCCAAGCGTCCGGCCCAACCACCCCAAGGCAATGCGGAGCCTGAGCGCCCGATGGTAACCACCTCGCCCGCCGGCACAAGCAAAAACTGCATGATGTAGAACCCGCTGCCGTCCGTCTTCGGACCTGCGGCGCCTGTTTTACGGTCCTTTGCGACGCTTTCTCGAGGACTTCGACCGCGGCCTTCCGCTCCGTTCGCGGTGGTACGGCTGACCGGCGCCGCCGATTGCGGCAGGACGGTGGCGCGGGGCGACGCCGAGATCGACCGTTTCGAGACGGCGGATCTCGTCCCTGAGCCGCGCCGCCTCCTCGAACTCGAGCTCGGCCGCCGCCGCCCGCATGCGCTTCTCGAGATCGGCGAGATGCGCCTTGAGGTTGTGGCCGACGAGATGGCGCACGCCCTCGTCGCCGGTGTCCACCGTGACGTAGTCGGCCTCGGCGACGCTTTCGAGGATGTCGGCGACATTCTTGCGGATGCTCTCGGGCGTGATGCCGTTGGCGGCGTTGTAGGCCTGCTGTTTCTCACGCCGGCGGTTGGTCTCGCCGATCGCCGCCTGCAGGCTTTTGGTCATGACGTCGGCATAGAGGATGACGCGGCCCTCGACGTTGCGCGCGGCGCGCCCGATGGTCTGGATCAGCGAGGTCTGCGAACGCAGGAAACCTTCCTTGTCGGCATCGAGGATGGCCACGAGCGCGCATTCGGGGATGTCGAGTCCCTCGCGCAACAGGTTGATGCCGACCAGCACGTCGAAGGCGCCGAGGCGCAGGTCGCGGATGATCTCGATCCGCTCGAGCGTGTCGATGTCGGAGTGGAGATAGCGCACGCGCAGACCCGCTTCGTACATGTACTCGGTAAGGTCCTCGGCCATGCGCTTGGTCAAGGTGGTGACGAGCACCCGCTGACCGCGCGCCGCGCAGTCGCGGCATTCGGCGAGCAAATCGTCGACCTGATTCTCGACCGGGCGCACGATGCACGCCGGATCGATGAGGCCCGTGGGACGGATCACCTGCTCGACGAAGACGCCGCCCGTGCGGCCGAGCTCGAACGGTCCCGGCGTCGCCGAAACGAAGATCGTCTGCGGCCGCATGAGGTCCCACTCCTCGAATCTCAGGGGGCGGTTGTCGACGCAGGACGGCAGGCGGAAGCCGTACTCGGCGAGCGTGGACTTGCGATTGAAGTCGCCGCGGTACATGCCGCCCAACTGAGGCACGCTGACGTGGCTTTCGTCGACGAAGACGAGCGCGTTCTCGGGCAGATACTCGAACAGCGTCGGCGGCGGCTCGCCCGGGTTGCGGCCCGTGAGATAGCGCGAATAGTTTTCGATTCCGGCGCAATGGCCGGTGGTTTCGAGCATCTCGAGGTCGAAGGTCGTGCGCTGTTCGAGGCGCTCGGCCTCGAGCGGCATGTCGTGGGCGCGAAACCAGGCCAGACGGTTCGCGAGCTCGGCCTTGATGCCGACGATCGCCTGTTTGAGAGTCGGGCGCGGCGTTACGTAATGGCTGTTGGCGTAAACCTTGACCGACTCGAGCCGGGTCGTCTTCTCTCCGGTCAGGGGGTCGAACTCGACGATCGCCTCGATCGTGTCGCCGAACAGCGACAACCGCCAGGCGCGGTCCTCGTAATGCGCCGGGAAAATCTCGATGCCGTCGCCACGCACCCGGAAGCAGCCGCGCTGGAAGTCGGTATCGTTGCGTCGGTACTGGAGCGCGACGAGTTCGCGCAGAAGCCCGGCGCGGTCGACCTCCTGGCCGACGGCGAGCGCGATGGCCATCTGGGAATAGGTCTCGAGCGAGCCGATGCCGTAGATGCAGCTTACCGAAGCGACGATGATCACGTCGTCGCGCTCCAAGAGCGCGCGCGTCGCCGAATGCCGCATGCGATCGATCTGCTCGTTAATCGAGGCGTCCTTCTCGATGTAGGTGTCGGTGCGCGGCACATAGGCCTCGGGCTGATAGTAGTCGTAGTACGAGACGAAATACTCGACCGCGTTCTCCGGGAAGAAACCCCTCATCTCGCCGTAGAGCTGGGCGGCGAGCGTCTTGTTGGGCGCGAGGACGAGCGCCGGCCGTCCGGTGCGCGCGATCACCTGGGCCATGGTGTAGGTCTTGCCCGAGCCGGTGACGCCGAGCAGCACCTGATCGCGCTCGCCCTTGCCGAGGTCCGTCAGCAGCGCCTCGATCGCCTCCGGCTGATCGCCCGCCGGGGTATAGTCCGACACCAGCCTGAACGGGCTCGGGCTGACGGCGAGGGGCGCCGGACCGTCGCGTGCCGCGTCGCGCGGGTGACGCTGCGCCCAGGGGGGGCGCTCGGGGGCGCCCGTCGCCGCGCCTTCGGCCCGCAGCTCGCTCCGCCCGTCCGCCACTCGTGACGCCACGCTTGCGATCCCCCGTTGGTTTCAGCGGTCCATTGCTCGACAAAATTCTCCGACCGATTCTACTACGACAGACAGGCGTTGACGCATGCTGTTTGTCGAACCGGAAGAGACCGCGCAACCCGGCCTTTGGAATGACGGCGCGGAACCGGCCGATCGCCCTCGGGGATCAGGCCAGACGGCCCTCTTCGACCGCGTGGCAGGCAACCGCGCCGTCGGCATGCGGCAACGTACGCGGCGCTTCGCGCCTGCAGCGCTGGTCGGCGAAGGGACAGCGGGGGTGGAAGTGACAGCCCGGCGGCGGCGCGATCGGGCTCGGCACCTCGCCCGCCACCGGTGTCCGCCGTCGCCCGGTCATCTCGAGATCGGGAATGGCGTCGAGCAGCATGCGCGTGTAGGGATGGTGCGGATTGCGGAACACGGCGCGCGCCGCGCCCCATTCGACCAGGCGGCCGAGGTACATGATGCCGAGGTAGTCGGAGACGTGGTAGACGACCGCGAGGTCGTGGCTGATGAAAAGATAGGTCAGGCCGAGCTCCCGCTGCAGGTCCTTCATCAGGTTCAGGATCTGCGCCTGGACCGAAACGTCGAGCGCCGAGGTCGGTTCGTCGCAGACCAGGAACTCGGGGTTGCTGGCGAGCGCCCGGGCGATCGAAATGCGCTGGCGCTGGCCGCCCGAGAACTCGTGCGGGAACTTCTCGCCGTCGCGCGGCGACAGCCGCACCTGTTCGAGCAGCTCGCCGACCCGGCGGCGAAGCGCCCGGCCGTCGGACATCAGGCCATGCGCGCGGATCGGCTCGGCGACGATGTCCGCGACCCGCCAGCGCGGGTTGAGGCTGGCGTAGGGGTCCTGAAAGATCATTTGCAGGCGCCTGCGCACGGGCGCCATCGCCTGACGCCCCTTGAGGTCGGTCAGGTTAACGCCGTCGAATTCGATCCGGCCTCGCGTCGGCGCGTAAAGGCCGACGATCAGGCGCGCGACCGTGGTCTTGCCGCAGCCCGATTCGCCGACGATGCTGAACGTCGTTCCCCGCGGAATATCGAAATCGACGCCGTCGACCGCTCTGAGCGCTATCTTCCGGCGGCGGTTGAGAATACGGTCGAGCAAGGGCGGGGAGACGTCGAAGTACTTCGCCAGACTGCGCACCCGCACCAGCGGAACCGGGTTTCGCGGCCGGGTTTCGACGGCGTCTCGCACCCCGCTTTCAGTCACGTCGCTCCCCGCCCTCGGCGTCGAACAGCCAGCATGCGACCCGGCCGTCTCCGACCGGAACCGGATCGGGACGCGACGAGACGCAGCGCTCGAAAGCCCGCTCGCAACGCGGGTGGAAGGCGCAGCCCGACGGGATCTCGGTCAGGCGCGGCATCGATCCCTCGATCTGGATCAGGCGGTCCGCATCGCGGCCGATTTTCGGGATCGAGCCCATCAGACCAAGGGTGTAGGGATGGCGTGCGTTCTTGATGACGTCGTTGACCGGGCCGATCTCGGCGATGCGGCCGGCGTACATGACCGCGACGCGGTCCGCGGTCTCGGCGATGACGCCCATGTCGTGGGTAATCAGCATCACCGCCGCGCCGTGATCGCTGCACAACCGTTTCAAGAGCGAGATGATCTGCGCCTGTATGGAAACGTCGAGCGCGGTCGTCGGCTCGTCGGCGATGATCAGGCGCGGATTGGTGCAAAGCGCCAGGGCGATGACGACACGCTGGCGCATGCCGCCGGAGAACTCGTGCGGATACTGATCGACGCGCCTCTCGGGCGAAGGAATCCCGACTTCCTTGAGAAGTTCGATCGCCTGGTCGCGGGCCCGCCGCTGGCTCAGGTCGCTGTGGGTCCGGATCGTCTCGACGAGCTGCCGACCGACGGTATAGAGCGGATTGAGGCTGGTCAGCGGATCCTGGAAGACCATGCCGATGTCGCGTCCGCGTATCCGGCGCATCTCTTCGTAGGACAGGTCGTCGATCCGTCGCCCGTCGAGCCTGATCGCGCCGCCGGC
>JBHHZM010000127.1:0-8799 GCA_046758065.1 Alphaproteobacteria bacterium | reverse complement strand
CAGAATGGTTCTATCTCATCACATCTCGCTCTAGTTTCCGATTTGGAAACCCCGGCGATCGGCGCCTCAGCTCTCGTCGAGCTTGCTCACCGCCTCCTGGAGCTGGCGCGTGGTGTGATCGAGCCGGCGCGCGAGTTCGCGCATGATCTCGATCGAAATTTCGGGAAACTGGCAGACCAGCTGGAAGAACAGGTCCTTGGCGATGCGCATCGTGGTGAGCCTGCTGCGCGCCGTGACCGTCGCGGTGCGCGGCACGTCGCAGAGGATGGCGATTTCGCCGACGAAGTCGTTTTCGCTCACCGACGCCACGGTCATCGGTCCGCCCGGCGTGTCGACCACCACGTCGGCATCGCCTTCGATGATGATATAGGCCGAATCGCCGACGTCGCCCTGGCGAAACAGGTTTTCCCCGGGATTGAACGTCAGTCGCTGGCTGGTAAAGGCGAGCAGCTTGAGCTTGCTCGGATCGATCTTGGCGAACAGCGGAACCTTGCGTAGCCGTTCGACGTCTTCGTTCAGGCTCATGGTCGTTCCTCCGAGCGCGCCTGCGATCTATTCCGCGGCGGTGAGTTCCTTGAAATGGGTGTCGTCGCGGTCGAGTTCGTCGAACTTGCCCTGCTCGACGACGCGGCCGTGGGACATCACGATCACGCGGTCGAACCGGTTGGCGAGGCTCGGCCGGTGCAGCACCCAGATCAGACCGCGACCGCGAAACTCGTCGAGGATGTTCCCGGCGACCTTCGCTTGGGTGGCGCCGTCGAGCGCCGAGGTCGCCTCCGAAACGATCAGCAGGTCGGGTCGTTTGAGGACGCTGCGCGCGATCGCGAGTTTCTGGCGCTGTGCCGCCGAAAGCCGCATGCCGGCGATGCCGACCTGATAGTCGAGGCCGACCTCGATGACGGTATCGCGCAAATCGAGCGCGTCGATGACTTCCGAGATCAGGGCACCGATGCGGGTCTCCGCCTGGGCCTGACCGTAGGCCAGCTTGCCGAACAGGATGTTGTCCTGCAGCGTCGCCGCGGTGTTATAGCGTTCGATGTCGAAGAATTCGACCGCCGGCTTGAGTGTTTCGGGCAGGTCCTCGCGGAAGATGCGGCGGGCTTCGAGCAGGCGCGCCTGCATGGTTTCGTCGATCAGCCCGAGAGCGTGGCGCGCCGGCGTCAGCTTGAAAGGCAGCGACATGAGCCGGCGGCGCTCGTCGTCCTTGAGGGTGGCAAGCTCGCTGCGGTGCACGCGGCCGATCAGCTCGCGAAACTCGGGCAGGTCCTCGGCGCGAATGAAGCTGAACTGTTCGAAGAATTCGTGCTCGGGCGGAAGATCCGAGAACAGCTCGACCATGGTGCTCGCCACCTCATAGCCGGTGACGAGCAGGTCGTCGCTCAGCCCGCAGCGCTCGAGTACCGCGAGCACGTACTCGTTTTCGGCCAGCCGGTCCATGTCGAAGCCGTCGCCCACGGGGGTGCCGAACAGAAGGTTCTCCGCCAGCGAGGCATTGTTGTTGTACTTCGCCTCGTCGAAGGGTTCGACCAGCCCGGCGAAGTCGCCTCCCGCGAGGCGCGTGCGCAGGGCGGCCCGCGCCTCGAGCATGCGCTCGGCCACCGTGGGCCGCGCCGCCGGATCGGCGGTGCCGCGCAGGCCGAAGCGATAGACGTCCTCGACCATTTCGGCAACCGCGAGCGCCCGGATCGCCCGGGCAACGAGTTCGGCGCGCGAGCCGGCGCCCGCGGCGGCGTAGTCGACCCAGTCGGCGAAGAAATCGTGCTCGGAGTTGCCCGTCATCGCCGCCTCGGCGTGCGCGCGAAGGCGTTCCGCGGCGCGCGCTTCGTCGCCCTCGCCGGACGTCCCGGGGCGGTGCTTGAGACCGTAGGCCAGGTTGTCGCCGAGGCTCGCCGACAAGAGATGCGGGTTGGCGCCGACGAACGCGATCCGCCGGCCGGTGACCGCCTCGGGAAGGCTCTGCAGATCCCGGCCGCCGATGAGCACGCGCCCGCCGGTCGGCTCGATCAGGCGGGCGAGCAGCAGCGCGAGTTCCTCCTTTCCGCTGCCGCCGGCGCCGACGATGGCGACCCGCTGGCCGAGCTCGACGCGGAACGAAACGCCGTCGACGAGGCGCACGTCGTCGTCGCTCAGGCTGAGATTGCTCACCACGAGTTCGCCGGTGAGCGGTCCGGCGTCCTCGGCGTCGGCCTCGAGCAGCGCGGCGTCCTTCATGCCGGCGGGCTCGAACTGCGACACCACCTGCTCGTACTTGATCCGGGAATCCTCCTTCATCTGGTAGTAGTTCAGGAGCTCTCGCCAGGGCGGGCCGAGGTCCTTGTAGGCGGCGAGCACGGCGACCAGCGCGCCGAGCGAAAGATCGCCCGCGATGACCAGATACCCGCCGATCGAGTAGAAGAAGAACGGCGTGAGCTGGTTCATGAAGTTGTTGAGAAACTTGACGAAGAACTTCTTGCGGTAGATCTGGTAGCGGATATCGAAGATGCGTCCGAGGCGGTGGGCAAAACCGGCGAGCTCGTAGCTCGAGGTGTCGTTGGCGTGAATCTCCTGGGCGCCCGCGACGGTTTCGCCGATGCGCTCGGAAAGCTTGCGAACCTCCTTGACCCGCGCCTTGCCGAGCAGGTTCACCCGTCGCTGGAGCCGGGGAATGATGTAGCCCTGCAACGGATACAGCGAGACCGCCGCGAGCCCCATCACCCAGTCCTGGGCGAAGATGAAGGCCAGCGCCGTGAGCAGAAGACCGCCCTGATACAACGGCAGCGCAAAGGCGTCGCCGATGAAGCCCCCCAGCGGCTCGACCTCGGCGGTGATCATCGGGATCAGCTCTCCCGACGAGACCTTGCGGAAATGCGGCAGCGGAAAGCGCAGCAGGTAACTGTAAAGCTGGTAGCGCAGTCGGCGCAGCATGCGCTCGCCCAGCAGGCCCTTGTAGACGTTGATGACGTACTTGAAACCGCCGTTTATGAAGACGAGCGCGAGGAACAGCCCGCACAACGTGAACAGCAACGGAAGCTGGTCGAGCTGGATAATCTCGACACCGAAGATCTCCAGCGGCTTGAGAAATTCTTCGGACGCTGGGTTGAGAGTGCCGTTCACAATTTTCTTGGGAATGTCCAGAGACATATAATAGAATGGCAAAGAACATACGGTTATGAGCAACACCATAAATTGTTGCCGCAAACTAAACTTAAGTATGAATCGATAAATGTTTTTCTGCATTACGCGCGCCTGGATACCCGGCAGCACTGCTGTGCTCCGCCATTTACCGGAATGTCGGAAAGACAACGTTAGCCCAGCTTGCGGCAAGCGTAAATGATCCTCGAAAGTCGCGGCGGACGCATCCGGCGGCCGGGATTTCGTGCTTTCGCCGCCGCATTCACCGTGCAATGGCCAATGAAACGGAGACCTCGAACGACTTGCGCAGAACCGCGCCGGTGGATACCTTGAAAAGTTGGGGCGTGGCAGCGCCTTCGCGGGACAGTGGGCAAGGGGGGTCAACATCGGCCGGTCGCGCCCGGGATAGGGCCGGGCGAAACGGCACCGGCGTATCGGACACTTCGGGAAAACGATTGCGGCGCGGCGGGCGGCGGGCCGGCCGTCACCGTCGCGGGAATTCAACGGCGATCGCTGCGGGGGGAGAAGGCTCATGAATCAGACATCAACGGGACCGCGCATTCTGATCTACAGCCACGACACGTTCGGGCTCGGCCATCTGCGGCGCTGTCGCGCCATAGCGCACGCCCTGGTCGAGGAGCACAAGCATCTGTCGGTGCTGATTCTCTCGGGATCGCCGATTATCGGCAGTTTCGATTTTCGCGCCCGCGTCGATTTCGTGCGCATCCCCGGCGTCATCAAGTTGCGCAACGGCGCGTATACCTCTCTCGGCCTGCATATCGACACCGAGCAGACCCTCGAGATGCGGGCGTCGATCATCCTGCATACCGCTCGTATCTTCGGCCCCGATATTTTCCTGGTCGACAAGGAGCCCCTGGGCCTGCGCGGCGAGGTCGGCGAGACGCTGGCCATGCTCAAGGCGCGCGGCTGCCGGCTCGTGCTCGGTCTGCGCGACGTGCTCGACGAGCCGCGCCTGCTGCGTCCCGAATGGCGGCGCAAGAACGTCTTTCCGGCGTTGCGCGACCTCTACGACGACATCTGGGTCTATGGCCTGCCGCAGATCTGCGACCCGCTCGAGGGGATCGACGCGCCGGCGACGGTGCGCCGCAAGGTGACCTTCACCGGCTATCTGCCGCGCAGGGTGCCCGCCAACGCGCCGCACGCCGGCGCCGGCGACGAGATCGAGGCGCCGTATCTCCTGGTGACCGCCGGCGGCGGCGGCGATGGCGAGGCGCTGATGGACTGGGTGCTCGGCGCCTACGAGTGCAGCGCGCCGCCGCCGTGGAACGCGCGGCTCGTTTTCGGTCCGTTCCTGAATCCCGAATGTCAGGCCCGGTTCCACGAAAGGATTGCCCGATTGCCCCGGGTCAGCGCGGTCGTCTTCGACGCCTACATCGAGAGCCTGATGGCGGGCGCCGCCGGCGTCGTCGCGATGGGCGGCTACAATACCTTCTGCGAGATCCTGTCGCTCGACAAGCGCGCGCTCATCGTGCCGCGTCAGGTGCCCCGGATGGAGCAGTACATCCGCGCCTCGCGGGCCCGCGATCTGGGTCTCGTCTCGATGCTGATCGACGACGGCCGCCGCGATCCCTTCGCCATGGCCACGGCGCTGCGCCATCTGCCGCAGCAGCGGCCGCCGTCGGAGACCGTCGTTCCCGGTTTGCTCGACGGCTTCGTCAACCTCAACCGGCTGGTCGCTCTCAGCCTCGCCGGGAGACAGAAGCGCGAGGGAGTCGCACCGCAGCGCCAATCGGGGTAAAACGGATGCCGTGCAAGGCAGAATCGCTTTCGTCCTAAAAGGCTACCCGCGGCTTTCCGAAACCTTCATCGCCCAGGAAATCCGCGCCCTGGAAGCGCGCGGACTCGACATCGTCATTGTCTCGCTCCGCCATCCGACCGATCCTTGCAGCCACCCCGTCCATGCCGAGATCGCGGCGCCGGTGACGTATCTGCCCGAGTATCTGCACAACGAGCCCGCGCGGCTGCGACGCGCCTGGCGGGCGCTGCGGCGGACACCCGGTTATCGGGCGGCGCGACGGCTGTGGCTGCGCGACCTCGCGCGTGACCGCAGCGCCAGCCGCATCCGCCGCTTTGGGCAGGCGCTGGTGCTGGCACACGAGGTCGCGGATGAATGTGTGCATATACATTCACACTTCCTGCACACCCCGGCGTCGGTGGCGCGCTACGCCAGCCATCTCACCGGCCTGCCCTGGAGCTGCTCGGCCCACGCCAAGGACATCTGGACCTCGCCCGACTGGGAGAAGGCCGAGAAACTCGCCGACTGCCGCTGGCTGGTGACCTGCACCGCCGCGAACCGCGAGCACCTTGCCGCCCTGGCGCCGGTGGGACGCGTCGCGCTCGTCTATCACGGCCTCGACTTCGCCCGTTTCGCGCCGCCGGCAGCGCCCCGGCCGCCGTGCGACGGCAGCGACCGGAGCGACCCGGTCGTCGTCCTCTCGGTCGGCCGCGCGGTGCCGAAGAAGGGCTACGACGACCTGATATCGGCGCTCGCCGCCCTGCCTTCCGGCCTCCACTGGCGTTTCGTCCACATCGGCTCGGGACCGCTGATCGAGCAACTCAAGGCCCAGGCGCGCGCCGCCGGGCTCGACGGCCGCATCGTCTGGCTCGGGCCTCAGCCGCAGGACGTAGTGCTCGACCATTACCGCGCCGCCGACCTCTTCGTCCTGGCCAGCCGCATCGCCGACGACGGCGACCGCGACGGCCTGCCCAACGTGCTGCTCGAGGCGCTGTCGCAGGACCTTGCGGTGCTGGCGACGCGCGTCTCGGCGGTGCCCGAGCTGATCGACGACGGCGTCACCGGCTGCCTCGTGCCGCCGCGCGCTCCCGATGCGCTCGCCCGCGCAATGGCCGGGTTGATTGCGGATCCGGCGCGGCGGGACCGGCTGGGCCGCGCCGGCGCCCAACGGGTGCGCGCCGATTTCGCGATGACCCGCGGCATCGACCGGCTGGCGGCGCGCTTCGGCCTCGCCGGTTGAGGGACGCCGGCCATGCGGATCGCCTTCTACTCCCCCCTCAAGCCGCCGGATCATGCGGTGCCCTCGGGCGACCGGCGCATGGCCGGACTCCTCATGCGCGCGCTCGCGGCGGCCGGCCACGAGGTCGAACTGGCTTCGCGTCTGCGCAGCTTCGAGGGCGCCGGCGACGTCGAACGGCAGGCGGCGATCCGCGCCGCCGGCGAGAGCGAGGCGACGGCGCTCGTCGCCCGCTGGCGAAACACCCCGGCCGGGACGCGGCCCGCAGTCTGGTTCACCTACCACCTCTACCACAAGGCGCCCGACTGGCTGGGACCGGCGGTGAGCGACGCGCTCGCCATTCCGTATCTGGTGGCCGAAGCGTCGTACGCCCCGAAGCAGGCGACCGGTCCCTGGGCGGCGGGCCACGCCGCCGTGGCGGCGGCGATCGCCCACGCCGGCGCGGTGTTGATGCCGATCCGGGACGACGCCGAATGCCTGCGCGCACTCGTCGCCGCCCCCGAACGGCTGATCGCGCTCGCGCCGTTCGTCGATACCGCGCCGTACCGCGCGGCCCGCGCAGCGCGCCAGCGGCACCGGGCCCGCCTCGCAGCGGATTTGGGCGTCGACGACGGGACGACGCTCTGGCTCCTCACCGTCGCGATGATGCGCCCCGGCGACAAGCTCGCCTCGTACCGCCGCCTCGGCGCGGCGCTCGGCCGTCTCGAGCGCCCCGACTGGCGGCTCGTCATCGTCGGCGACGGACCCGCCAGGGCCGCGGTCCGCGAGGCGCTCGGCGCGCTCGCGCCGGGCCGCGTCGTCTACGCCGGCGCGCGGTCGCCCAAGGCCATGCCCGCGTTCTACGCCGCCGCCGACGTCTACGTCTGGCCGGCGGTGAACGAGGCCTACGGCATGGCACTGGTCGAGGCTCAGGCGACGGGACTTCCGGTGGTCGCCGGCCGGGTGCGCGGGGTGCCCGACGTGGTGCGCGACGGCGAAAGCGGGATTCTGGCGCCGCCCGGCGACGACGCGGCGTTCGCTGCGGCGCTCGGCCGCCTGCTCGACGACGACGCGCTGCGCGCCCGGCTCGGCGTCGGCGCCGCAACGGCTGCTGTGGCCCATCACGGACTCGAGGCGGCGGCGGCGACGCTCGCGAGCGCGCTCGCCGCGGCCGGAGCCCGGGCATGACCCGGCTCGCGCTCATCCGTCACGCCGCGACCGCCTGGAGCGAAACCGGCCGCATCCAGGGCCGCACCGACGTCCCGCTGAGCCCCGCCGGTCGCGCCGCGGCGGCGCGCTGGCGGCCGCCGCCCGAGATCGCCGGCGCCCGCTGGGTGACGAGCCCGCTCGCCCGCGCGCGCGAAACCGCCGCGCTCATGGGCGTTGCCGACTGCACGATCGAACCCCGGCTCGGCGAAATGAGCTGGGGCCGCTGGGAGGGGCGCAGGCTCGCCGAACTGCGCGCCGAGCTGGGGCGCGAGATGGCGGAAAACGAGGCGCGCGGTCTCGATTTTCGTCCCGACGGCGGCGAGAGCCCGCGCGAGGTGCAGGCGCGGCTCGCCCCCTGGCTCGCCGAGGTCGCGGCGCGTCGCGATACCGTCGCCGGCGTCACCCACAAGGGCGTCATCCGCGCCGTCTTCGCCCGCGCCGCCGGCTGGAACATGACGGGCCGCCCGCCCGTCCGTCTCGCCTGGGACCGCGCGCATTTCTTCGAGCTCGCCGCCGACGGCGCGCCCGTCGTCGCCCGGCTCAACCTGGCGCTGGCGCCGTGACCCGCCACCGCGTGCTGTTCCACGTCCAGCACCTGCTGGGCATCGGTCACCTCAGACGCGTGGCACTGCTCGCCCGCGCCTGCGCCGCGCGCGGTCTCGAAGTCGTCGTGGCGAGCGGCGGGCCGCCGGTCGGCGGGCTCGACCTCGGCGCGGCGCGGCTGGTGCAGCTTCCGCCGATGCGCAGCGCCGACGAGTCTTTCCACACGCTGGTCGACGAGAACGACCGTCCGGTCGGCGCCGCATTCGAGGCGCGCCGCCGCGGGCGCCTGCTCGACCTGTTGGCGCGCCTGCGTCCACGGGCGCTGGTGATCGAGATGTTCCCGTTCGGCCGCCGCAGGCTGCGTTTCGAGCTCCTGCCCTTGCTCGAAGCCGCCCGGGACACGCGACCGCGTCCCTGGATCGCCTGCTCGGTGCGCGACGTGCTGACCGCCCGCACGCCCGAACGCCGCGCCGAGGCCGTGGCCTGGGCGCAACGGCACTTCGACGCCGTGCTCGTCCACGGCGATCCCGCGGCGATCCCGCTCGCCGCGAGTCTCCCCGAAGCCGCGACGATCGCCGACCGGATCGCCTACACCGGATACGTCGCGGGACCACCGGGCCGGCGCGCTCGCCCGGGCGGACCGGGCTGGAACGAGGTTGTCGTCTCGGCGGGCGGCGGCGCCGTGGGCGAGGCGCTGTTGCGCACGGCGCTTGAGGCGCGGAAAACCTCCGGAACGTTGGCGCGACTCGACTGGCGGCTGCTCGCCGGCGGCAATCTGGCGGGCGACGCCTTCGCCGAACTCGCCGCCGCCGCCCCGGCCGGCGTCGCCGTCGAGCGTGCCCGGGACGATTTTCCCGACCTTCTTTCGAACTGCGCCGTCTCGCTCTCGCAGGGCGGCTACAACACGTTGGTCGAGGTGGTCCAGGCCCGCGCCCGGGCCGTCGTCGTGCCCTTCGCGCGCGGC